>JBBQDH010000111.1:0-18522 GCA_038319515.1 Bryobacterales bacterium
CCTTCTCCTCCCTGATGATCGAGAGATCGGCATCCAGAATGATCACGCCATTCAGCTTGACCATGATCCGGCGGCCATTGGCGGTAATCTCTTCTTCGTTCCATTCGCCCACCGGTTTCCTAAAGCCGGTGCGGGCGGGAATCACGTCGTAAACCGAACCGTGGTACTGTTCGGGCTTGATCACGCCCTTGTAACTGGCATCGCCGTCGTCCAGGATCTGAATCTCCATGCCCTTGTAGGCCGCGTCGCCCTCAAAGGGTGCCCGGATACCGACGCCGTTGTTCCCACCCGGCGTGAGCTTAAACTCAAAACGGAATACGAAATTCGCGTACTCCTTCTCAGTGAAAAGATTACCCCCTCCCTCTTTCGGGCAGATGATCCGGTCGCCTTCCGGCAGATAGCCAACGCCGTGTCCCCCCACCAGTTTCCAGGCCGTCAGCGACTTTCCGTCGTACAGGGTTTTGAACCCCGGTTCGTCCGCGCCAAACAGCAGGCCGGCAAACAAAGTGATCAGCAAAAATCTCATGAAGAGCACTGTATCGCACCTTACGAAAATGCGCTATGAATAGAGGAAGAGAGTCCATGTCGAATCACTATCACTTCATCTCCCGGTGGCGGGTGAAAGGAACGGCTGAAGAAATTTACGCGATCCTCAGCCATGCACTCGACTATCCGCGTTGGTGGCCATCTGTCTATATGTCTGCGCATGAAGTGGCGCCGGGAAACGAGGACGGCCTGCGCCGCCGGATCAGTCTGCTCACGAAAGGCTGGTTGCCGTATGAACTGCGCTGGGAAGCCACGACCACTGAGGTTCTGCCACCCAGCCGCATTGCTATTCGCGCCGGCGGTGATTTCGATGGCCGGGGTATCTGGTCCATCGTGCAGGACGGGCAGTTTACAGATGTCACGTTCGATTGGAAGCTGGCTGCGGAAAAGCCACTTCTTCGCATACTGACACCGGTGCTGCGACCAGCCTTTGAGGCCAATCACCGCTGGGCGATGAAGCAGGGGCTCCGGAGCCTGGAACTGGAACTTGCGCGCTCCCGCGCCGGCACGATGGAGGCGATGAATTCCGTGGCGCGACCAGATGGCCCCTCCGAACTGCTCACGAAAGCGGTGGCCGCCGGTACCGTGCTGGCTGCAGGCCTGGTCGCAGGAATGTTCAAGACCCACGACGCGCGGTAACGCCACGCCTGGAACGGCAGGAAATCGGCAACCTCAAGGCGCGGAGCCCCCATCCCGTACAATATTGAAATCATAAGAACTCACCTTAAACACGCTGTCGTCCTGCTGGCCATGGTCCTGGTGATGTTTGTGCTGGGGTATCTGATTGCGCTTTCGGTGCGGATCGGGCGCGAGAGCATCATTGATGAGGCCCGGCCTGCGGACGTCATCGTCGTGATGGGAGCGGCGGAATATCGTGGCCGCCCGTCGCCCGTCCTGAAGCTCCGCCTGGACCGTGCCGCCGAGCTCTACAGCCAGCGGATGGCGCCCTACATCATGACTACAGGTGGCCCGGGTGGTGATCCTTCCTTCACAGAGAGCGGCGTCGGGCGGTCTTACCTGATTGATCGCGGCGTCCCCGCAGAAGCCATTATTGTGGAGGATGAAGGTGCGTCCACGGCGTCCTCACTCACGGCGGCATCCGAAATTCTGCGCCGCATGGGCCTCCGTTCCTGCATCATCGTGAGTGACGGCTACCACCTGTTCCGTGTGAAGCGAATCCTGCGCCAATCCGGGTTCACCGTCTACGGTTCTCCCCGCGAGGCAGGCGACACCCCGCCATACAAACGCTGGTACCTCTACTTCCGGCAAGCCATCGGCTATGGGCTCTGGAAGATCGGCGTGCGGGTTTAGCGCGACGGCTCCTGATAAAGCCCCATTACATTCCCGCCGGGATCCGGGAACCGCACGGTGAGTTCCGGCGCGCCCACCCCGATAGGCTGCACGATTTCGAAGCCCTGCGCTTTGACCGATTCCACCGCGTCGGCCACGCTGTCCACCATGATGCAGGTCATAAATCCAGGCTCAGCCGGAGGCCGTCCGGTGAGAAATACTTCGCTGACCGCGCCACATCCGTCGCCGGTATTTCGATGTAACAAATTTTGCCGTTCACGTTTTTCTCCTCTGGAGCCATTACTTTGATACGCTCCCTTGACTGTAGCTACCTGGCATAGCTACCATCGTGTCATGGAAGTGGGAATTAAAGAGGCCAAGAACACGCTCTCCCGTCTGGTTGACGCGATGCTGGAGGGCGAGGAAGTTTTCCTGACCAATCGTGGCGCCCGTGTAGCCCAGCTGGTGGCGGCAGGAAACCCGTCTCCGTCACGGCGCGGTCGGGGCTTCCTGAAAGGCAAGCTCAACCTCTATCCCGGCTGGGACTCGCAGGCGGAAGATGAAAAAATCGCCCACCTGTTCGAAGCCGCTTCCGGCCAATGAGGCTCCTCCTCGATACCAACGTATTTCTCTGCCTCATGGATGATCGTCCGCTGCCCAAAGCTGCCGAGCGCGCGCTGGATCGCCATGGCGTGGAGTGCTTTGTCAGCATCCTGACCGGCTGGGAGATCGCCCACAAGCCTATGCTGCGCCTCACCTCCGCCGATGTAGAAGCGGGCATCGCCGCCCTGGGAGCCCGAACCCTGCCCGTGCGTTTCACCCACCTGGCGGGGCTGTCTGCGTTGCCGGTCCACATTCACCACAAAGACCCCTTCGACCGCCTCCTGATCGCTCAGGCCATCGCCGAAGACATGCAAATGCTCAGCAGCGACTGCCGCTTCGCCGAGTACTCCCGCCTGAAACTCGTCTGGGATTGACCGAAAGCCGATCCTCGCCAGTTTCTCGCGGACCCGCAGACTGCCCCGCGCAAGCGGTCATGCCTCTCCCGACTTCTGAATTTCAAGCGTTTCCGCCACCTGTTGAGTTTGACGCTCAGGTCGCGGCTGTTGAAATAAATCCGTCGGTTTACCCGTATCGGTTCGACACCCGCCGGTCGAACCCTCCTGGATCCCTTTCCCGCACGCTTTTCGTCGGCACCAGCAACGAAACGCAACTTCGCCCACTCCCCAACATCTTGTGGTCGATCTCACAGCCCCACAGCATCCGGTATGGTTGCCACTTTACTTTTGTCCGGGACCTGGTTAGTATGGTGAAGCTCTCCCCCGAGCTTTCGCTTTCCGAGGTGCAGTTGTGCTGAAGTTGAAAAAGGTCGAACTGCAGGGCTTTAAGTCCTTCTGTGACCGTACCGAGCTCCGTTTCAACGGGGGAGGCATTGCGGCGGTTGTTGGTCCCAACGGCTGCGGTAAATCGAACCTGAGTGACGCCATTAGCTGGGTCCTGGGGGAGCAGTCCGCCCGCAGTCTGCGCGGCACCCGGATGGAAGACGTCATCTTCGCCGGCACCAAAACCCGCAAACCTCTCGGGATGGCCTCAGTCACCATGGTTCTGGTCGACCCCATGGCCCAGGAGGCACCGCTCCTCGCCGCCGCTCACGCCATGCCGGAAGTGGAACCGGCATCTGAAGACGTGGAAGTTGAAAAAGCCGGGAAGGTCCAGGAAATCCCGCACGCCCACCATGCGGCGATGCACGCGGCAACTCACTCGGCAACTCATTCACCCCAGCACCACGGCAACTCCAAAGCCGGCGAAATCACCATTACCCGCCGCTTGTTCCGGTCGGGCGAATCCGAATATCTGATCGATGGTCGCCAGGCGCGCCTGCGCGACATTCAGGATATCTTCATGGGCTCCGGACTTGGCCCGGAAAGCTACGCCATCATTGAACAGGGCCGCATCGGCCAGATTCTCTCCTCGAAACCGCAGGACCGTCGCGCCGTGCTCGAAGAAGCCGCCGGCATCACCAAATATAAGAGCCGCCGCCGCCTTGCCGAAGCGAAGCTGGAAAGCTCCAGGCAGAACCTCTCCCGCGTCTTCGACATTCTGGAAGAAGTCACGCGCCAGGTGAATTCCCTCAAGCGTCAGGCCGCTAAAGCCAGGCGTTACCAGGAACTGAAGGGTGAACTCGAAGGCCAACTGCGCACTGTTCTGGCAGGCCGCTACGTGACCTTAAAGGTAGAGGCCGAAAAGGCCGCCGCGCTGCTGGAACAGGCCAGCGCGGAATTGAAAGACGCAACCATTCAGGCTGGCGATAAAGACGCCGAACGCCAGAAAACCCAGGAGGTTTTCTACGCTCTGGAAGCCCAGTTGACCGAGGCTCGTCAGCAGCTTTCAGCCATGAGCGTGGAAGCTGAGCGCACCAAAGGCCGCCTGGAATCCCAGGTTCGCGAATCTGCCAATATCGATCAGCGGATGACGCGCGCCGATCAGGAATCGGGCGATCTGGAAACACGCATCACGGCCAACCAGACCGAGCGCGCGGCGTTTGCCGAGAACGCCGCGGCGCTCGAACAGGAGATGCAGGAAGTCCGCGCCGGGCTGATGGAAAAGAACCGCGTGCGCGACCAGATTCAGTTGCGTGTCCGCGAAGCTGAGCGCACCATTGAAGCGTCCCGCTCGGTGATTCTCCGCCTGTTGGGCGAGGCTTCCACCATTAAGAATCAGCTGGCCCAGGCCGAAACCTACCTGGCCGGTATTGAGCGTGAGCGCGCCCGCGTCCAGAAAGACGAGGAAATCGCGACTGCGGAAATCACCCGCCTCACGGGCGTGAAGCAGGACCTGACGCAGAAGATCGCCGAGCGTCAGGAAGAGATCCGCACTGTCATCGCCGACCGTAAAGAGACCGACGAAGGTCTGGTCGAGAAGCGTCGCGAAGCGCATGAGCTCCGCCTTCGTCTCGATCAGTTGCGTGCGGATTGCTCGCGTCTGCGGGCCAAGCGCGAATCGCTTGAAAACATCCTTTCGCACCACAGCTACACCACGGAATCGACGAAGAAGCTGCTGACGGCAATCGAAGGCGGTCGCGCCGGACAGTTCCGTCCGCAGGGCGTTCTGGCCGACTTCGTGGAAGTGGACCCGAAGTGGGAACGCGCGGTGGAAGAATTCCTGACCGACGAACTGGAATACGTCGTGGTGAAGGAGTGGAATCAGGCGGAGCAGAGCATGAACCTGCTGCGCACGCAGATGGAAGGCCGCGCGACCTTTCTTGTAGAGATGGGACAGGCGGTTCCGCCGGTCGACAATTTCGGACTTGCGCTGCCCCGTCTCACTGATTTTGTTACATTCTCGAATGGCCTTAGCGGCCAGACCGGCAACCTGCCGCGCCTCGCCAACTGCTTCCTTGCAAATGATCGCGAAGAAGCCCGCACTCTTGCCGACGCGCATCCCTCGGCTTACTTTCTGTTGCCGGATGGCGAAAGCTATCACGGTTGTATGCTGACCGGTGGTCGCAAGAAGTCGAGTGGGCCGCTGGTTCTGAAGCGCGAACTGCGCGACTACGAAACGCAGTTGAAGGAGCAGGAACGCCTGCTGACCGCGAAGACCGGCGAACAGGAAGCACTACAGCACCAGACCGCCGCGCTCGAATCGAATCTGGAACGTCTGCGCCAGTTGCAGCAGGCTCGTGAGAAGGATGCAGTTTCCCTCGATCATGAGATTCGGCGCGCCAACGAGGAGATCAACCGCGCGAATTCACGCATTGGTGTGTCCCGCCAGGAACTGGAACGGCTGAAACGCGAGGAAGAGCGCGCGCATGAAAACCGCGCCAAAAATCAGATGCTGGTGGAGCAGAAAGACAACGAGCGTACAGATCGCGAACAGGCGCTGGAAGCCTTGCGCGAACAGCTCGACCTGGCGCAAACGGAAGCTCAGGGAATGGGCGAAGAACACGCCGTCCTGCGTGCCAAACTGGCAGGTCTGGAAGAGCGGCATCGCGGTGAAAAGTCGGCTCTGGCGCGCCTCGAAAACCTGTTCCGGGAGATGTCGAACCGCCGCCAGCAGATCACCACCGAAGTGCAGCGCTGGGGTGAAAACCGTGCGCGGATTCTCAACGAAAACATCGGGCTCGATCAGAAGCTGACGTCCCTGACGGAACAGATCGCCGTTGCCGAGCGCGCGGTGCTGGAAATGGCACAGCAGGAAGGCCAGTATCGGGAATCACTTTCTGCTTCTGAGGAAATTCTGCGCGTGTTGCGTGTCCGCATTGAAGCAGGGCACCACAACCGCTCGGAAGTGGAAGTCGATTTGACCCGTCGGCAGTCTGAACTACAGTTCCTCGACGAGACCAGCCGCAAGGAATTGGGCGTTGCGGTAGCTGAACTGGAGATCCCGGAAGACACCGCGATGGATATCCTGCTGGCGGTGGAGCAGCAGTATCAGGAGACGAAGGCGAAAATTGAGAACCTGGGTGCGGTCAATGCGACCGCATACGAAGAATTCGTGGAAGCGCAGCAGCGCTTTGACTTCCTGACTGCCCAGCGCCAGGATCTGCTCGACTCGATTCGCGACACCGAAAAGGCTATCCACGAAATTGACGAGTTCTCGAAAACGCGCTTCTCTGAAGCCTTTAAGGTCATCAACGAGAACTTCAAGCAGTGCTTCCAGACGCTGTTTGGTGGCGGCACGGGCGAAATGCGGCTTACCGACGAGACCAACGTCAATGAGAGCGGCATCGACATCATTGCATCTCCCCCTGGCAAGAAGCTGCAGAACGTGTTGCTGCTTTCGGGTGGCGAAAAGGCGCTGACCGCGCTGAGCCTGCTGATGGCGATCTTTAAATACCAGCCCAGCCCGTTCTGTATCCTGGACGAAGTGGATGCCCCACTGGACGAGGCGAACATTGGCCGCCTCACGCGGCTCCTCGCCGAAATGGCCGTCGATACCCAGTTCATCTTCATCACACATTCGAAGAAAACCATGGAATCGGCGCAGGCGATGTATGGCGTGACGATGCAGGAGGCCGGCGTTTCGAAACTGGTGAGCGTGCGCTTCCAGCATAAGGAGCACGCGGCGGCTTAAAAGTATTGGAACCGCGTGGGGCGGTAGCGTCCGCTGAAGAAGAGTTCAGGGGGGGCTTTGCTGCCTGGCGAGAAATTTACTTCTCCGCAATTCACGTTACGTTAAGGGTATTCCGCATCGCCTCGGGAGCATTCGATTTCTCGCCAGGCAACAAAGACGCAAAGTGACCCCGGGCGAGTTCTTGATTCTTCACAAGGTATAAAAGCTAAGAAGTAGAGAATCAGGCCATGCTCCACGCAAAACGCCGGTGCCGCACTGCGCCTCTGGAAGATTTGTCGCCGCTGCACTCAACCGCCCGCAGGATTCTGTCGATCAGGACAAGCTTCAGAAAGCCAGGACGCGAGGGAGCGAGCGCAACCGGGTCGCGCCGGCGCGTGGCCGGCATTTGTATAAGCAGTTCAATTCAGATCTGGCGGGATACGATGCTCTCGATCACGACCAGCTACCGAGCCGCCAACTCCTGCGGCCAGTGTCATCCGGGCGGCTTTTCCCACGTTCGTTTAGAAACTGGAATTGGCCAAAACCGCAGCTCTCGGGAGCCTGACGTGGCCAACGACGATAGGTTGTACCGCAATCATCATTGAAGAAATGCCTTAACCCGCGTGCGGATCCACCGATTGGCCGGCTTCTCCACCAGTTCAAACGAAATTGCAGATACGGTGATGACGATCAGCAGATACAACACTTCGGCCATTGACCGAGGTATTGCTGTTTGCATCATGGCCCATTTGCTGTACCACCAGAGCACGGGGACGTGCAGGATATACATCGAGTAACTCGCCTTGCCCAGGTACTCGATGAGCGGAGTCGATAGAAATTTCGCACCCAGTCCGGTGCCGAGGCCGAGGCCGAGCAGGGCGATCACGTTGAGCGGGCGCAGGCCGGTGTTCACGTCGCCGCCCCAGCCACGATAGTTGGCGAGGTCCATCACCAAAGGGTTGATGATCAGCATGGCTCCCAGGATCAGGGCGGGGAAGTAGAGCAGCCACGCGAAGGGGCGGACCCTGCGCCAGTCCAGCAGTTCGAAGAGCCGTGCGGCTGCGATGCCTGCGGCAAAATCGGCGGAATGGTACAGGGGCTTCCACGTCCACGGCACGCCCGCATGTGCCAGGATAACGGGCGTCACAACACTGACAGCCAGGACGGTGAACTGCGTTGTTTTGCCGGCATTGCGTAGCCAGAGGAACAGCAAGGGGAAGAAGAGGTAGAAGAAGAACTCGCAGGAAAGAGTCCACGCCGGGGTGTTCCAGCCGACGCCCAGGTCTCCGAACCAGCCCTGCAGCACAAACGCGTATTGGACCAGCAGCGTTGCCTTGTGGCCGGGCGTTCGGGTCGGTCGCATCATGCTGTCCAGAATGAATTTCGAGACCACCAGCAGGCTGAGTATGTAGACCGGGTAGATTCTGGCGAAGCGGGCGGCAAAGTAGTTCACCAGGTCCTTACGACGCCAGTTGGAGCCGCGATAGCTGGTGGCCATCACGAAGCCGGAGAGGATGAAGAAGGTCTGTACCGCGAGGTAGCCGCCCAGCAGCAGGCGTTGTGCGGGTGGCGGCAGGGAATTCGTCCACTCCTCCAGCATCATGCCCTTGCCGGCAATGTGGTGCAGGATGACCCAGAGGGCTAAAAAAAAGCGCAGTCCGGTGAGTGCAGGCAGATAGTCCCGAACCAGCGAGGCTTTCTTCTGCAGCACCGGTTCCGCAGGCTGGACAAGTGTGGAGATGACCGTTATTGTACCTTTAGAAGGAACCAGTATGACGATCAGTGAGATGTTCCTTCCCGAATATGACCAGGAGATGGCAAGCGCCAGGAAGATCCTCGCATGCGTGCCGGAAGGCAAGTTCGACTGGAAACCGCACGAGAAATCGATGACTTTGGGCCGACTGGCAAGCCACATTGCGGAGATGGGTCTTTGGACGGCAGTGACCATCAACCAGGATCATCTGGATGTCCAGCCAGGCCAGACAGGATTTAATGCAGCCACGACTGCGGAACTGATGGAAGCCTTTGACAAAAACACGCCTGCAGGACGTGCGGCCCTTGCAGGTGCGACCGATGAGGCGCTGCTGGCGACGTGGACGATGAGTTTGGCAGGTAAGCCTCTGGTTTCAAGCCCCCGTACCGCCATCATGCGCCACATGGTGCTGAGCCACATGATCCACCACCGGGGTCAGTTGACTGTGTATTTACGGCTTTTGGATGTTGCAGTACCGGGCGTATACGGCCCTTCCGCAGATGACAAAGGAGCAATGTAAACGATGACACGCGCCACCCTGATCCGGCTTTCCGCCGCCACCGCTTTTCTCTCTCTCACCTGGTTTGCCTATACGCAGACACAGGCTCCGAAACTGACCATCAACAAGGTTAAAGAAGACCTTTATAACATTGAAGGCGACGGCGGCAACGTCGGCGTGATGGTGACGAACGAAGGCGTTATTTTGATTGACGACAAGTTCGAACAGGATCACGACGAGATCGTGGCAAGGGTGAAATCTGTCACCTCGCAGCCGATCAAATATGTGATCTCCACTCACTATCACGGGGATCACAGCGGTGGTAATGCAAAATTTCTGCCTATGGCGGAGATTCTTTCCACTTCGATGGCGCGCGCGCGAATCGTGGAACAGAAACAGGCGGGTACGGCGAAGACCGAACCTGGGCGGATTGCTTTTAATCCTGAAATCAGCGTGTTTCTGGGCGGCAAGGAAGTTCGCGCCCGGTTCATGGGGCGTGGCCATACCGATGGCGACGCGATCATCTATTTCCCGGCCCTGAAAACCATTCATACAGGTGACCTGATGGCGGGTACGAGTCCGCTGATCGACTACCCCGGCGGCGGCAGCGTGGTGGAGTGGACAAAGACCCTGGACGCAGCGTTGCAACTGGATTTCGATACGGTGATTCCTGGTCACGGGGCGGTGACCGACAAGGCCGGGTTGAAGACCTATCGCGACAACGTTGAGAAGCTGCGGGTGAAGGTTTCGGGGTTGGTGAAGGCGGGAAAGAGTCAGGATGAAGTTGGCAAAATGCTGGCCGAGGACTTTAAGTGGAAGGCTGACAGTCTGAACATGAAGTGGAGCCTGCCCGGCTTTATGACGGAACTGAAGTAAACGTTACTGTTGCTGGGGGCCTGGTGTGATGGAGACCAGGTTCCCCATCATCTGCTGCTCATTCGCAGTAAACCTGTTGCGGAACTCTTCTGTGTTCATGTGCGTACGACGCTCTTCATCAGGCAGCGGAGCCATCCGCTGAATCTCCTCGTTCAGGGTTGCGCGACGATCATCCGGCATGTTCAGGAACTGCTGCATGGACCGCTTGATTTGATTCTGTCGCGGTGGCGGGAAGCTGTTGAGCATCTCCTGTCGGGTGCGGAGCCGGTCCACCATGGCGGGCGGCAGCTTTTGCAGTTCTCCCAGGCGGCGCTCGATCTTTTCGCGGCGTTCGGGGGGAACGTTGGAGAGGAACCGATCCCGATCCCGCGGGGTCATATTGCGGAGCTGGTCGACCTGATTAGGTTTAGGAGCCGGAACGGCCGGAGCTTTCCGAACAGCCGGCGCTTTGGCACCTGCCCCCCCCCCCGCACGGCCACGACTCTGCTTGCTTTCAGCTCCATGAGCTGAGGCGGCGAGCAGCAAGGCGGCGAGCGTAAATAGAGTGAGTCGGCGCATGGCGATTACATCGGTTTCGAGGCGGCGTCGAACTGGCGAAGCAACTGTACTTCCTCGAGCGTATTTTCTACCTGGTCGGCTTCGGAAACGACGCTGATAGTGGCTACCTGGTTACGCGTCGGTCCTGCCGGATGGTCGAATACAAAGCCCGCCGCGATGACCAGGGCGGCGGCGGCAAGCGGGAAGGCCGGTTTCCAGGCCCCGAAACGCATGGAGTCCGCCAATTTTATGTACCATGGCGAAGCTGCGACCTGGTCAATCTTCTGCCAGAGCGTGCGATTAAAATTCATGCTGACCGGTTCCGGCTCCCAGGTATCGAGCGCCTTCCACAGGTCCGCCTGTTGCATGCGAAACGTCATGCAGCGGTCACAACTCTCCATATGGGTTTCGAACGACACCACTCGCGACGGCTCCAGGCGACCGGCTGAGTAGTCCAGCAGCACATCGGCTGTCTGATCGGAAAGTAAAGGGCACTTCATCGCTAACCTCCTGTCACCATGTGCGCAAGGCGCGCCCGCAGGGCTTCATAGGCCCGGAACAGCAGGCTTTTGACCGCCGACTCCGAACATTCCAGAACACCCGCAATCTGAACGTATTCCATTTCTTCGTACTTGTGCATCAAGACCGCCGCCCGCTGCTTTTCGGGCAGCAGCGCGATTGCATCGCGGATTTCCTGCATCCGTGCGTCGCGCAACAGGCGCTGCTCCACGGTTGGCTTGCGGTCGGGGACTTCCCGAACCGGGCGGTCTCCATCCGGGCCGCCGCGTTTGTCATCATCCAGGCGCTTCTCGGCTCTGGAGTGTTTCTCGTCCCGCAGCCAATTGAGCGCCAGGTGGTTGGCAATGCGGAACATCCAGGTGGTGAATTTCGCGGTAGGCTCATAGCTGGCCCGCGTTTTGTAGATCCGCAGGAAAACTTCCTGCGCCAACTCTTCGGAAACTGGCTGGTCCTGCACCATCCGGTAGAGGAAGTGGACCAGCGAATTCCTGTGTTTTTCGAGAAGGACACGAAAGCTGTTATCATCGCCATCGCGGACACGCAGCATTAGTTGCGCGTCGAGATCCGGCGCCGCTACCCCTGCAATCGTGTTAACCCCTTGCCACATGAATAGTTTCGGCCTGTCCGCTGAGCCTTTTACCAGTACTCACTCTCGTTCGGAGCGAAGCGTACGGCGCATCAAAAGCTGAATCGCTTCGCCTGGTGAACGACCCTGATTCAGCACTGCGTGCATTTGTTCCACTATAGGCAGTTCAACACCGTGGCGCTCCGCAAGTTGCATGGCTACGGATGTAGTTTTCACGCCCTCCGCCACCATGGGGGTGGACGCTTCGATTTCACCGAGGCGGAGCCCGGCGGCGAGTTTGAGGCCGACCTGCCGATTGCGGCTCAGGTCGCCGGTGCAGGTGAGAACCAGGTCGCCCAATCCTGCGAGGCCGGAGAGCGTGTCGGGTTTGGCTCCAAGAGCGACGGCGAGGCGGGTGAGTTCGGCGAGGCCGCGGGTGATCAGGGCGGCCGTGGCGTTGTGGCCAAGCCCCAGGCCGTCGCAGATACCGGCTCCGATGGCGATGACGTTTTTCAGAGCGCCGCCGACCTCTACGCCGATGGGATCGTCATTGGCATAGACGCGAAGGGTTGGACCGGAGAAAGCGATCTGAATTCGGGCGGCCAGTTCGGCGTCGTGCGAGGCGACGACAACAGCGGTAGGTTTACCCTGCGCCACTTCACGGGCGAAGGTGGGGCCCGTCAGGACGGCGACGGGATGGGTTGGGCCGGCGACTTCCCGGATGACCTGGGAGACTCGCAAAAGCGAACCCGATTCAAGGCC
The DNA here is from genome assembly GCA_038319515.1 of Bryobacterales bacterium. Taxonomy (GTDB): domain Bacteria; phylum Acidobacteriota; class Terriglobia; order Bryobacterales; family Bryobacteraceae; genus BOG-234. Next base: position 12,400 of record JBBQDH010000111.1, read on the forward strand.
TTTGGTGGCGCTGACCAGCGAAACGCCGGGTTTGAGGAACGGCATCATCTGCTGGTAGACGGGGCGGACCACGTGGGAGGGCATGACGCTGAGTACCAGGTCGGCTCCGGTCAGCGCTGTTTCGAGGGAATTGCCCACAGCGACGTTATCGGGCAGTCGCGTGCCGGGCAGGAAGATTTCGTTGGTGCGGGACTGGCTGGTGGCTTCTGCGATTTTCGGTTCGTGGATCCAGAGCCGGACTTCGTCAAACCCCGGAGCCAGAACGCAGGCCAGAGCGGTTCCCCAACTGCCACCTCCGATGATGGCGAGCGAACTCATCGAACGGTTCGCCTGAACTGGAAGACGTTCTCGTTGCCCGCGCGAATCCGGTTAATGTTGCCACTGTGTCGCCAGATGATGAGGCTCGCTCCGCCGAGGGCGGCGACGAGCACGGGCCAGTCGGGGTGCAGAATCATCCAGCAGGCGAGGGGGAAGAGGCCGGCGGCGACGATACTGCCGAGGGAGAGGTAGCGGGTCAGGGAAAGAAGGAGGAGAAAAATAATGAGGACCGCGAGCAGCGGGACAGGCGTGAGGTAAGCGAAGGCGCCCACGAAACTTGCGACGGCTTTACCCCCCTGAAATTTCAACCAGATAGAGAAGGCGTGGCCGAGGAGGACGGCAAGCGCGGCCATGCTCATCCAGAGAACGCTGCCGCCGGTGAGGCGGTCGGCCAGCCAGACGGAGAATGCGCCTTTGGCGACGTCGAGCAACAGCGTCAGCACACCCGCCAGACGCCCGGTGGTGCGCAGAACATTGGTGGCTCCGATGTTGCCGGAGCCTGCCGCGCGCACGTCCGCGCCAGTCATCAGTTTCACAATGATGAGGCCGAACGGAATCCCGCCCACCAGGTAGGCGATCAGGACGGAGAAGAAGCCCATCATGCCGGACCGGTTTCCGGGGCCCGACCGGTCTCCGAGCCGGAGTGCACCAGAGAGTATCCCGAGACTTTGGTGTAGACCGAACCTTCCGGCGACGGCGTGCTGGAGTACAGGTGGAATTCCTGGGGGGCGAAAGATCCGAAATCGAAATTGTTCATGTTGGCCATGGCCGCGACTTTTTCACGCAAAGCCCCGACGTCCGTGCGCTTCACCCGCGCGAGTGTAATATGCGGCGAGTAGGTGTTTTTTTCCGGCTCGCAACCGAGCACCGAAAGGGCTTCATTGATTCTACGCGCCAGGGTCTGCAGTTCCGTGGACGGCTGCACGGCGGCGAAGAAGATGGAGGGCTGGTGCGGGTTTGGCCAGAAGCCGAAGTGTGAAACCGTCACCTCAAACCGGCCAGTTGGTTCCAGTGCAGCGAGGGCTCGCTGCAACCCGGGCAGCTTTTCTTCCGGCCAGGCGCCGATGAATTTCGTGGTGATATGCAGGTTGGCGGGGTTCGACCAGCGGAGGTCGGCCGTTGGGCGGAGTTCTTCGATAGCCCAGGTGATCCTGGATGCAATACGGTCCGGAATGGCGAGCCCTGTGAACAGCCGCATAGGCTTGCCCACATTTTACATTCTTTCCAGGGGCTTTTCGAAACAGTTCAACGAGTACGTGCGGCTCCGGCCTTTCGCTGGTGGGGCCGGCAGTGGGTGAGACGGCGCAGCAGGGTTCAATGGCGCGGTTCAATTGCGGGCAGGGTTCAGACGGGGGCGTTGCTCATGTCGCAGCGTCTTCCACCAGGTGATCTTTGTAAGCGGCCATGGCACCGGAGAATTTCGCTTTTGTGGCGCGGACGAAGGCGAAGTGGAGCTCGATCAGTTCAACGGGTCCGGAGAGGATAGAGGCAGACAGGAGTCGGGAGGCTTCAGCCAGACCGGCGGCCGCTGCATTCAAATCCATTTTACACTCGCAAGATGGTCCGCAGGTGTGCTCCATATTGGGATTATAGCCGAAATTGGGACGAGGAAAAGATCGGGAAAATACTCAATCCACAAAAACGTGGGGTGGTATGCAAATCTGTTTAACCATGCCCCAGTTTCATGGCCCAGCCGATTCCAAACAGCGCCACTATGAAATAGGCGAAGCACTGAGCGCCATAATGCAACTGTTCTTTTTGCGTTTTCTTCGAGGTAATACCCATGACAATGGACGTAAACAGTGAGAAAAGAAAGGCAGCTTCGAAGTGAGAAAGATTGATTTTTGGCATGGCTGTTAGTCCTTCCGTCCTGTGCCGATTTCCCAGGTATCCACCATGGCGAGAATATTGAGCAGCCCGGCGGTGACCAGGAACTTGGTTCCGTAATCATGTACCGCGCCGGCCATATCGATCTGCGAATAACCGAACATGGAGGCCATGATGTAGAGCGCCCCGGCAGAGAGGTTGGCAACGAAACCGCCGTAGTTGATCAGGGAGGTCAGGTAGTCCGCGCCCGATTCCGGCGTGAACATCACGCCGCGCATGAACAGACCGAAGAAGAAGATACCCACCACCGACACAAAAATCAGCGCTCCGCGTCCGGTCTTTTTCAGCAGGAAGTGGCCTGCGCCGGGAATGATCCAGGCGGCAACGAGCGGCCAAATCCACGCGGTAACCGGAATATCCGGCGGCGCACTCGAAACGGAATAGGTACCGGGCTCGGGCCGGGTGGACGGGGTTTGGGCTGCCATGTTACTGAATACGAGGTTATCATGCGCCCGGTTCGGTCTTAGGTCAGCGCGGGCCTGTTCTGGCGGATCTTTATTGGGGCGCGGTGCATATTTCAGGCTATGAACTTCCTTTGTCTGGCGATTCCGGGTCTGGCTGTAGTGGCGATGCTGTCCGCTCAACGCGGCAAACGTGCCGAATTCGAGGTGGCTTCCGTTAAGCCGTCGGCTCCTCCGCAGGGGGGGTGAAGGTCGGGCTGCACGTGGATGGCGCGCAGGTGAACTTTACCTATCTATCTCTGAAAGACTACCTGGGGATCGCGTACCAGTTGAAGGCGCATCAGATTGTCGGCCCGGACTGGATTGCTTCCGACCGGTTTCAGGTGCGGTTCCATCGGGAGCCGCGGGAGTTTCCGGTGTACGCCCTGGTGACAGGCAAAACGGGTCCGAAGCTCAAGGCATCCGCGGCGGAGTCTGACGCCGACAATGCTGAGGGGAAGCAGGCGAACGTGAATGTGACCGCGTTTGCGGACGTTTTGGCGCGCTTCATGGACAGGCGGGTGGTCGATCTGACGGAGATCAAAGGCGACTATGATCTGAAGCGATGACTATCCGTTCGCTCTGGCGGCGGGCGAGGTGTTGCCGCCGGAAGTGGTGAAGATGTCGCTCGAAGGCTCTTCACAGGATTCTCTGTTTACCGGAATGCGGAGTTTGGGTCTGCGGCTGGATCGGCGCAAGGCTCCGCTGGAAGTGCTGGTGGTGGATCAGGCAGAGAAAATACCTTTAGCGAACTGACTAACCGGGATGTAACGGGATTTCGTGGATGGTCGGTATCCAAAAAATCGATACCGCTAATTCACAGTATGTATTTCCGAACGGGCCGCGGACGCGAAATAATGGACTTTCTCTCAATCGGGGTCCTTATCGTTCCATGCAGAACACATTCGCACTGCTGCTACAGGCAGTACCAGATTTAACCGCGCGACTTGCCGCGCTGGAGGCTGCGGCGAAGAGCGCGCAGTCGGCGGGCGATAACGCCTGGATGCTGGTCAGCGCCGCACTGGTGCTGATGATGACGGGGCCGGGCCTTGCCCTGTTTTACGGCGGCCTGGTACGCCGCAAGAATATTCTGGGCACCATGATGCACAGCTTCGTGATGATGGCGCTGATTACGGTGATCTGGGCGCTGGTGGGTTATAGTCTGGTTTTCGCCGAAGGCAATCCCTTTATTGGCGGCTTCAAGTACCTGTTCCTGAACGGCGTGGGCAAAGAGCCGAACGCGGACTACGCGGGCACCATTCCACAGCAGACATTCATGATTTACCAGTTGATGTTCGCGGTGATCACGCCCGCGCTGATTTCCGGCGCCTATGCCGAGCGCATCAAATTCAGCGCGATGGCCCTGTTCACGACCCTTTGGGTACTGATTGTTTACTTCCCCATGGCGCACATGGTGTGGGGCAAGGGCGGCTTCCTGAATGCGTATCTGGGGGGAGCGATTCAGACTTTCGATTTCGCAGGCGGCACCGTGGTGCACATAACCTCTGGTGTTTCAGCGCTGGTATGCGCGCTTTATCTGGGCAAGCGGCGGGGCTTTCCGCAGCATCCGATCAAGCCGCACAGCCTGGTGCTGAGCACCATCGGGGCCTGCCTGCTGTGGGTGGGCTGGTTCGGATTTAACGCGGGCAGCGCGCTGGCGGCATCGGGCCTGGCCACCAGCGCTTTTGTTGCCACGCACTTTGCGGCGGCGACGGCGGCACTGGCGTGGATGGCGGCGGAATGGCTGCACACGGGCAAGCCGAGCATGTTGGGCGGGATCTCGGGCGCAGTTGCCGGTCTGGTGGCCATCACCCCGGCCTCGGGTTTCGTGCAGCCCATGCCGGCGCTGTTCATTGGTCTGCTGGCGGGCGTGTTCTGCTTCTGGATGGTGACCACTGTGAAGAGCAAGTTCGGTTATGACGACAGTCTGGATGCGTTCGGCGTGCACGGCGCGGGTGGAACGCTGGGTGCGCTGCTGACCGGCGTCTTTGCGACAAATGCGGTGAACGACACGCAGATCAACGGCAAGGTGGTGCCGCTCGGCTTTGTGGATGGCAACGCGATGCAGATAGTGAACCAGGGGATCGGCGTACTGATTGCGATCGGGCTGGCGGTGGTGGGTACTTTCCTGATCCTGAAGGTCTGCGATGCTTTGATTGGGATGCGCGTGAGCGCGGACGACGAAGAACAGGGGCTCGATCTGAGCCAGCACGGCGAAGAAGGGTACATATTCGAGGCCTAACTCCATGAAGAAAATTGAAGCAGTCGTGCAACCGTTCAAGCTGGAAGAAGTAAAGGAAGCGCTGAAGAACATCGGGATTGACGGGATGACCATCAGCGAAGTCCGTGGTCACGGGCGCCAGAAGGGCCATAAAGAGGTTTACCGCGGGCAGGAATATAACGTGGATCTGCTGCCAAAAGTGAAGTTCGAACTGGTGGTTACCGATGCCCGTTTCGAGGAAGTTCTGGAGACGATTACCGCCGCCGCGCGCAGCGGGCGAATCGGGGATGGCAAGATCTTTGTATACGATGTCGCTGAAGCCATTCGTATCAGAAACGGCGACCGGGGCGAGGCCGCGATTTAGGAAATCGTGACTGAACAGGAAATAAGGGATCACTTTTTTCAAACACGCGATGCGGGGGCGGTTCTGCGGGAACGGACCGCGCTGGTCGATTCGATTGTGCGGGAACGCTGGGCAGGCATGCCGGGCGGTGTCGTTCTGGCTGCCGTGGGCGGTTACGGGCGGGAGGAATTGTTCCCTTGTTCCGACATCGATCTGCTGATTCTCACGCCGGACGAGAAGACTCAACTCGCCATTAAGGAAGAACTCTCTTTGTGTGTCCGGGACCTGTGGGACAAGGGTCTGCGCATCAGCCAGTCCGTGCATACGCCCGCCGAGTGCAATCAGATTGACGCAGGCAACGCCGAATTAGCGGTGAGTCTTCTCGACCGACGGTTGCTGGCGGGTGATGTCGCGCTGTTCCGGCAGGTGCGGGATCCGCGATCAGAGTTGGGCCGCAACATCGCGCAGCTGACCCGTGAGCGGCACTCGAAGTTTCAGGACACGATTTACCATCTGGAACCCAACGTGAAGGACTCCCCCGGCGGGCTGCGCGATTTGCAGGTGCTGCGGTGGCTGGCGAAGCTGGGGGCGGGGGATAGTGAGACGCCTCCCGGCTGCGAGGCGCTGTTTGAGATCCGCTGCTTCCTGCATTACCTGGGGAACCGGGACGACAACAAGTTCAGTTTTGACAGGCAGGATGAGATTGCGGAGTTGGCGGGGTCGGTTTCCCCGGAAGAACTGATGCGGTCTTACTACCGGGCGGTGCGGGGAATTGCACGCCTCGCGAATCGACGGCTGGACCGGTTCGAGGCGAAGGGCAGTTCGCTGTTTTCCCAGTTCCGGGACAAGACCTCGCGGCTTTCGAATGCGGATTTCTCGATTGTGCATGGCGAGATTTATTTCCGGTCTTCGTC
>JBBQDH010000112.1:0-18495 GCA_038319515.1 Bryobacterales bacterium
CTGCGTGGTGGGCGAGGACAACATCATCTGCGCGCAGACCGGCCTGGCTGGCAGTTCGATTCTGGAAAAGAACGTGCTCCTTGCCGGGCAAGTGGGAATCTCCGGCCACCTGACGATTCACGAAGGCGCGATTGTCTACGCGCAGAGTGGCATTGGAGGGGACGTTGCGAAGAACGGGCGGGTGTCCGGGTCCCCGGCCTTTGAAGCCGGAGATTGGCTACGGGCCATCACGGCGTTTCAAAAACTGCCGGAAATGCTGCGCACCCTGCGGGAGCTAAAGAAGAAAGTGGAGAGCCTGAACGCATGAGCCAGACAAGACCGCCGTTGGCATATAAGAACGAAGAGTTTCTGGATGGGCCTGAAGCGCGGGCCTTGCGAATCCTGTCGGAATATCTGGAACCGCGCGCGCATTTCCACAAGCAGAAAATCAGTGACACGCTGGTGTTTTTCGGGTCGGCGCGGGTTCACGCAGATGGCCCCCTCGCCAACTACTATCAGGATGCCCGCACGCTGGCCGGTCTGGTCACCGAGTGGTCAAAGACTTTGCGCAAAGACAGCTGCCGCTTTGTGGTTTGTACCGGCGGTGGTCCCGGCATCATGGAGGCGGCGAACCGGGGCGCGGCAGAAGCGGGCGGCAAAACCATCGGCCTGAATATCGGGTTGCCCTTTGAACAACTGCCGAACCCGTGGATCACGAACGAGCTGAATTTTGAGTTTCACTACTTCTTCATGCGCAAGTTCTGGTTTGCGTATCTGGCGAAAGCGCTGGTGGTATTTCCGGGCGGCTTTGGCACCATGGATGAGCTCTTCGAAATCCTGACTCTGGTGCAGACAAAAAAGCTCAGGAAGAAGATGACGGTGGTTTTGTACGGCTCGGCTTTTTGGAAAGAAGTGGTGAATTTCGATGCGCTGGTGAAATACGGAACCATATCAGCGGCGGATCTGGAGTTGTTTCAGTTTGCCGATACGCCGGAGAGTGCGATGGAGCTGCTGCGGGTCGGTCTGGAATGCTATGTGGCAGCCACCGAAACCGAAGTTCCCGCGATCGCACATTCAACCCGACCGTAGCATTATCCTGTTAGGTGGACCCCTGTGACTACCTCTGGCATCAGCAACAAGCGCGCGCCCCTGTTCGTCCTGCTTGCGCTGGTGTTGCTCGATCTGATTTTCATTGTGACCGGAACGGCCCCGTTCCTTTCCATCCTGCTCTCCATCGGGCTGGTCGGGTTCGGCGTGGCGAAGCTGGCGATTATCGCGCTGCGCCGTTCGCATCTGATCTGGCGGCTACGCAACCGGCTGATCGTGACGTATGTGTTCATCGGCGCAGTCCCCATTCTGCTGATTCTGGCGCTGCTGTATTGCGGGTCCTGGATTGTGGTGGGGCAGGTGGCCACCTATCTGGTGCGGACCGAACTGGTGCGCCGGGCTACGCTGCTGCAGGACCCTGCAAGGGTCTTGAGCGAATCGAAACCGCTGGAGCGGAACGCCATGGTGATCCAGATGGGTCCACTTTTTCAGGATCGTGCTCCAGGTGTGGAGATCCTGATCACCAGCGATTCCGGAACGCCTTTGCGATGCCCGCCGCAAAGCACCATTGAAGCGCTGCCGGAAGCCTGGAAGCCCTACACGGGGATCGTCTACAAGAAGGGCAAATATTACCTGATGTCTCTGGCGGAGCACGCGGGTACGCGCGCTTTACTGATGGCGCCGCTGGGCCCGAATGTTCTGGAGAATCTGGTGCCGGGAATTGGTTCCATCACCATCTCGGATGTGACCGCAAAAGGAGGCCTTGTGGCCGGCGTGGCAGGCACCGTGCCCGAGGCGTACAACGTGCTGGACCGGGAATTCTGGTGGGGCAATTCGCTGGACGCGGCCCACTGGCTGCGCCCGAACAAGCCGGAGAAGACACTGCTGGTGATCCGGACACGCGGCTCGGCAGTCCTCGGTGCGGTGTTCGCCGACCGCATGGATTCCGCGCAGGACAGCCTGATCTATTTCGTCGGCATTTCCATCCTGCTGGCACTGGTGGAACTGGGGGCGGCAGCCATTGGATTCTCCATGACCGGAGCCATCACCGGCGCGGTTCACAACATCTACGAAGGAACGCTGAAGATCGGAAAAGGCGATTTTTCGCATCGCATTCCGGTGAAAGGGCACGACCAGTTAGCGGACCTGGGGAATTCCTTCAACCAGATGTCAGAACAACTGGAAGATCTGCTGGTTGTGGCAAAGGAAAAAGAGCGGCTGCAATCGGAACTGACGATTGCTTCAGAGGTGCAGAAGCAGTTGTTCCCCCGCTCGGCCCCGGTGCTGAAGACAATCTCTCTGCTGGGAGCCTGCGAGCCGGCCCGCTCGGCTTCCGGAGACTACTACGACTATCTGTGCCTGGCGAACGGGCACCTCGCACTCGCCATTGGTGATGTTGCCGGTAAGGGCATTTCGGCGGCGCTGCTGATGGCTTCGATCCAATCCATCATCCGGACCCAATTGCTGGCGGGGCAGCAGGGGGAGTTCAGCACCTCGGCATTAGTCGCGCAGTTGAACCGGCAGCTTTACGGCAATACGTCCCCCGAAAAATACGCGACGTTTTTCTTCGGGATCTATGATGAAGCAACGCGGGGGCTGACATATACGAACGCCGGGCACCTGGCACCAATGATTCTGCGCGACGGAAAGATGACGGAACTGGAAGTGACCGGCACGGTAGTGGGCCTGTTCCCGTTTTCAACATACGAAGAGGAGCATGTCACGCTGGCGGCGGGCGATCTGCTGGTTGCATATACAGACGGCATTACCGAACCCGAGAATGAGTACGGCGAAGAGTTCGGCATGGAGCGATTGGCCGAAGCCGTGCTGAAAAATCAGATGAGTGACGCGCCGGAGATTGTTGCGAAGGTGATGGAAGCGGTGAAGCAGTGGAGCCATTCCCCGGAACTGCCGGACGACATGACGGTGCTGATTGCACGGGGCCTGCATTGAAAGTACTGACGCCGGAACAGATGAACGCCGTGGACCAGGCCACGATTGGGGCGGGCATTCCGGGTATCATTCTGATGGAAACAGCTGCCGCGCGGTGCGTGGAGTATCTGGTGGAGAAGTTTGCGCCGCTGGATAGTCACAGCATTCTGGTGGTGTGCGGCAAGGGCAACAACGGTGGGGACGGGCTGGCGATTGCCCGGCAACTGCACATTCGGTTCCGGCCGCGCGAACTGCGGGTTGTCCTGATCTGCGATCCGGCGGAAATGAAGGGTGATGCGGCGGCCAATTTAGACATGCTGCGCGCCGGCGGGTTGCAGGAGTACCGGGGATTCGGGCCGGAAATGCGGACGACAACGCTGGTGATCGATGCGGTGCTGGGCACGGGTCTGAAGGGTGCGGCCAGCGGGCCGGCTGCCTATGCGATTCGCGAGATCAACGAAGCTTTCCCGTTTGCGAAGGTGTTTTGTGTCGATTTACCCTCCGGGCTTTCGGGCTGGAGCGGCGTGGTTCCGGGCGAGTATGTACGGGCCGATGCGACGGTAACATTCACGGCTCCCAAGCTTTGCCATGCTCTGCCTCCTGCGCGAAACCTGATGGGAGATTTGCGGGTGGCACCGATTGGTTCACCGACAATTCTCTATGAAGACGACCAGGCGATTCAGCTGTCGCTCATTACCGGGGCGCAACTGCGACCACTATTCCGACCCCGTGCGCGCGATGGCAACAAAGGCCGCTTCGGGCATGTGCTGATTGTCGCGGGCTCGCGCGGGAAAAGCGGCGCGGCGGCCATGGCAGGCGTGGCGGCGCTGCGGTCCGGCGCGGGCCTGGTGACGGTGGCTTGTCCCGCTTCGGCACTTCCTTCGGTCGCGGCCTATTGCCCGGAACTGATGACGGAACCGCTGCCGGAGACAGAGAGTGGTGTCATCGCCTCAACCGCGCTGGAACGCATCAGAGAACTGGCGGAAAGCCGGTCAGTGGTCGCGATCGGGCCGGGGGTCGGGACGGAAGACGAGACGCGCGAAGTTGTGCTGCGGCTATTCCGGGAATTACCGAAACCGATGGTGGTGGATGCCGATGCTCTGAACTGCATCGCGGGAGAGAATTGGCATGGTGGTGCGGGGTTGCGCGTGCTGACGCCGCATCCGGGTGAAATGAGCCGCCTGACGGGCATGCCAATTCCGCAAATCCAGGCGGATCGTCCGAGCGCTGCCCGATTGTTTGCGGCAGAACGCGGAGTGATCCTGGTACTGAAGGGCGAAGGAACGCTGCTGGCTTTCCCCGCCGGCCAGGTTTGGATTAATCCGACAGGCTCCCCCGCGATGGCGACAGGCGGCACCGGTGATGTCCTCACGGGCATGGTGAGCGGGCTGTTGGGCCAGTTCCCTGAGGACGCTGAACGGGCCATTGCCGCAGCGGTGTGGCTGCACGGGCGCGCGGGCGAACTGGCGGCCGCTGCCACCACGGAACAGACCGTGATCGCAACGGATCTGTTGCACTACCTGGCGGAGGCTATTCGTGGAATCACAAACGTTCCTCACGCACTCTGAGGACGAAACCATCGCGCTTGGTCGCGAACTGGGTCCGGAATTGAGCGGTGTCGTGCTGCTGATTGGCAACCTGGGAGCGGGAAAGACAACGCTCACCAAGGGCATAGTGGAGGGCCGCGGCGTGGTCGCTGCAGGGGAAGTTTCCAGCCCGACTTTTACACTGATCCACCAATACGGCGACGGCGGCCCGGGCAGCGTATTCCACGTCGATCTTTATCGGCTGGACGAAGTGCGGCAAGTGGAAACACTGGGGCTGGACGAGCTGTTTTCGAGCGGGGCGCTGGTGCTGCTGGAATGGGCGGAACGTTTCCCGGCGTTGCTGCCGACAGGAAGGACCGAGATCCGGATCACTGCCGTGGACGACGACTCCCGGCAGTTTGTCCTCACCCGCTGACATCACGCTAACATGAAGGGATATATGCCTCCGCACGACCTAGAACACCCCTGTCTGGACCAGCTCGCGGCCACACCTGAAATCCTTCGAATCCTTATGGCGAGTGTCTCCGATGATATAGCCGTCATGAAACCGGCTCCGAACCGCTGGTCAATTGCCGAAGTTCTGGAACATATGTCCCACGTGGAGGGGCATTTGTTTCGTCTGCGGCTGGAGCGGATTCTGGCTACCGATGGCGCGGAAGTGGAGCCTTACGACGAAAAGATTTTCGACGCACAGGGTACCTATTCAGGCAATGATCCGGAAGAATCTTTCGCGCACTGGGAAGAGCAGCGCGAAGAGGCTGTTGAGTTGATTCGTTCGCTGGATGCAACGAAGCTGGTGCGGGTGGGAGTTCATCCGACGCTGGGCCGGTTCACGGTGGAGAATCTGCTGAACGCGTGGGTTTGCCATGACCTGGGCCATGTGCGGCAAGTTGCAGAACTGGTGCGGGCGCAGTCGTACTTCCCCGGGGCAGGTCCTTTTCAGCCACACTATCAACTGAATCCATAAGGCGCCCGAAATCAGGCCACAGGGTCAGGCACCCGAAGTGCCCGCATGCCATACAGGCTCGCAGGTGGACCCAGCTAATCGGCTGTTTTCAGCGGGTGTCGCCGGGCTGCGATTCCACGCCGATGCTGCCGCCATGCCCGTTTACCACGATACGGCGCACGGTTTCCCGGCCCAGGCCGCTGCCTTCACCGGCGGGCTTGCTGGTGACAAACGCGTCGTCGGCAGTGACTTTTGTGAGCACGGCCAGCATGCCGTGCTCACCCATGGCGTCCAGCGCATTGCGGATCCGATTGTCCAGACCTGGTTAAGCTCGACCGCAAAGGCAGGGATGTTTGGAATGGAAGGGTCATATTCCCGGCGAGCCTCGATTCCATTGCGGGTGCGATGACCGAAGATTTTGAGCGTACTGTCCAGACCGATCTGAAGATCGAACTGGGCCTGATCCATGAAGCTGTACTGCTTAATGGCAAGGACCAGATCAGAAATCCGGCAGGCAGCGGATTCAAGTTCAGACGTTATCTGTTTGGTGGCAAAGTCCCCTTCAAGCCACGTCAGCGCGGCAATCAGTGCAGTGGGAGTCAGTTGATCGGAGATCATTTCAACATACTACCTGTGAAATATCCGGGATAACTGAAGATGCAACCCGGCAAGGGAATTCGCGACGGCTCTTGAGTGGTTTCGGGTTCCCCCGGAACATCGAAAACATCTGGCCGTTGAAATACTCGCTCCGAAACTCCGCGGCACGGTCAAGTTCAAGGTACTGCTCCGCGGAAAGACTCGGAAGTGGTTGTGTCGCTACAGCAGTACCTGTCTTCTTAAGTTCAGACTACCCGTCGACGTAAAGAAAAAGGCCACCGGCCAGCTTTTTCGCTGACCGGTGGCCGATAACACAACCTGATAAAAGAGCCTACTGCTGGCCTTCTTCGGGTTCAACACCTTCCTGTTGGGCCTTCAGACGTTCTTCCTTACGCTGGGCGCGTTCCGCCGCGCGCTTCACCAACTCAGAACCCACCAGCTCGAGCATGGCCAGTTCGGCACCATCTCCCTTGCGGGGTCCAAGGCGGGTGATGCGAGTATAACCGCCCGGTCGTTGTCCAAAACGCGCACCCAAGGTATCGAACAGCTTCTTTACCGAGGCGGGAGTCGTGAGAAACGCAGCGGCTTGACGACGGGCGTGCAATGTATCACGCTTGGCGAGCGTAATCATCTTGTCCACAAGCGGCTGAATCGCCTTTGCCTTCGGAACAGTCGTAATGACCCGCTCTTCGAGAACCACACTGGTCGTGAGGTTCTTCAGGAGGCTGTTCCGCGCCCCAACGTCCCGCTTTAACTTCGCATTGCCAAATCGATGTCTCATTTGCCTGAACCTTCAGTAATCTTCTTAAAACTGTTGTCGCTAACTGTAGTCGTTGACGAAGCAGTTAAAACTGCTCTTCGTCCGGGAGGTCTTCCTGTGAACCGGGCGCCGGAGGCGGACCAGCAACCAGACGTCCATGCGCATCCGGCTTCATGCCGAGACCAAGTCCCATGCCGGCCAGAATTTCCTTGATTTCGTTCAACGACTTACGCCCGAAGTTCTTCGTTCGGAGCATTTCGGACTCCGACTTCTGCACCAGTTCGCCAATCGACTGGATGCCGGCGTTCTTGAGGCAATTGTAGGAGCGGACCGAAAGTTCCAGTTCTTCCACGCTGCGGTTGAGCTGGTCGCTGGTGCGATCCATGCTGCGTTCGGCGGGCTCTTCCGTTGCTTCCGGAAGCTCTTCGAAGTTGATAAAGATCGTCATATGATCTTTCAGCAGCTTCGCCGCATGCCCGATGGAATCCTGCGGCGAGATGGCGCCATTCGTCCAGACTTCGAGCGTCAGCTTATCGTAATCGGTCATCTGACCCAGACGAGCGGCTTCCACCGAGAAGTTCACTTTACGAACCGGCGAGTGGACCGAGTCAATCGGGATAAAGCCGATGGCGAGGTCCTCATCGAAATTCTTGTCAGCACTCACGTAGCCGCGACCAGACTTCAAACGCATTTCGATGTCGAGTTTGCCACCCTCACTCACTGTCGCGATGTGCAGGTGACGGTCGAGAACTTCCACGTCCGCATCAGTTTCGATGGAACCGGAGAACACTTCACCCGCTTTATCGGCAACCAGACGAACTGTCTTGGTGCCGTCGCTCATCACCTTGAACGGTACCTGCTTCAGGTTCAGAATGATGTCAGTCGCATCTTCCACAACGCCCGGAATCGGACTAAATTCATGATCGACGCCCTCGATCCGAATGGCTGTAATGGCCGCACCTTCAATGCTCGAAAGAAGCACGCGGCGGAGTGAGTTGCCGATCGTGGTACCGAAACCGCGCTGGAACGGCTGAGCGGTGAATTGCCCGTAGCGCTCCGTCAGTGTCTCAGTGTTTGCGACCAGACGCTTAGGCTTTTGAAATCCCTTGAACATACGTTATTTACTCCAATAGCGGCCAGGCTTTTTCTCAATCCGCACAGGCCGGTTTTTCGCGAACAAAACAGAGCAGCTCCGGCGACAAGATCGACGGAGCCACTCAATATCAGAATTACTTGCTATACAATTCGACGATCAGCTGCTCGGTGATCGGGATCTGCGTCAACTCGTCGCGCCGCGGGTTGGAATTGATACGGCCCTTAAAATTTTCGCGGTCCACATCCATCCAGCTGGGCGAAGGCGCGTGCGCAGTTGCCTCACGTGCAGACAGGATAGCCACGTTCGTCTTGCTTTTCTCGCGGACAGAGATCTCTTCACCGGGACGAACAACGTAAGAAGGGATGTCAACCTTCTTACCGTTCACCAGAATGTGGCCGTGGCGCACAATCTGACGACCCTGCGAGCGGCTGGTGGCCAGACCCATGCGGTAAAGCACGCTGTCCAGACGACGCTCCAGGCTGGCGAGAAGGTTCTCACCCGTAATGCCCTTCATGTGAGCAGCTTTTTCGAACGTGTTGCGGAACTGGGTCTCAAGGACGCCGTAGATACGGCGAACCTTCTGTTTCTCGCGGAGCTGCAATCCGTAGCCGACGAGTTTCGCCTTGCGATCCTTGCCATGCTGACCGGGAACGAAATTGCGGCGTTCGATCGCACACTTCTCCGAGTGGCAGCGCTCACCCTTCAAAAACAGCTTCATGCCTTCACGTCTGCACAAACGGCAGACCGGGCCTCTATATCTTGCCAAGTGTTAATTCTCCCTTGTCATTTCTAAGGAAACGACATGTGCGGTTTACGGCTGGCGCTTTCATCCCGCTTGACGACCAGTACTTCTATAAATGAAAAAGTGGCGCGCGCTGTTGGGCGCGCGCCAAAACCAGAATCAAACCCGGCGCTTTTTGGGCGGACGACAACCGTTATGCGGAATCGCCGTCGTGTCACGGATAGAACGAACATCCAGACCCGCCGTCGAGAGTGCACGCACAGCCGACTCACGACCCGAACCCGGTCCGCTCACGCGAACTTCCACGGTGCGCAACCCCACTTCGTTGGCCTTGTTGGCCGCCGTCAAAGCAGCCTGTTGGGCTGCGAACGGGGTCCCTTTACGGGAACCACGGAAGCCGAGAGAACCCGCGCTCGACCAGGAAACGGTGTTGCCGTCCGGATCAGAGATGGTCACAATCGTGTTGTTAAACGTCGCCTGAATGTGCACGAGGCCGATGTGTACAACCCGTTTTTCCTTCTTTTTGAAGGCTTTCTTCTTAGTAGCTTTCGCAGGAGCCTTCGCCATTAGGTTTTCGCACTCGCTTTCTTCTTGTTCGCCACAGTGCCCTTACGCGGTCCCTTACGGGTCCGGGCGTTAGTGTGCGTGCGTTGCCCACGCGTGGGCAGGCCGCGACGATGCCGAAGGCCACGATATGAGGCCATTTCGATATGCCGCTTGATATTGAGGGAGACTTCCTTACGGAGATCACCCTCGACCGAACCCTCATCTTCGAGGATCTGACGGATGTTGTTGACTTCATCCTCGGTCATGTCGCCGATTTTCTTATTCGGGTCAATGCCCGTGCGGTGCAGCAGGCTCTTGGCGCGAGTCCGGCCGATTCCGTAAATGTAAGTGAGTCCGATTTCCGCCCGCTTTTTGGGCGGAAGATCTACACCAGCGATACGTGCCATATATTTCCGATTCCTTCTTACTTAGCCTGAACCTAACCCTGACGCTGTTTGTGCTTCGGGTTAGAGCAGATGACCCGGACCACGCCTTCGCGGTGGATCAGCTTACATTTGTCACAGATTTTCTTTACAGATGCGCGAACTTTCATGATACCCTGCCAATCTTCCTGACTTAACAATCCCGTCCCGAGTACCCAGGGACCCTGCTGAACTCAGAGCTTTTTAACAATCCTGCCCCGCGTGAGGTCACGTTCCGCAAACTCGACTTCCACCCGGTCGCCCGGTAACAACCGGACCCAATTCCTGCCGCCCGCTGCCCCGGCGCCATGCGCCAGAACGGTCGACTTATTTGCCAACTCCACCCGAAACAACAGGGCCGGAAGTTCTTCCACCACAATGGCTTCCACCTTTTTCAAGGCTTTCGCTCCCGTCTTCCGATAAAGCCTAAGGCCGGGTCAGAACCCAGGGGCCATCCGCCGTTACCGCCACACAGTGTTCGAAGTGGGCCGAATAAGAACCGTCTTTCGCCACCGCCGTCCACTTATCTTTCAGAACCCTGGCTTCGGGCTTGCCGGCATTCACCATCGGCTCAATAGCGAGCACCATGCCTTCACGCAACCTTGGATTTTCATTCCGCCGATCCACATAATTGGGAACCTGCGGCTCCTCGTGAAGCTGCGTCCCGATACCGTGGCCCACATATTCCTTGACGATGGAGAACCCGTTACCTTCCACGTGTTCCTGCACCGTACCGCAGATATCGAAAAGGCGGTTCCCTTCCCGGACCTTATCGATCGCCAACTCCAAAGACTCTTCTGTCACTTTCAGAAGCTTCTTCACCTGGTCAGAGACCTCCCCAACCGGAACGGTCAGAGCGGAATCACCAAAGTAGCCGGCCAGCGATACTCCCGTGTCGATGGAAACAAGGTCACCGTTCTTTAGAATCCTCCTCGGATTCGGCATCCCATGAACGATTTCCTCATTCACTGACGTACAAAGAACGAACCGATACCGCTCGCCCGCCGCCGGGACATAATAATTCTTGAAGGCTGGCTTCGCGCCCGCACCCTCCATCATCTTGACGGCCGCCACTTCGAGGTCCCAGGTCGAAACACCTTCTCGGACCATCTTGCCCAGCGCCTGCAAAATCTCGTAAACCAACAACCCACTGCGCCGCATCTTTTCCAGTTCTGACCGCGTTTTTCGAACGATCATGAGACCGAAACCTGTTCTTCCGCGACAAAGGTACCCAACAGAGACTGAATCTTGGCGAAAACATCCTCAGGCCGCGCCTGACTTGCATCCACTTCAAACAATCGGTCACTCGACTGACGGAAGTAATCAATCAAAGGCCTGGTGCTCGCCTCATATTGATCCAGCCGCTCACGGACCACTTCCTCCCGATCATCTTCCCGTACCGAGAGGCCCTCGCCATCGCGGTCACAGACACCCGCCACTTTCGGAGGCCGGGAGACGGAGTTGTAAAGAGTGCCGCATCTCAGACACACACGCCTCCCCGTCATCCGGGAGATGATTACATTGTAGTCAACGACGAGATGAATTACCACTTCTCTCGCGCCGACAGCCACCAGCAGCCGCATCATCTCCTTAGCCTGAGCCGGCGTCCGCGGATAACCATCCAAAATGAAACCTTTGTCGCAATCCGGCTGATGGATCCGTTCATAGACCAGCTGGTTGACCAACTCGTCAGAAACCAGCGAACCCGCCCGCATGCGGCTTTCAATGGCTCTGCCCACCTCGGTTCCGTTCCGAATATGGTCCCGAAGCATATCGCCGGTCGAGATCTGCGGTATCTTCAACCAGTCCACCACAAACTTAGACTGCGTACCCTTCCCCGACCCGGGAGAGCCAAACATAACCACTGCCAGCCGCTTCGCTGTCGCGGCCCGGCCTGACTGAGAGGGCACAGCGGACACGGGAGCCGCCGATGAATAACCAGAATCCATCAGACAGAACTGCGGCGGCCACGGATGCGGCCGGCGCGCGGCGTAAACCCTTCGTAGTGGCGCATGATGAGCTGCGCTTCGATCTGATTGACCGTATCCATTGCCACGCCAACCACGATCAGGAGCGACGTGCCGCCAAAGTAGAACTGTACATTCAGACCTTCCAGAATTGGCCGGGGAAAGTGAGCGTCGATGAAGTTCCCGACCAGGGGAAGGTGCTGCAAATGTATGCCTGAGATCATGATATCCGGAATCAGACACAGGATCGCGAGGTAGATTGCGCCCACGAACGTGATTCGGGTCAGAATCGTGTTCATGTAGTCCGAAGTGCTGCGACCGGGGCGGATACCAGGGATGAATCCTCCGTACTTTCGCATGTTATCCGCTGCTTCGTTCGGATTGAAAATGATCGAAACATAGAAAAAGCAGAAGAAGATAATGAGCCCGACGAACAACAGTATATAGAGCGGCTCGGCATGCGAGATAGAACTGAGAATGCTGGACAGCCACTGATTATTGCGTACAAACGGGGTGTTGCGAATGGTTTGGGGAAAGGCCAGGATGGACGAGGCGAAGATCACCGGGATGACGCCGCCGGCGTTCACTTTGAGTGGCATATGAGTAGATTGCCCCCCCATGACCCTGCGACCAATAACCCGCTTCGCATACTGAACCGGGATCCGGCGTTCCGCCATTTCGACCAGTACAATGAACGCGACGACCGCAATCATCATCGCCAGAAGGAGAACCAGAGTGACGATACCCCATTCTTTGGTGACAAAAACGTTGGTATATATGTTCCCGATGGCCGCAGGTAAGCCCACAACGATCCCGGTGAAGATAATCAGCGACATGCCGTTCCCGACACCGCGCTCGGTGATCTGTTCACCCAGCCACATGATAAATGCCGTGCCGGTGGTAAGCGAAAGGATGGTAAGCAGAATGAAGCCGATGCCTGGGTTGGGGACAATACCGTCGCTCATCCCCTGAAGGCCGATCGCTATCCCGAAAGACTGCGCAATCCCAAGGCAAACAGTGAGGTAGCGGGTCCACTGGGTAATCTTGCGGCGCCCCAGTTCACCCTCCTTCTGAAGCTTCTCCAGCGTAGGCACCACGACAGTCAGCAGTTGCAGAATGATCGACGCCGTGATGTAAGGCATGATCCCAAGCGCAAAGACCGAAAGCCGACGAATGTTGCCACCTGCGAAGAGATCGAAAAAGCCAAAAATCGATCCCTGCGTGCGGGTGAAAAAATCGGTCCAGCGATTGACGTCGATACCAGGCGTCGGAACAAAGCTGCCTAACCGATATACGGCAAGCAGACCGAATGTGAACGCCACGCGCCTCCGGAGGTCCGGAATGCGGAAGATATTTCCGATTGCTTCAAACAACTTCCCCATAGTCTTATCCCCTGCCCCGATGCCGTTTAGTAGTTAAGTCGCCTGCCGTCATGAATACAGACTAAGCCGCGACCGCACCGATGACTTTCGCTTCGCCGCCGGCCTTCTGAATCTTCTCAGCTGCAGCCGCAGAAAAGATATGGGCCTCGACCACGATCTTGCGGGTCAACTCACCCGTACCCAGGATCTTCAGGCCGTCGCCCAGTTTCTTCACAACACCCAGCTCCATCAGGCGATCTACATTGAAGACTTCACCAGGCAAATTTTCCAACTGGTTGATATTCACAATAGCGAAAGACTTCTTGAAGATGTTGGTGAAACCGCGCTTCGGCAGGCGGCGATGGAGCGGCATCTGACCGCCTTCAAAACCCCGCATAATGCTGTAACCGGAGATCGACCGCGCGCCCTTATGACCGCGAGTCGAAGTTTTGCCGGTGCCGGAACCCATACCGCGGCCAATGCGCTTTTTGCGGTGTTTCTGACCTTCCGGTGGTGTAAGAGAACTCAGATTCATTTTGCTTCCAATCCTGACTGTAACTGGTTAGTCAACGAGTGCCAGCAAATGCGGCACTTTCTTCACGAAGCCGCGGAACGAGTCCGTATCCGGCTTCACCACGATCTGATTCATCTTGCGGAGGCCAAGGCTTTTAACGATTACCTTGTGCTTCTCCGGCGTGCAGATCACGCTTTTGATGAGCTTGATCTTGATCATCTTGGGAGGATCTTGCGACATTACACCTTCTCCGGGGTCAGACCGCGCATTTCACGAACTGCCGCACGATCACGGAGTTGTTCCAGCGCGTTGATGGTGGCTTTCACCACGTTGTGTGGATTGTGGCTGCCGATGGATTTTGTCAGCACGTTCGGAATTCCGCACGCCTGAACAACCGCACGAACCGGACCACCCGCGATCACACCAGTACCATCCTGTGCCGGCTTCAGCATGACCAGTCCGGCACCAAACTTGCCAAGGACCTGATGAGGAATGGTGTTATCCAGCAGATGGACGCGGCGCAGATTCTTCTTAGCGGATTCAATGCCCTTGCGGATTGCTGAAGGCACCTCCTTCGCTTTACCAACGCCAAAACCAACCACTCGAGCCTGGGCATCACCGACGACGACAAGAGCCGAAAAGCTCATGTTCTTACCGCCCTTGACAACCTTCGTCACGCGATTGATCGCGACGACATTTTCTTTCAGATTCAGTTGCGAGGGATCAACCCGTTTCACTGTTACGGCTGGCATTAAAACTCCAATCCTGCTTCACGCGCTGCATCGGCAAGCGCCTTGATACGACCGTGATAGAGGTAGCCGCCGCGGTCAAATACAACCTGGCCAATACCGGCTTCCTTTGCCCGCTCGGCCACCTTCCGGCCAATTTCTTTAGCTGCGGCCACGTTGCCACCGGCAGGCAAGACACCTTTTTCGGTGGAACTGGCCGAAGCCAGCGTCACACCCTTCGAGTCGTCGATCACCTGCGCATAAATGTGCGCCACGCTGCGGAAGACCGCAAGGCGGGGGCGCGCAGTGGTGCCCGCCAGCTTCTTTCGAATACGAACGTGAATTCGCTGACGAATTTCGTCTTTTGAGATCTTCTTAATCATGGCTTACTTCTTACCTCCGCTCGCGCCCGACTTGCCGACCTTTTTCTTCAGCACTTCGCCGGTATAGCGAACGCCCTTGTTCTTATACGGGTCCGGCTTGCGGAGGGCACGAATATTGGCTGCGACCTGGCCAAGCAACTGCTTATCGTGACCGCTCAGAACCAAATGTGTCTGTTTGTCAATCTTGAGATCGACGCCATCGGGCAGCATGAGCTCGATGGGGTGGGAGTAACCAAGCACGAACGTCGCGATCCTGCCTTTTAGATCGGCACGATACCCGATACCCACGATGTCGAGTTCCCGCGTGAAGCCGGTCGAAACGCCTTGAACAGCGTTTGCGAGCAGCGCTCTCGTTAACCCGTGCAGCGCGGCATATTCGTCGGAATCACGGATGAGCTCCAGTTTCCCGTCGTTCTGCTGAACGCGAATCCCTGCGGGCACCGGTACTTCCAGCGTTCCCTTGGGTCCCTGCACCTTCAATGTTTCGCCGACCTGGACCTTCACTCCGGAAGGGACAGGGATCAGCTTTTTTCCTACTCTGGACATGAGTCGTTCGAATCCTTAAAGTCTTCACCACACAACCGAAACGCAGGTCCGACCAGCCGACGCCTGAAAAGGCGACTGCTTACCAGACCTTGCAGAGAATTTCGCCGCCAACGCCTTCCTTGCGCGCCGTACGACCTGTCATCACGCCGCGCGGGGTCGTCAGAATTGTGATTCCGAGACCACCCTGGACACGCGGAATCTCATCCTTGCCACTATAGCTGCGGCAGCCTGGACGAGACACGCGCTGGATCTCCGTAATAACGGGAGAGTTGTCCGTCGCATACTTCAGGTAAATCTTAATCACCTTCTTGACGCCCTCTTCGGCAACCTTGAAGTTCGCGATGTAACCCTCTTCTTTGAGGATACGGGCGATTTCAGTCTTCAGCTTAGAAGCCGGAACGTCAACCTTGGGATGGCGCGCGGTAATTGCGTTGCGCACCCGGGTCAGCATATCTGCGATTGGATCACTAGTCACTTAAGCCCTTACCTCCTTCCTACAAGCTCGACTTTTCGACACCCGGAATCTCGCCATTGAGGGCGAGTTGCCGGAAACACAAACGGCAGACGCCGAACTTGCGCAGGAATCCACGCGGGCGTCCACATCTCCAGCACCGATTGCGGTGCCGGCACTGCAGCTTGGGCGTCTTATTCTTCTTCGCAACGGCCAGCTTGATATCTCTTGCGATCTTTGCGAGCTTTGCCATGGTGCTATCTTTCTCCTACTGCCGGAACGGCATGCCCATCTGCTTCAGAAGCGCCATGCCTTCTGCGTCCGTCCGGGCAGTGGTGGTGATGCAAATATTCATTCCCTTGGTCTTTTCGACCTTCGAATAATCGATTTCAGGGAAAATCAGTTGGTCGCGAATACCCAAAGTGTAGTTGCCGCGGCCATCGAAGGCCTTCGGTGAGACACCACGGAAATCGCGGACGCGCGGAAGAGAGACGTTCATCAGACGGTCCAGGAATTCGTACATGCGGTCGCCACGGAGCGTTACCATGGTTCCGATTGCCATTCCTTCGCGCAGCTTGAAGGCCGCGATCGATTTCTTCGCTCTGGTAATCACAGGCTTCTGGCCCGTGATTGCTCCAAGTTCGATGACGGCGCCGTCCATCAGCTTGGCGTTGCCTGTAGCTTCGCCCAAACCAATGTTAATGCACACTTTATCGACTTTCGGCACGGCCATCACGTTCTTATAACCGAACTCTTGCGTGAGTGCGGGAAGAACGGTATTTATGTAGAGTTCTTTGAGTCTTGCTTGCATGTCTACTCTGTTTCCTGGCTTCTACTTCTCTGCTTCTACTTTTTATCCAGCGCAGTGCCGCACTTATGGCAGATACGTTGCCGGCGGCTTTTCCCGCCCGGAACTTCCACCACGTGGTGCTTGATCCGGACTGCGCCGCACTTGCCGCACAGAATCATCACGTTTGAGACAGCGATCGAAGCTTCGCTTTCCGCAATTCCGCCGGCAATGTTCTTAGCCGGGTTCTTCTTGGTATGCCGCTTGATCATGTTGACATGCTCAACCAGGATGCGACCCGTTTCCGAATCCACGCTCAGCACGCGACCGGACTTGCCCTTGTCGCGTCCGGCGATGACCTTCACCTGATCGTTCTTGCGCAACTGGATCTTAACCGGCTCACGCTTGTCGCTCTTCTTCAGCTGAGACATGATTAAATCACCTCCGGAGCGAGCGAGACGATCTTCATGTATTTCTTCTCGCGCAGCTCGCGGGCCACAGGACCAAAAACGCGGGTTCCGATGGGTTCACCAACTTCGTTGATGAGCACAGCGGCATTCGAATCAAAACGGATGTAACTACCATCTTTACGGCGGGTTTCCTTGCGCATCCTGACAATTACACAGCGCACGACCTTGCCCTTTTTGACGTTCGAATCCGGCGCGGCTTCTTTCACTGCGGCCGTTACAACATCTCCGAGTCCCGCCCGGAGCCCAAGGTCGCCGCCGCGTGGCAGGATACACGAAAGTCTCCGTGCACCACTGTTGTCGGCAACCTCGAGGATAGTTCTCATCCCAATCATTGTGGGTAGTCTCCCTAAACCTTATCGAACCTAAAACCTACAGATCGGACCGGCGTTGCCGGTTCCCCGCCCTGCCACAAACAACTAAACTTTGACGTCGAGATCTGCGGGCTTCGGCGCACCGGCCAAAACTGAGCGACGTACTACTTCTTCGAGGCGCCACCGCTTCAGCTTACTCAATGGCCGACATTCCACGATGCGGACGATATCGCCTACACGCGCCGTGCCTTCCTCGTCATGAGCGTAAAACTTCTTGTGCTTGGTGACAATACGGCGATACAGGGGATGCGGTACACGACGGCTGGTCTGGACCACGATCGTTTTCTGCATCTTGGTCGAAACAACCGGTCCGACCTTTTCGTTTTTTTGCGACTTCTGCGCTTCCGACATGTTACTTTGCTCCCTGCGGCGCGGGCTTTGCACTATCCGGGGCCCCGGCCTTTTCAACTTCCCGCTCGCGCAGGTATGTCAAAAGCCGGGCGCGTTCCTTGCGCATCTCGCGCAGTCTCCGCAGGCCTTCCGGCTGTCCCATTGACATCTGGAACCGGATCCGGAACGACTGCTCATTGATTTCCTGCAGCTTCTGCTGCATTTCGGCCGGATCAAGACCCTTCAGCTGATCCTTCTTCATTCCGAAACCTCCCGCTTTACGAACTTAGTCTTCATCGGGATCTTATGTGCCGCAAGGCGCATGGCTTCCTGCGCTATTTCCGGCGCCACGCCTTCCATCTCGAACAGGATCTTACCCGGGCGAATGACGGCCACCCACTCTTCCGGGTTGCCCTTACCCTTACCCATACGGGTTTCGGCAGGTTTCTTCGTGATCGGCTTATCCGGGAATAAACGGATCCAGACTTTACCACCACGCTTGATGAAACGGGTCATCGCGATACGGGCAGCTTCGATCTGCCGTGAGGTGATCCAGCCACATTCCATCGCCTTCAGGGCGTATTCGCCGAACGAGATCGTCGAACCGCGCCACGCCTTGCCCGTCATTCGACCGCGCTGTACTTTGCGGTACTTGACCTTCTTGGGCATTAACATAGATAGCTATCTCCCAAATCCTTTTGACAGTTATTCGCCAACAATACTTATTCGGTGCTCTCAGCGGGTGCGGCCGTTACGGGCGCTGCATCCACTTCAGGCTGGACAGGTTCTTTTACTGCGTCTTTCCAGGCTGGCTGCGTCGGAGCCATCAGCGGCGGCAAAATCGGAGCGCCGGCACGACGAGCTTCCGACGGAGCCTGCTGCATCAGGGGCGCGGGTTCACCGATCGCCTGCACTACAGGACCGGCACTCATCGCGACACGATCACCACCACGGAAGTCACCTGCACCACGAG
>JBBQDH010000113.1:0-18367 GCA_038319515.1 Bryobacterales bacterium
ATAGAAGTACAGCGGATCTTCGAAATACCACCAGTTGTGGGCGAACCAAAGCAGTGGGCCCGCGCCCGCAATCACCGAGAAAAGAAGCGCCGAACTCCAGCGTTTCCCCGGTGCCTGCACCCAGATGTAAACCGCCACGAACGGCAACAGGAACCAGGCTTCATAACGCGTTAGAGTCCCGGCGCATGCGGCGAGTCCCGCGCCGACCAGCGCTCCCCAGCCTTTGGTATCCGCAAACCGAACCGTGAAATACAAGAGCGCAAAGAGCGATGCGTAAAGCGGCGGCTCCGTCATCGGGATGGAGCCCAGATAGAGAGTATTTGGATTCAGCAGAAAAACTGCGGCGGCTGTGGCGGCGGGCAGAGTGTTCCCCAGAATCCGGCGGACTGCCGCAAACAGGAAAGTACCCGCCAGCGCCATTAGAATGCCGGAAGGGATCGCGCCTGCGAGACCCGTTTTCCAGTACCAATCGAGACGAACCAGCGGAATCATCAACAGATGCGGCAATGGCAGCCAGGTGGTGCCCAACTGGCCCCAGCCGGGCGTCCGGGAATCGATCACACGGCGCGCGATGTTGAGATGCGCTTCAGCGTCCCCGGAATAGAGCGTGGCTCCGGTCTGATAAAAATACGCAGCGGCAGCGGCCATCACAGTAAGGCAGGCAGCGAAGCACAGCAGGGTCACTGCGACGCCCTTGCCGCCGGATGAGGTAGTGCCGCCAGGCGCGGCTTTAGAACGACGTGAACTGCTTGAATTCTTCGAAACGGCCATCAATCTCACTGCGCGTCAGAGTGCGGAACCGGTCGACCCCGAAACGCTCGCAGCAGAAGCTGCCCATCACGGAGCCGTAAATCACCGCGCGCCGAATCTCATTGTGGTCGACATGGGGATCTTTCAGATCGACGCCCTGGCCCGCCAGATAACCCATGAAACCGCCGGCGAAACAATCGCCCGCGCCCGTGGGATCGTACACGTCCTCCAGCAGGTAACCCGGCACCATGAAGTGGCCATCGCGACGCCACAGAATCGCGCCGTACTCGCCACGCTTGATCACCAGCGTGGTGGGGCCCATGTCCATGATCTTCGCGGCGGCCTTATTCAAATTGTATTCGCCGGACAGCATGCGGGCTTCGCCGTCGTTAATCAGCAGGAAGTCCCATTCGGCGATGGTGGCCAGTAATTGCTCGCGGAAATCGGCGATCCAGTAATTCATCGTGTCGCCGCCCACCAGACGCACCGACGGATTCATCTGCGACCGCACGGCCTTCTGCAAACCCGGCTGGATGTTGCCCAGCAGCAGGTAAGGTGTGGATTTGTAAGAATCCGGCAGTTTCGGGTTGAAGTCCGCGAAGACGTTCAGGTCCGTGACCAGCGTTTCGCGATCATTCATGTCTTGTGAATAAACACCGGCCCAGAAGAAGCATTTGCCGGGCACTCGCTCCAGGCCCGCCAGATCGACGCCGCGCGAAACCAGAAGATCAGTGTCTTCCTGCGCGAAATCCTCTCCGACTACCGCAACAATTTTCGGCTGCGTAAAGAAGCTGGCGGACAGTGCAATATAGGTGGCTGCTCCGCCGAGCATGCGATCAACTTTCCCGTGAGGGGTTTCGACGCCGTCATATGCGACGGAGCCAACGACGACCATGGACATTCCCTCAAGTGTAGCGGGAGGTGGTTTACGGGCCGACTCTCAACATTCACGGAACTTCCAGCGTCAGGATTACGGAATAGTATTTATTGCCGTTAGAGACCAGTACACAATTTGAGCGTCCAACCTGAACATATGCCCGCTGCATCCCGAATCCTGATCCTCGCCCTGGTGGCCGGCCTCGCGGGCGCACAGACGTTTGAAGTCGCGTCCATTAAGCCCAGTGCGGCGGATGCGCGCGGTATGAATATCAATCTGGAGGATGGCGGCCGGTTCATCACCCAAAACGTACCTTTACGATTTCTGATCATTTTTTCCTACAGCGTCCGCGACCATCAGTTGACCGGTGGACCGGAATGGATGAGCTCCGCCCGGTGGGACATCTCCGCCAAACCGGAAGCACCTCTCACGCGAACGCGCGCCGATCAGGAAAAAGTCAAGGCCATGGTCCGCGCCCTTCTCGCCGAAAGATTCGGACTCGTGCTGCACAGAGAAACGAAGGAACTGCCGATCTATGCACTGGTGGTGGCAAAGAACGGACCAAAACTGGCGGAATCCGCCCCGGAGGCGAAAGGACCGAGCCTTCACGGCGGACGCACGCAGTTGTCCGGCACGAAGGTGCCCGTCGCCCTGCTCGCCGAGAATCTCTCGAACAGTTTAGGCCGAACCGTAGTCGACGAAACCGGTCTGAAAGGTAATTACGATTTCAAGCTGGAATATTTGCCGGAACCTGGCGGCATGTTCGGCAAAGTACAGGGTGCTGAAGAACGGGCGCAAACCGCGCCGCTGGATTCGGAATTGCCTTCAATATTTACCGCACTGCAGGAACAATTAGGATTGAAACTGGAGTCTAAGAAGGGTCCGGTGGAAATCCTGGTGATCGATAAGGCCGAAAAGGCCACGGAGAACTAAGCAGCAGCATGCGATTACTACTTTTGGCGAGCTTCTTTGTAACCGGGCTATTTGCCGCGGAACACAAGGGCATTGTGAAATTTGGCGGACTGCCGGTGCCGGGTGCGACGGTGGTCGCGAGTCTTGGCGACAAAAAACTGGTGGCGGTCTCGGGCATCGACGGCGTCTACGCCTTTCCCGATCTGGCGGATGGTATCTGGGCAATGCAGGTGGACATGCTGTGCTTCGCGACGCTGAAGCGGGATGTGACGACAGGTCCGCAGGCACCGATTCTCGACTGGGAACTGAAGCTGCTGCCGTTCGATGAGATCAAGGCGAGCGCACCACCAGCCCCACCGGCGCCGCCGCCCAGTGCCGCCCCGGCCCAGACAACGACCACCACCAAACCGCCCGCAAAGGGCAAGAAGGGCGCCAAAGTGGCGAGTTCCGCAGCAGGACCTGAACCCGGCTTCAAGCGCGCGGACGTAAACGCGTCCGCATCGACAGGAGCGGCCCCTGCAGCCACAGACACCGGGGTCCCGCCACCGCCAAATGATGCAAATCAGACATCGGCAGACTCGCTGGCAATCAATGGCAGTTCGAATAACGGCGCGGCTTCTAATTTCGGGATGTCCGGAGCATTCGGCAACAACCGGCGCGGGCGTGGGTCTCTCTACAACGGTCAACTTGGCGTGGTGATCGGAAATGCCGTGCTCGACGCGCGGTCTTATTCACTCACGGGCCAAAATACGCCGAAGCCGGACTACAACCGCTTCCAGTTCTCAGGCGCGTTGGGCGGGCCAATTCGTATCCCCCACATTTATTCGGGTGGCAACAGCCCGGCCACATTCTTCGTGAACTACCAGATGTCGCGGAATCGCAATGCCAACGTGGTCTCCGCGCTGGTTCCGACGCAGGCACAGCGCGACGGAAACCTGGGCAATATCGTGGTCCCACAGAGCCAGATCAGCCGCCAGGCATTGGCGCTGCTGAAGTTCTACCCGCTGCCGAATTTCGATTCCCAGGCGCGCTACAACTACCAGACCGCTCTTACAGGTGCCAATGATTCCGATGCCCTGCAAACGCGTATCTCAAAAACGCTGAACCGCAGCAATCAGATTTTCGGCACGTTTGGCTACCAGAACACGCGCGGCGATAACACCAGCCTGTTCGGATTCGTCGACACCAACAGTTCTTCAGGAATCGATTTCACGATGAACTGGTCGCACCGCTTCAGCCAGAAGGTCTTCAGCACTTACAAGTTCCAGTTCAACCGGCTGGCATCACACGTGACGCCATTCTTCGCAAACGACAGGAATGTATCAGGCGATGCGGGCATTACCGGCAACAATCAGGACCCGCTTAACTGGGGGCCGCCGGGTCTGAGTTTTGCGAGCGGTATTTACTCGCTCTCCGACACGCAGCAATCGTTCACACGGAACCAGACGGTGGCGGGTTCATTCAACGCCTACTGGAATCGCTCGCCGCACAATTTCACCTTCGGCGCGGACTACAAAAAGCTGCAGGCTAACTATCTCGGCCAGCAGGACGCGCGCGGCAACTTCGCTTTCACCGGGCAAAACGGTTCCGACTTTACAAGCTTCCTGAGCGGCACGCCGGACACCAGTTCCATTGCTTTTGGTAACGCCGATAAGTATTTCCGGTCAGCCATCTACGACGCTTATTTCACCGATGACTGGCGCCTGAGTCCGTCGTTCACGCTAAACGCCGGCGCACGCTGGGAGTACACTGCGCCGATCACCGAAAAGTACGGCAGGCTGGTGAATCTGGACGTTTCTCCGGACTTTTCGAAACAGGCCCCTGTGGTTGCGAATCAACCGACCGGATCGGTCACCGGAACGCACTACGCGGATTCGCTGCTGCAGCCGGTGAAGTCTGCCTTTCAACCGCGCATCGGCATCGCGTGGCGGCCCATCGCGGGTTCGTCGCTGGTGATTCGCAGCGGCTACGGGATCACCTACGACACCTCCATCTATCAGGCCATCGCGAACCGGATGGCGCAGCAGTCGCCGCTTTCGAAGAGCCTGAGTGTGCAGAACACGGCGGCCAATCCGCTGACGCTGGCGAATGGTTTCAATGCGTCACCGAACGTGACGACGAACACCTTCGCGGTGGACCCGAATTTGCGTATCGGCTACGCGCAGAGCTGGCAGGCACAGGTGCAGCGGGATCTGCGCGGCTCGCTGGTGATGACCGCCACATACCTGGGCATCAAAGGCACACGCTCACAGCAGGCGTTCCTGCCGAATACTTATCCGGTGGGTGCAGTGAATCCCTGCCCGGCGTGCGAGTCGGGTTACACGTACCTGACTTCGAACGGCAACTCCACGCGGCATTCGGCGCAGTTCCAGTTGCGTCGCCGGCTGCACAACGGGTTTACCGCAACCAGCCAGTACACCTATGCGAAAGCGATTGATGATGCGGCGCTGGGCGGGCGCGGCAACACCGCTTCTTTGATCGCACAGGACTGGCGGAATCTCAGTGGCGAGCGAAGCCGTTCCAACTTTGATCAGCGGCATCTGATCACGCTGCAAACGCAGTACAGCACGGGTTCCGGTGTAAAAGGCGGGGCACTGATGAGCGGTTGGCGCGGCACGGCTTTCAAAGAATGGACGCTGACAACGCAACTGACTGCCGGAACCGGCACGCCTCTCACACCTGTCTACACAGCGGCGGTGCGTGGCACCGGCGTGACGGGAAGTATTCGTCCGGATTACACGGGCGCGGCCCTGTATTCGGCACCGGCCGGGCTGTCACTGAACCCTGCGGCCTACAGCGCTCCGGCGCCGGGAAGGTGGGGCAATGCGGGCCGCAACACCATCACCGGCCCCAGCCAGTTCAACCTGGGGGCCTCGTTCGCCCGGTCGTTCGAACTAAAGGACCGTAAGAGCATGGATGTGCGGTTTGACGCGAATAATGTTCTGAACCATGTGACGTTCCCCTCATGGGTAACCAACGTGAGCAGCACCCAGTTTGGTTTGCCGGTGGCGGCCAATCAGATGCGGACTATGCAGGCAACGGTAAGGGTGAGGTTCTAAGACGATGACCCGACAGATCACAGCGACAATCCTGGCTTTCTTAGTCCCGCTCAGTGCGCAGCAGCCTCCGGTGGCTGCCGCACCGGATGGCGTGGTGAAGTTCAGCACCATCACGCAACTGGTGGTGGAGACGGTCATCGTGAAAGACAAAAACGGCAAGCCAATTGAAGGCCTCACCGCGAAAGACTTCATCATCACCGAAGATGGCGCGCCGCAGACCATCCAGTTCTGCGAATTCCAGAAACTCGATGCGCCGGAAGGGCCGGACGCAGCCGGGGCTCCCGCTCCAGTCACTCCGCCGCCTTCGAATGTGACTTCTGTGACCCGGGGCCAGATCAAGCCCGAGCCGCCGGGCGATATCCGTTATCGCGATAAGCGAATGATGGCAATGTATTTCGACATGGCGTCGATGCCGGTGCCCGATCAGATTCGAGCCCTGAGCTCGGCAACGAAGTTCGTCAGGAACCAGATGAAGCCCGCCGACATGATGGCCGTGATGCAGTATACCGGCGCGTCGGTCAAGATTCTGAACGACTTCACCAGCGACAGAATGGAACTGCTGAAATCGATTGATGCCATGGTGGTTGGCGATGCTCAGGGCTTCGATGAAAACGCCGCCGATGAGAGTGCCGCCGACACCGGCACCGCTTTCGGGCAGGATGACGCCGAGTTCAATATCTTCAATACAGACCGTCAACTGGCCGCGCTGCAGACTGCCGTCAAGATGCTGGGGACGCTGAATGAGAAGAAGTCGCTGATCTACTTTGCCAGCGGCATGCGGCTGAACGGCACGAACAATCAGGCTCAGTTGCAATCGACCACCAATTCCGCGGTGCGGGCGAATGTTTCGATTTTCGCGGTGGACGCGCGCGGTCTGGTGGCCTCGGCTCCGCTGGGCGATGCGACAGTCGGTTCGCCGGGCGGCCAGGGGATGTATACGGGCGGCGCGGCGACGGCGATGGCGGCAAACTTTCAGCGGTCGCAGGACACGCTGTACGCTCTTGCTGCCGACACCGGCGGCAAGGCTCTGCTGGACTACAACGACCTGAGCCTGGGGATTGTGCAGGCACAGCAGGCGATCACCCGTTACTACCTCATCGGGTCTTACACAACAAAGCCCGCGCTCCACGGCAAGTTTCGGCGCGTGAAGATTACGCTGGCGGGTGATACCACCGCAAAGCTCGACTACCGGCAGGGCTACTACGCAGGCAAGACGTTTAACAAGTTCACGGTGGCGGATAAAGAGCGGCAGCTGGAAGACGCTCTGATGCTGGGCGATCCCATGACGGAGCTGACTATCGCCATGGAAGTGGATTACTTCCAGCTGAATCGTGCAGAGTATTTCGTGCCGGTGGCGATGAAGATTCCGGGCAGCGAACTCGCTCTGGCGCGGCGCGGTGGCGCGGAACATACGGTGATCGATTTCATCGGTGAAGTGAAAGACGAGTACGGGACGACGGTCAGCAATGTGCGCGACAAAGTGGACATCAAGCTGACGGGCGAGACGGCGGCGGAGCTGGCAAAGCGGCCCATCCAGTACGACACCGGCTTTACGCTGTTGCCTGGTGCTTACACCGTCAAGGTGCTGGCACGCGATGACGAAACGGGGCACATCGGGACTTACATCAACAAGTTCGTGATCCCGAATCTCAACAAGGAAGAGAAGCGGGTGCCCATCAGTTCCGTGGTACTGAGCAGCCAGTTGCAGGACATTCGCGATGCCCTGTTCACCGCGAAGGACAAAGACAAGGGCCTGGTGGCGAACCCCCTGGTGCAGAACGGCCAGAAGCTGCTGCCCAACGTGACGCGTGTGTTCAGCCGCAGCAAAGACATGTATGTCTACCTGCAGGCCTACCAGCCGAATGCAACGACGGCGCAGCCGCTGGTGGCGTTCGTGACGTTCTATCGCGGGCAGACCAAGGCGTTCGAAACCGCGCCGCTGCCGGTTAGTGATGCACAGGCGAACCGGCTGAAGACCATGCCGCTGAAGTTCGTGGTGGCATTGGGTAAGCTGCAGCCGGGGCGGTATAACTGCCAGGTGACCGTGCTGGATCCGACGGGGCAGAAAGCTGCGTTCTGGCAGGCTCCGATCATGCTGGCGCCCTGATATTTACAGCATGATAAGCTCGGTAACGTGTTGAAACAGCTTGCATTCGTCCTCGCAATGGTTTCTGTGTGCCTCGCGCAGCCGCCCCGACCGCTGCGTGAACGGCTGCTGGAACGCGCGCTGAAAGGTGAGGCGGAAGCACAGTTCGATCTGGGCAAGAACTACGAGGCCGGGCGTCTCGGGCTGCCGAAGGACTTCGTGCAGGCCGAGAAGTGGTATCGCCTGGCGGCGGAGCAGGGCGAGCCGTTCGCGCAGGCCAGCCTCGGCATCCTCTACGGATTCGGCAAAGGAATCCCGAAAGATGTGGTGCAGGCCTACATGTGGTACGAACTGGGAGCCTCGCTGACAGCGAGCGGCGACCGGCAGACCATCGTGGAAATGCGCGACAATCTGGCGATGGAGATGACTCCGCAGCAGCTTGCGGAAGCGAAGCAACGCGCCCGAAACTGGAAGCCGCGCGGAGCGGTTTCAACAGACGAACAGGAAGTGCTGGCGGCAATGGAAGTCTATCGGAACGCCATGATCAGCCGGGACGGTGCTGCACTCGACAGGGTGCTGGGAAGCGACCTGGCCTATGTGCACTCAGGTGGCGAGATCGAAACAAAGCAGGATGTGATCAACGCGATTGTGAAGGTGACCACGGTCATCGAAAAGATTGAGTTTTCGAACACAAAGGTTTTGGTCTATGGCAACACGGCACTGGTTCGCGGACGTGTGGATCTTTGGCACAGCGCCACGAATATTGTGCATATGAACGTGCTGCACGTTTGGATCAGGGGCGCATCCGGCTGGCAGATGCAGTCGCGGCAGGCAACGAAGCTGGCGAAGTAGCTCAGCCGGCCTTCAGGCTCCGCTGGTCCTGCCTCGGTGGTCTTGCATGATACACCTGTCCATCACAACATCCAGACCGGCGGCGCGGGCCTTTTCAGCGGCTTCTTCATGGATGACGTCCTGCTGCATCCAGACCCCTTTCGCGCCGATGCGGATGGCGGAATCGACGATCTCAGGCACGTATTGCGACTGGCGAAAGACGTTCACCAGATCGACCGGGAACGGGATTTCTTCAAGCGTCGCGTAAGCCTTTTCACCCAGCACTTCAGACTCTTTGGGATTTACCGGAATGATCCGGTAACCCTGAGACTGCATGTACTCGCTGACGCCATAGCTGGCCCTCCAGGGACTGCCGGAGAGGCCCACGACTGCAATGGTCTTAGCTTCTCTTAGGAGCTTTTCCGGTGTTGGGAGCATCGCGTTTGGCCATCTTCATGAGCTTGGAAACTTCTTCCGGCGTGACGTAGCGGAACTCACCCGGCTTGAGCTTACCGAGTTCGACGGGGCCGATGCGCACGCGGCGCAACTTCTCGACCAGGTGGCCAAGGTGCTTGAACATGATGCGGATCTGCTGGTTGCGGCCTTCGATCAGCGTGACCTCGTACCAGGGGTTATCGCCCTTGCGGATCAGCTTCAGGCCGGCGGGCGCGGTGCGCTTGCCACTGAGCGGAATGCCGGTGCGGAACTTCTCTTCCGATTCGAGCGTCAGAATGCCCTTGATCTTGACGTAATAGGTCTTGGGGATGTGGCTCTTGGCGGAGATAATCGTGTTGGCGAATTCGCCGTCGTTGGTGAGCAGCAGCAGACCGTCGCTGTGATAGTCCAGACGGCCTACCGGGTACACCCGGACCTTCAGGCCCTGCAGCAGATCCATCACAGTTGTACGGTGCTGCGGGTCATGGGCGGTGGTGACCACGGAATCGGGCTTGTTCAGCGCGATGTAGACCAGGTGCTTCACCGGGCGGAGCAGGCGGCCATCCACTTTGATGTGGTCGTGCTCAATATCGGCCTTGGTGCCGAGTTCGGTGATGGTCTTGCCGTTCAGAGTGACACGGCCTTCCACGATCAGTGCTTCGGCCTTGCGGCGGGATGCAATTCCCACGCCGGCAAGGATTTTCTGGAGACGCTCTTCGGGCATTTACTGGACCTCTTCTGGTGTTGCTTCCGGTGCGGCGTCTGGTGTTGCTTCGGGTAGTTCAGCGATGACCGTCACTTCGGGCTCGCCTGTTTCATTATCCTGCCGCGGGAACAGCAGCGGCTCAGATGGCGACGGGGTGTGCTGCGCTTCGACGGGAGCCCCCGCATCCGTATCCATGCGACCGATGTCCTGGAACTCTTTGAGCGTGGGGAGTTCAGCCAGATTGCTGAGGCCGAACTGGACGAGGAACTCGCGGGTGGTTTTGTAGAGGATCGGCTTGCCGACCACCGGCTTGCGACCGGCCGTCGCGATGAGCTTGCGGTCAATCAGCGTCTTGAGCACGCCCGCGCCCTGAACGCCGCGGATTTCCATGATCTCCGGCGCCGTGATGGGCTGCTTGTAGGCGATGACCGCGAGGGTTTCGAGAGCAGGCAGGGAGAGCTTCAACGGCGGATTCAGGTTCTTGACGAAGCGGCGAACGGCGTCGTGATGCTCCGGCTTGGTCGCCATCTTGAAGCCGCCGGCGATTTCCCGGATGGTGAGACCGCGGGAGTTCTGTTCGTAATCGGCAGCGAGTTGTTCAAGGAGGTCGAGAACGCGGTCGCGCGGCTGCTCTAACCCGGCGCAGATCTGGTCGATAGTCAGCGGCTCGTCGGTTACGTAGATAATCGCTTCGAGGACCGCTTTGAGTTCGGCGTCGGCAACGGGCATGACGACGACGTCAGGGTCGTCTTCGGGCGGGAAGTACTCCTCGGGCTCGGGCTCAGCTTCCGGAGCTGCTTCCGGAAAGGGGGCTTCCGGAGCGTCTTCCGGCACTGCGGCGACCGGCTCAATTTCCGGCATTTGGTCTGTTTCGGGTAAATCCATTGTCTTAATAAAACCAGCGTCTACTTGTATTCCTCTTCGAGCTCCGGGGGCGGGGCCTCGGATTCATCGAACCGCTCGCCTTTACCGAGCGCAATCTCGCCGAACAATTCCTTTTGCAGGATTTCGACCGCGTGCATTTTCACCATTTCCAGCACCGCCAGGAACAGGCAGATCATGGCGCGCAGGCTGCGCTGCTTCTCCATCAGTTGCAGAATGAAGAGCGGCTTATCGGGCTTGCTGTCCGCCAGCAGTTTTCGCACGTGGAGCACCATGTCGCTCACGGAAATCTCTTCGTCGCGAACCTCATAAACGGGGCGGGATTTGACGCGTTCCAGAACTTCACCGAACGCCTGCACCAAATCGAACAGGTTGACCGCAAGACCGGGGTCCTCGTCGTCCGCGATGAACTGTTTGATCTGTGGATTCGACCAGACGTTCTCTTCGATCATACGCTTCTGCTGCAGCATTTCTGCCGCGTCTTTGAAACGCTGGTGTTCGAGCAGACGCTGGACCAGCTCTTCGCGCGGGTCTTCGTCTTTGTCGCCCTCGCGCTTCAGAGCCGGGTCAACAGGCAGCAGCATCCGCGATTTGATGTGGATGAGCGTGGCCGCCATGAAAACAAATTCGGCGCCGATGTCAAGATCCATCTCGCGGGCTTTATCGAGGTAGACCAGGTATTGCGAGGTGATGGTGGCGATCGGAATGTTCCGGATATCGATCTGCTGCCGCCGGATCAGGTCGAGCAGCAGGTCGAGGGGTCCGTCGTATTGCTCAAGATGGACGTTCAGCGGCGAATTGGAAGACGCTTCGGGCAAGCTTTCATTGTACGGTTTTGTGACCCGTGTTTGTAAAGCTGAGTGTCCCGCCCCCGCAGCGGTGCGGGACGTAAAGAAGTGGCTCGATTGGGGTTTCTTTTTTGTGGCCCCGAACCTGGCGTTCTTATCAGTTGATCGATCTGCGGGCCGGTTCCATCACAACGACGGGTGGGCGATGTAGTAATCCACGCTGCCATGCCATAAACAGACGACCCGGGCCTCCGCCGGACAGCAAAGATATCGCCGGTAGAGGAGTGGAAGGCCATCCCGTCCCAGGTCTTGACGGAGATGAGTGTGCGGAGGGCTGCTGAGTCTTGAGATCGATGACGGAGAGGGAGTGATTCTCCAGCCGTTCGGGAGGGTGGTGGTACCGTTGACGTCGGTGCAGTTAGGCAGCATGCGGGCGGCGGTGGCGCGCTTGGCGCTTCAGGCGGCTGCAGTCGTCTTTCGGAGTATTTCACCAGAGCCGCAGCAGCGTTGAAGGCTCCACATAAATCCCCTGCCATTGAACACCGAAATGCAGGTGGGGTCCGGTAGCACGTCCGCTCGATCCGCTCTTCGCGATCACCTCGCCCTTCCCGATGGCCGCGCCTTCCCTGACCAGAAACTCCGAGAGATGCATGTACAGCGTAAAAATCGATTCGCCGTGATCAATCACAATGAAGCCGCCCTCGTAGTACATGTCGCGGGCAATAGCAACACGGCCCGCGTTGGAGGCGTGAACCGATGTACCCATGGCGGCGGAATAGTCCAGGCCCTGATGCACGCTGCGGGTTTTCCCGTTGTAGACGCGGCGGACTCCGAACGAGGAAGTGTAGCGGGTGTTGGCCGGCGGCGTGAATGCGCCCTGCCAGAGCCGTTCCGGCGGAGAAGCCAGAAACACCTGTTTCTTGACCGCAGCTTCCCCGGCAATGCGCTCCGCAACTTCTTTGGGCGGCTGCACGAATTTCTGCGGCACCGTGATGGTAGAGGAAGGGTAGACATGGCCGGCCACCGGCACCTGGATGGTCTCGGTGCCCACCACGAGCGCATAGCGCCCAGGTGCGCGCGTCAGACCAACGCCGGCGAGTGCCGAGAAGCCATCTCCTTCAGGCCGAAATTCAATTGTCTTATCGAGCCAGGTGGCGGAGCCCGACAGAGTCTTCGAACGGAAGAGGACCGGAGCGCCGATAAAGACCGGGTGCGGCATCCATGTCACCGGCGAGGTCACCGGGCTGGCCGAAGCGGGTGGCGCTGCAGCAGTTGCCTGCTTTCTCGCCGGGGATTTCCGTTTTTGCGCGGTGAGATCCGCCTGAGCGGCGAGCGGCGCAACGACGGAAATCCAAAGAGCGTCGCGGCGTGTCATGCGGATGAAGATAGCACGCCCGCACTGAACAAACAGCCATGGAGTAACGTAGTCTTTTACAGCCATGTCTTTTTGCACACAGTGCGGCCAACAGGTGGGAGACGCCGATGTCTTCTGCGCGAACTGCGGCAGACAGCAGTCTGTCGAAGGCACGTCGTTTGGGAAGAGCGGCACGCCTTCCGGGAATACAGGCGCTTCTTTCCGACCGACGCCGCCGCTGGTGGCCGCCGATCCGCTGGCCGGGATGTCGCCGCGAACCGCCTCGATCCTCTGCTACATCCCCACGATTGGCTGGATCGCGGCAATCGTGGTGCTGGCGACACAAAAGTTCAAGACCGATCAAATCGTGCGCTTCCACGCCTTTCAGGGGCTCTATCTCTTCGCTGCCTGGCTGGTTGTGCAGTGGGTGGTGCACCCCATCATGTTGACCATGCCGAGCCGCATCATCCGAATTGACCACGTTCTGGAGGGTTTGCTGCTGGCGCTTTCGATCTTCATGATCATTAAATCCAGCCACGGCGAGCCCTACGTGCTGCCAATCATTGGAGAACTGGCACAGCGCTCCGCAGCCGAGCAGTAGCGCGCCGCGCACTCCCTGCGCCTGGCACCCCACACAAAACCACCTGGAACGCACGAACATAGGGATCCGGCTGTCTATGCCGTCGTTGGCTGATTTTGCCTGTTTTTGGGATTGGTCGACCGGGATTGGCGTCTTTGAATCACTAACCTGTTCTGTCTTTCACGGAGGTAGCTGTGGGGCAGGATTTTGAAGGAATAGCCTTGAAAAATATTTATGTCGGGAACATTTCGTTCCAGACGACAGAGCACGATCTCGACGTCCCGTTTTCCGCCTATGGACAGGTGGGTCGGGCGATGGAGGCTCTCAACGGGCTGACGCAGGTGATGGATCGCTGACAGTCACTAAGGCGCGCCCGCGTGAACCACGTTCCGGCGGCAGTCGCCCCGGTGGTGATGGCGGAGCCGGCGGCAGCGGGAATCGTCGCCTGCAACCGCGCTGGTAAACCCGAATCGAATTTGGTGAACGGCCCGCGAATCGCTTCGCGGGTTTTTATTTCCGCAGCGATACACGCACCTCAGTTAACGGCAGGGTTTTTATCGGCGCGGTCGATGACGATGACCTCAATACTGGCCTTGCCGGGCTTTAGCGCTAAGCCAGGCTGTCACTCGAGCGCACTCGTGAGATCGGGTATAGGTCATGATTCGCATCCAGCAGAGGCTGTCCGCTGGATAGCGTCAGATCGGGCACAAAGTCGGGCACGAAGTCAAAATTTCCCTGAATGCCGATGTCGTCAGTCACTGCCGCCCACAAGTGGGGATGAAGGAATCGTGACGCGAATGACAATAAAAAATACCTGTGAGATGTTCCTGGCAAAGTACTTTCTCACAGGCATCGAATTCGATCTCATCAACGCTTGCATCTTCGACTGTAACGTCGCCAAACAGGCCGTTCGCAACTCGCCGAACGCCTGTCCGCGGTCGGGCGGCTCGTATCGTAATTTTCGCCCCCGTGTTGGCGTCCAAACCGAATACATTCGCGCGGGTAGCAGCTTTCGGAAGGAGATCGGACAGCATAGCTCTCTGCGGACTCGGAGCAGGCAGCAAACTGGTGGGGAACGGGCGCGCTACCGTTCCACCTTCACAGCCGTACCGTAACAAAGAACTTCCGTCACGCCCTGCATCACCTCGGTAGCGTCGTAACGAACACCCACCACAGCGTCCGCGCCCTGTTCAGCAGCATGAGCCAACATCCGCTCGAAAGCGTCTTCACGGGTCTTCTCGCACAGATCGGTAAAGAGCGTGATATCGCCGCCCACCATCGTTTGCAGGCTGGCGCCAATGGTCCCAAACACAGACCGCGACCGAACCACAATACCTTTCACAATCCCCATACTGCGCACGATTTTGTAACCGGGTATGTCGAAGGTGGTGCTCGTCATTGCATGCGAAATCATCGTTTACTCGTGTGATTTAATGCGATACGCTTCATCCAGAATCTCCACCACATGCGCCACCCGCTCCCCACCCTTGCCCCATTTCTTCACCCCGGCCTGCAGCTGTATCATGCACCCCGGGTTAGAAGTTGTAATGATCTGCGCGCCGGTCAGATTGACGTTCTCCATCTTCTTCTCCAGTATGTCCATGGAGAGGCTGGTGTGCAGCACGTTATAAATACCGGCGCTGCCACAACACATATCGGAGAGCGGCATTTCCCGGAACTTCAGGCCCGGCACGGCTGCCAGCAGTTGCCTTGGCTGTTTACGAATGTTTTGCCCGTGCGCCAGGTGGCATGAATCCTGATACGTGACGGTGGCGTCAATTGTTCCCATGTCCCGGTTCAGTTCGATGGAACAAAGAAATTCCGTTACGTCTTTCATCAACGCCTTGAAGCGTCGCGCCGGCTCGGCGTAATCAGGATCGTGCTCCAGAAGCTCGTCGTATTCCTTCAGCGTCGATCCGCAGCCGGCCGCGTTGGTGATGATCGCATCGAAGCCGCCATTCGCCACCGCGTCAATGTTGCGCCGGGCAAGCGTGCGGGCCTCATCGCGAATACCCGCATGCACATGGAGCGCGCCACAGCAGGTCTGGTTCTGCGGGACCACAACCTCACAGCCATTCTTCTGCAGCACGCGAACCGTGGCCTCATTCAGGCGCGCGAAGGAGACATTGGCAATGCAGCCGGCCATGAACGCCACGCGGTATTTGCGCTCGCCCTCCGCCGGAAACGTCTTGCCGATTTCGCGAAAAAAGAACGGGATCTCGGCTGCGGGCGTCAGCGCTTCCCGCGCGCCCAGAGGCCCCAGCAGACTCATGATTCCAGTGGCGCGCAGCACTTTCTGCAGACCGCTCACCTGATACATCCAGAGCCCCGCCCC
This sequence comes from Bryobacterales bacterium, assembly GCA_038319515.1. Lineage (GTDB taxonomy): Bacteria > Acidobacteriota > Terriglobia > Bryobacterales > Bryobacteraceae > BOG-234. Next base: position 15,596 of record JBBQDH010000113.1, read on the forward strand.
GGCCGCCGTCATCAGCGCGGGTGAAGGCAGCAGCTTGCGGAAGACGAAGTTGCGAACCGTCCGCGCCAGCCAACCGCGTTCCGTCGTGTTTTCGATTTCGGAACGCGCGGCTTCAATCAATCGGCCGTACTGCACGCCGGACGGGCAGGCGCTCTCGCAGCCACGGCAGGCAAGGCAGAGATCGATATGTTCCTTGTAGCTTTCCGTAATGGGCGCGCCGTTCGCCACCTGCACCATCTGGTAAATGCGGCCGCGCGGGGAATCCATTTCGACGCCCAGTTCGCGGTAGGTGGGGCAGGCGTTCAGACACAGTCCGCAATGCACGCAGCGGTCAAGGTCCACCTGCTGCGGCTTATCAAAGTCAATCAGAACGGAGTGACTAGAATCGGCCATAAAACCGCCCGCTGTTGAGGAGACTTTCGGGGTCGAACATCAGCTTGATCCTTTTCATAATTTCAAAGTCGCTGCCTGCGTTTGGCCATAATGTCATGCCGCCTCTGGCGGATTCCCCGGAGTACTCGACCACACCCTTCCAGCCGCGCTTCAACGCCGCGTCCAGCCAGCGAGCCGCGGCATCGGGACGGGTGAACCAGGCACGTACAATGCCGGAGGCCGCGAGCGCATGGCCCGGACCCTCAATGGACCCAAGAGCGGTGCCGCATTCCGAAAGCGTCGTCGAGACCCGCACCACAGCGCCCTCCTTAAACTTGTCAAGATGACGCGGTGTCAACGCCGCCAGATCACTCCAGAATTTCTGGTCTTCCGCAGCTGAAAGAGCACGGGGCCTGCCCAGCTTTTCCGCTTCTTTGGAGGAGCGTTCAATCACCGCCTGATTGCCGGAAAAGAGCAGCGCAAGAACATACCCTTTGAGGTTCAACTGCGCGGCAACAATGGGGTTCAGCAGGTCAACCGCAACCGGTGTGAGAACGCCCTGAATCGCGGCGTTCCTTGCCTCCATCGCGCTCTTCAGATCTTCAAAACTGAAAAGCAGAGTGCGCGAAACCGGCGGGATCGGGATGAGTTTGAAGTTGACTTTTGCGATCGCTGCCAGCGTGCCGAATGAGCCAATCAACAGCTTCGCCATATCCAGTCCGGCGACGTTCTTCACAACCATGCCGCCAGACTGCACCAGCTTGCCATCCATCGTGGCGAACTGCATGCCAATCACCAGATCGCGCGCAGTCCCATAAAGACGTCGCCGCGAACCATTGATATTGGCGGCAACCATTCCGCCAACGGTGGCGGACTCTGACCACGGACCATCCAGCGGAACCATCTGTCCATGCTTTGCCAGTTCCTGACTGAGCGCGGCGAAAGGCAAACCGGCTTCCACACTGATGGTGAGGTCCCGGGGTTCGTATTGGATAATTCGGTTGAGTTTGGTAGTGCTGATCTGTACGCTCGCGGGCGCGGGGGCACCGGCCATCAGGCGCTTGGTGTTGGCACCAAACAGCTCAATGCTGCGCTTCGCACGGGCGGAGCTTGCGAGGCACTCGCACAATTCTTCTGCGGTAGTTGGCTGGAGAGGATCGAACAAACTCTTACTTTAACGCGCGGCGGGCGTCGCGCGTCCACGAGGCCCGCCGCATTCCTGAGGGCTTACTTCTGTTCGCTGACCGGCAGGATGCTGGAAGTGATCCGGCCCCATCCGTGAACGGTCTTAAGAACATAACCCTTTTCGTTCCGTTCAAAGCTCATGCCGGCCTTTTCACTGGTGTTTTCGGCACCGCTCATACCGAGAACCATCGCACTGCCCTTGTTGCCCTTGATGATGATCACGCCGGAGTCTTCTTCAATCACCACATACTCGCCCGCAGGAAGGCTGGCCTTGCCTGCCTTGAAGGCGAAGGGAACAGTGACGTGAATCGGATCGGTGTCGGCGGCGAAAGCGGGTAACGCCGCGCCGGTTACTGCAATTGCGGAGAACGCGAAAAGCGCCCGTAATTTGTTTGTCATAATATGTTTTTCCTTTTCGTATTTCCTGCATTTCCGGACGGAAGTATCCTTTCCGGAATCGCGGGATGGATCTGAGCGGACCACTGCGCGGACGCGGGTGACACCGCGATGCGTGTGAACTGCTTTGCCCGCATGACTGCGAGGCATCCTGACAGGGGATCGATGTGCCCGCCCAGCTCATCGGCGCAACGGAGGGGCTTACTGAGGGCCATGACCAGCAGGGGTCATTAGCCTTATGGGATGAGGATATTTGCGGCAGACTGTTCTGTGTGCCGCCCCTCGTGACTGAAGTATAGCCCGATTACGGAATCCAGGCCAAATCAGTAATTCTTATCCGATGGATATTGGGGCGATTAAACACGGATTATCCGCCGCTTCGCGCGCGCTCCAGAATCTTATCAGCCACTTCCCGGGGTGAATCAATGGAGTGCAAAACCACACGACCGGAAGCGCCCGCCGTCTCAATCCAGATGTCGCCCACGTTGAAGATCCGGCTGGAAAGCGACTGGAAAATACCGACATCCTGTACGCGGGAAAACATCAGGTTCCGTGTTGAGCGGGAAAGAATGCCGCTTTCGGAGCGAATGCGATCCGCCGTCAAAACCGTTACATTGCTGCGGATTCCCATCCAGATCACCAGCGGCCAGAGGATCAGCACGGAGAGAACCGCAGGAATCCAGATGATGTGGATCACTCCAAATGCATACGCTCCCCATGCCACCAGCACCATCGCGTCAATCAGAATCGCGCCGACGCGAACGAATTTGATGGTAGGGCGGATTTCGATGTCGTCCACGCCGTCATGTTAGCGCAGCG
>JBBQDH010000114.1:0-18153 GCA_038319515.1 Bryobacterales bacterium
AATCACTGTCGGTGAGAGATAGCCGTTGAACCACAGGTAGGCCGGGCGGCACACGCCGCTGCGGCAATCGGTAATCGGCACCTCGCTCTTGTACAGCTTGACGTTGCTGCTGGCACCCCAGTTGCCCGCACCTACTGAGAATGCCTGCGACAACACCTGGCCGGTAAACGCCACCTGGTAGCCGCCAAACACGGCGTTCACAAATTTGTTGGAGTTCCCAAGGAAACGCTTGCCCTTACCGAACGGCAGGTCGTAGATGCCGTTGAAGGTAATGTGGTGCAGAGGAATTACCGTATCCACCCGGTAGTTCTCGTAGCGGTTCAGAGCCCGGCCGGGATTCAGAGTGGTGCCAACGTCCAGGCCGGCCGGCAGCACGCCCGGGGCATAGTTCTGCGCCGGATAAAGCGTGTTGTCGCGGAAAGTATTACCACCCACGCGGAACGCTCTCGAATAGACATAGAAGATCTGATAACCCACGCCATTCTTAAATGGTCTTTGGTAGTTCAGCTGCAACGCGCTGTCGTTGCTCCATCCTGTCTTGACCGAGATCACATTGCCGCCCCAGGTCTTGTTGTCATAGGGCCGGGTTGCCACTGAAGCAAACGTTCCCGTCGGGGGAATAGTGCCGGTAGTTGTTTCCCAGACATAGGTGGACGGCGCATTGTTGTACTGGTAATTCTGATCCAGATTCTCACCGTGCGTGAAGACGTAGCTGACGCGGAATACCGATCCATCATGGAACGGTTGTTCAATGGTCATGTTTGCTTCCCGCACTTTTGCCGGCGGATAGTCAGACGCCAGTGACGTCCCGATGTTGATACCGGGCAGCAATGCAGTGGTCGAATTCGTGTTCACCACGTTCGCGCTGTTCTGCCCCGCGATGACCGTCTGCGGCGAGCGCAGCAGCAGGTTCGGTAAGCCGTCGGGCGACTGCGCTGCGCTGGTGTAGCTCTGCGAATAGCTCGCTGTGAAGGGATAGTTCGACGTCAGATACCGAATCGAGTTGCGTACCGGTACCGGATAAACGAACTCACCATAAGCGCCGCGAACCACCAGACCCTTCGGGCCAAACCCGGGCGTATAGGCAAAGCCGATACGCGGCAGAATATTTTTCAGGCTGCTTTGAAAGCCCGAAGCAGGCAGGCCCGCTTCCTGCGGCGTTTCAAACTTCGCTCCAAGGTTTTGCAGGTTGGTCACCAGCGCCTGTGTTGTGTAGCCGTTCGAAATAAACTCGCTGATGGGCTTCGGCAATACAATTGCATCATTCTTCAGATCGAACGTCGTGTAATTGTTATCCCGCGCGTGCGGAGCCGGATGCATCTCCCAGCGCAATCCCGCATTGATCGACAGGCGGTTGTTCACGCGCCAGTTGTCCTGAATATAGAAGGCGTATTCCCGGAGCGTGGATTGATTGAACGGAGCATTCTTATTCTGGCTGTAGCTGCTGGCCGCGCCCAGGAAGAAATCCGCATCCGCATAGCCAGTGTTTGGCTTTGCACCGTAGTTCGCGCCCGTGGTCGGGTCATAAATCGCAGTGGCCTGATTGCTGAAAGAAACCTGATCCGGCGACCGGTCCGAAAGGTACGCAAACCGTTCATGACGTACACGGCCGCCAAATGCCAGCTGATGCCTGCCCTGCACTTTGTTGAAGTTCTGGTCGATGGTGGCCAGCATCTGGCTGTTCCCGTAATACCACTGCGAACCGCCATACGGCATCACCAGATTCGCGCCAATGGCGGGGAATCCGACCTGCCCGAAGTTGTTCGGCAGCCCCAGTATCTTTTCGTAATTGTCCAGCGAAACCGGGGGGCCCACCACGTACTGCCGCTGCCACTGCTGACTCACAATCGTTTCAGAGAACAGGGTGGGAGAGAAGATGTGCGAATAGCCCATCGAATAGCTCACGGTCTGGATCGGAATCTGCTGGAAACCGGATGCGCCCGCCGGCAGACCGCCGCCCGCAATGGTGGCAGGTGAGTTCGCCGGGTAATTGCGCAGCGCCTGCTGTTGCTGATCGATATCCGTGAACCGCACATAGACACGGTTGCTCTGGTTGAACACATGGTCCAGCCGGAATGTAATATTGGGGACCGTCTGCGAGGTGTTGTTCACAGCGTTGAAGTTCGAATTCACCAGCGGGTTATCGGTCGTCAGAGGCAGGGGCGTCGCCGCGTAAAGCGTCTTGGCAAGCGGGCTGATTCGGCTGACAGGAATCTGGTTGTTCGCGAACGGCGCGCGCGCATAGTTGTTGGCGGCGGACTGCGTGGTCAGCGGGTCGTACAGCACCTGCGGTAAACCAGCGCCGTTAATGAGGCCGCTGAAGTCTCCGTTTCTCATCGCAACCGTTGGCACCGTCACCAGCTGGTTGCTGGCACGTCGTTCCGAGTACCTTTCATACGCAAGGAAGAAGAATGATTTGTTCCTGCCGTCGTAAAGTTTGGGGATCACGATCGGCCCGCCGATGGTTGCGCCGAATTCATTTCGCACCAGATGCGGCGCCGCGAAGTTCGCCGGATCCTGACGTGCCCTCGCTATCCCGAAATAGTTGTTGCGGGCCGTTTCGAACATCGAGCTGTGAATCAGGTTGGTACCGGACTTCGTGGTGATGATCACCGTGGCCGGCGTCGCAAATTGTGCGCTTGAATTCAGAGTCTCAAATCTTGCTTCCTGCACGGCATCAGGGTCAGGCAAAGTCGCCAGAGTGGCATTGCCTTCGCCACCGAAATTGCGGTTGGTCATGGGGGCGCCATCCAGGGAATACTCCATGCCTTCAGGCATCAGGCCGTTCACGCGTTGTCCGCCGCCTTCCACGCCAGGCACTGTCTTCTGCGCCAGGCCAAGAACGTTGCGCCCGTTTTGCGGCAACTGATCGATGCGGCTTGCATCCAGCTGCGTGCTCACCACGCCGCTGTCATACGTCGCCAACTGCAGCGTCTCAGCACTGACTGTCACCTGCTCCGCCACATCGCCCACGCTCAGTTTCGGATCGAGCACCACCACCTTCCCGTTCTGCATCTCCACCACGGTGGAGTACTTCTTCATGCCCGCCGCGCTGAACGTCACCGAATAGTTGCCCGCGAACAGACCGGGCACAACGTAAACACCGGTTGCATTCGAAGTGGCGTCATTGACCACCTGCGTCGCCTGGTTCACAATGTGAATCGCGCAGTTCGGGATCGCGGCTCCCGTAAAATCCTGCACGCTGCCCTGAATGGTGCCCGCGCCGCTTTGCGCCAACAGTGTAAGGGGAAGTGCCATGCACGCCGCGAGCAGGGCGAAACGTGCGTATTTTCCGATTGGGGAGATGGTGTTCATCAGTATCCTCGATTTTCTGCCTGGGGCAAACAGCGACCATCCGGAAGGGCGTACTGACCCTCTGGACTGATATTTCAGATTCCCCTGACGTTGGAGGGATTTTATCAAAGTGCTCGCCCTCCGGTCAACGAGTGAAGCGGTAACGCAGCACCATCACCAGGATGAGAAACTGAACGTCGTGAGAGCGACCCCTCTACAAATTCCGCTCCTGGTTGTTTTCGCCGGGTTCCTCACCACGTCCGCCGCCGCGCAGAGCTCCTCCGGCTGCGCCAGGTGCCATCTCAAAATCTGGCAGACTTACCAGCAAACCGGAATGGGCCGCTCATTCTATCGCCCGTCACCGGCAACCACCATGGAGGATCTTTCCGAAGACAACACCTATTACCACCAGCCCTCTGATAGCTACTTCACCATGCTCCGGCGCGACGGCAGCTACTACCAGCGCCGCTACCAGCTGGACTCGCTGGGCAAACAAATCAACCTGATCGAAAAGCCCGTCGACTACATCCTTGGTTCCGGCAACCACGCCCGCATTTTTCTGAGTCGCACAACCGCCAATACGCTGATTGAACTCCCCCTCGGCTGGTACGCAGAAAAAGGCGGCTACTGGGCCATGAACCCCGGCTACGACCGGCCCCATCACGATGGTTTCCGCCGCCCCATCACTTACGACTGCATGTTCTGCCACAACGCCTATCCGCAAATCCCGGCAGACAACGGGCAGCCTTTTGCCGATGCAATCTACACCGGGCCACTCCCCGAAGGTATCGATTGTCAGCGCTGCCACGGCTCAGGAAATCGCCACGCGCAGCTCGCCGGAACTAAAGGCAGCAAACCCGAAGCCATCCGCGCGGCCATCGTGAACCCCGCCCGCCTTTCCACCGAACGCCAAATGGAGGGCTGCATGGTTTGCCATCTGGAAACCACCAGCTTCCCTTTGCCCAACGCGCTGCAACGCTTTGAGCGGACGGCATTCTCCTACCGACCCGGCGAGCCGCTGGCCGGATTTCTGCTCAACTTTGACCACGCCCCGGATGCCGGCCGTGAAGACAAATTCGAAATTGTCAACGCGGCCTACCGCCTGCGCCGTTCCGCCTGCTTCTTAAAAAGCGACAACAGGCTCCTCTGCACCACCTGCCACAACCCCCACGACATTCCGCGCGCCGAAAAAGCCGACCAGCACTACACCGCCGTCTGCCGCCAGTGCCACGCTCAGGCGTTCGACCGCCTGGTGCAGGCTGGCCAACACCCCGCCGCAACGGGCTGTGTCGCCTGTCATATGCCGAAGCGGCGCACGGAGGACGTTGTCCACGTGGTGGTCACCGACCACTTCATCCAGCGCCGCCTGCCCCCCGGCGACCTGCTTGCAGACCGCGCCGAGCACCAGGATACTTATCGTGGCCGCGTGATTCCCTACTACCCCGCAGCGCTGCCCGTCACACCGGAAAACGAACTAACTTTGGCCGTCGCGCAGGTAATTCAGGGCAGCAACATGACAGAGGGCATCGCGCAACTCACTGCCGCCATTGAAAAGTACAAACCCCTGCAAGCCGGGTATTACCTGCAACTGGCCGACGCGCTCCAGGGCAGCGGCCAATCTGCGAAAGCCCTGTCGGTTTACCGCGAAGCCGTTCGCCACAGTCCGAAGTCCGCAGCCATGCTCCGCAGGCTCGGCACCGCCCTGCGGCAGTCGGCCCAATATGCGGAAGCCGTGGAAGTGCTGAAGCAGTCCACCACGATCTCTCCGGAAGCGCCCGTCGCCTGGCATGAACTGGGCCTTGCTTACCGCTCAATGGGTAAAACGACTGAGGCTATAAGGGCCATCGGGAAGGCCCTGCAACTCGACTCCGATCTGCCCGAAGCCCACAACAACCTGGGTAGTATCTGGTTCACATCCGGTGACCAAACCCGCGCCGAATCGGCCTTCCGTGAAGCCATCCGTATACGCCCGGACTACGCAGACGCGCATGGGAACCTGGCGGGCCTACTCTCCGGATCCGACCGGGTCGACGAGGCCAAAGCAGAGTTTGAAACTGCTCTGCGTCTTCGCCCGGCTGATGCCGCCACCCGCTACAACTACGCCATGCTGCTCGGCCGCACCAGCCAATACGACGAAGCTCAACGCGAACTCGAATCCGCCCTGCGCGAGGACCCGCAATTCACCGATGCCCACCTGCTGCTCGCGGATCTCCTGATGGCGCGCGGGCAGCCTCGCGACGCAGCCCCGCACTATGAGCAGGCGCTGCAAAACATCCCGGCCTCCGGTCGTGCCCATCTTGGCCTTGCTGCAGCTCTGCTGTCCCTTGGAGACCGTGCCGCCGCGGTTCAGCACCTGCGTGTTGCGTCAACGGGTGCAGATCCCGCCATTCGCGATCAGGCCGCCGAAATCCTCCGCCAACTCAACCAGTAACGTTGGCGGTCTTGCCGCTGGCCTGACTCCTCAGCATTACCTGATCAACAAATCCCGAAGCCACCGGATCCCCGGTGCCATATCGCGTGGGCCACTGCGCGCCGGGATCCCCCACCGGAGAATGATACGTTCCAAAAATACGATCCACCCAGGGCAGCATCGAGGAAAAGTTTTTGTTCAGCGGCTGGTCGTATGTATGGTGCCAATGGTGAAAGACCGGTGTGGCAATAAACCACTCCAGCGGCCCCAAACGCCATTTCAGGTTGGCATGAATGAAGAAGCCCCAAAGTGTCGTCGTAAAAATCACAAAAATGGTGACTGCATCCAAACCACCGCCCGCTGGTCGCGCCAGGCCAAGAAGGTACAACGGGATAAATCCACACAGCCGGGTGAAAACCATGTCCATCGGATGTGCGCGCGTATGCACCAGCCAATCCATCTCTTCCGCACTGTGATGCACTGCGTGGAACCGCCACAGGAAGGGAACCTCATGCGACCAGCGATGCCCCCAGTAAAACCCGAGCTCTCCGATCACCAGCGCGCCCGCCATCCGCAAACCCAGCGGAAGTGCCCCGACGCGGGTGTAAAAGCCCGCCGGAATCACCCGATGCGCCGCATAACCAACCAGCGCCATCGGGACAATCAAAATCAGCTTCGGTACTAAGTTGTTCACGAAGTAATAGGCCAGGTCGACCAGGAACCCCCGTCGAAAAACGTCCTGCCTTCGCAGCGCGAACATTCGTTCCAGAGGAACGAAAACCATCATCACAATCAGCAGCCACAAACACAGCCGCAGAAAGTCGATAGCGAGAGAAGTGATCATTCCGCGTTTGGCGTCGATTGTGCGGCCTTACCGGCCCGCTTCCTGGTATACCCGATAAACCCCAGCAGGGAGGCCAGTCCAATGCCCACCATGCCCAGCGATGCCGGCTCAGGCGCAGCGGTCACAACAACACTGGAGAGTAAGTCCAGGGGGGGCTGCCCGGCGGGCGTTCCCATCGAAAGAAACGTGAGCACCTGGGTGGAACTTGCCGCCGTGAACGAGAAAGTCTGTTGAGCCCACGCCTGGAAGCCGCCACTGATCAGTCCCGGCGTACCCGTACCGGCAACATTGGCCTGATTCGGGGTGTTCCGGATCGTGGTGCCGTTTGCCGCCACCTGAGTGATCTGGGCACTGTTCGTGAGCGATACCTGCCAGCCCTCCGTAGTATCGCCGGTGAAGCCGTTTTGTTGTCCCGCCGCATACCAGAAAGACACCGCGTAGACCGCGCTCGGGGTCAGGCTGGTGAGCGTCTGATAAATCGCGACGTTATAGCCCGAGGCGCCGTCGGCAACGACAAAATTGCCGCCTCCCGGGCTGGTGTTCGGGATGGCCCCGCCACTGCCCGACGTATTCCCGGGGTCGGTAATGGCAAAGTTGCTTCCGAATCGACCGTTCTGATTGATGCCGCTGCCGGCGACCGTCGTGCTGCCCTGATTTCCCGCGTAGTAGAGGAACGCAAGGCCCGTGGATCCGGAGACATCCACAATCGTCCAGTTACTCAGCGAACCGCCGGAAGTGTAGCTCGAAGTATTGAGCCCGCCCCCCGCAGTGCCGAGTGTGCCCGTAGTCGATGTGAAATCGCCATTTCGCAGAATGCTGGCGCGTGCCGTCGGCATAATGCCGACGCATGTGAGCAGAAGAATGGTTTGTGCAAATTTCATCATCGTGTCACCATTATGGCTCCACAGCAAGAGGAAACGAGTCAACGACGGTTAATCTTTTTGCCGTTCAGTACTGGACCCCGCCCGGACTTAATTAACGGGTGGGACAGGATTGGCGGGCGACAAGATCGCCGACGCCAGGGTAGCACCTGGGCTTTCAATGAGTTTTTGACGCCCGCAGGGCCAGGACTCTAACCGTTCTCAGCCCGCAACGGCAGCCGCACGCGCAGCCGCTTTCTCCTGGGCAAACTCCAGCGTCGCGTCCAAAGTGTCCATGAATTCATCCACTCGTATTGGCTTGGTCAAATACCGGAAGAAGCCCGCCTGCAGGCCCCGTTCGATATCCCTCGGCATCGCGTTGGCGCTTAACGCCACCACCGGAATATGAGCGGTGGTCGGGTCGCCCCGTAAAATCATCAGCGCTTCAACCCCGCTGATGCCAGGCAAATTGATGTCCATCAGAATCACTTCCGGCTGGTGCGCCCGCGCCAGTTGCACGCCCTGATGCCCCTCGATCGCCGTCAGCAGCCGCATATCCGGGCGCCTTGCTATCAATTGCTCCACCAGTTTCAGGTTTGCCGGATTGTCTTCCACATAAAGGAGCGTGTGCAAAGGCGCAGTCGCATCGTGTGCCGCGGGCGCGGAAGGCAGCACCCTCTGTGCATCCGAGTGGAACTGAGGCGCGCCTGCCCGGCGCAGATCAAACCAGAATGCACTGCCCTGTCCGACCGTGCTCTCTACTCCGATTGCCCCGCCCATCAGTTCCACCAGTCGCTTGCTGGTCACCAGACCGATGCCGGTGCCTTCCTCTCCGGTGTTCTCCCGCCCCAGCCGGTTGAACGGTTGAAACAGCTGCATCACCATGCTGGGGGGCAAGCCCTGGCCGGTGTCCCGCACGCGCACCCGCAACTGGTCGGCCGAGCTCTCTGAGCAATCCACCTGCACCGTTCCGTTCGGCCTGTTGTACTTGATCGCGTTCGACAGCAGATTCACCAGCACCTGCTTCAGCCTCGTCCTGTCTGCATCCACAAAGCGGGGCTCTTCGAACTTTGGAAAGCTCATCCTGATGCCGCGCTTTTGCGCCTGGGGCTCAATCATCGCCTGGCATTCCGCAATCACTTCCGCCAGCGATGTCGGCTCCACCGAAAGCGCCATCTTGCCGGACTCGATCTGCGCCAGATCCAGAATCTCGTTGATCAATTCCAGCAAATACCATCCGGCATGCAGAATCTGATCCACGCTGGCTTTCTGACTTTCTGTGGGTGGGGGCGAGTCCGAATTGATCAGTTGCGCAAAACCCAGCACGGCGTTCAGCGGCGAACGCAGCTCATGACTCATGCTCGAAAGGAAGTCCGATTTCGCCTGATTTGCCTTTTCAGCAGCCGCTCCGGCCCGCTCCAGTTCTACGTTCTTGTCATGCAGCACCTGGTCCAGGCGTTTCCGCTCCGTCACATCGCGCGCCGCGCCGAACACCCCCTGCAATACTCCCTTCCCGTCGTAGAACGTGGTGGCGTTGAGAGAGACCAGTGTCTCTGCACCGGTTCTTGATTGCGCCGTCAGTTCGTAATCGTTCACCTTGTTAACGCGCAGCACAAGCTCCACGCCTTCGGTGGCGCGCGCCGGGTCGGTGAAGTACTGCCGAAACGGTGTTCCGATCAGCTGTTCCCGCGTGCAGCCGGTCAGCGCTTCCATCTGCTGGTTCACATCCGTGATGGAGCCGGAAGGATCCGTCGTGATGAGTGCGTCGGTGTTCGATTCGATCAACGAACGCGTGTAGATTTGCTGATCGGAGAGCCGCTGGTCGAGTAGCTTCTGCGCTGCGGCGCTTTCTACCCGAGCCGTCAGATCCCGGGTCAACTTCGCGAAGCCGCGCGCGTTTCCTGCCTGGTCCCGAATTGCGGTCAGCTGCACGTTCGCCCAGAACATGGAGCCATCCTTGCGGAGGCGCCAGCCTTCCTCCTCGAACCGTCCTGTTGAGGCGGCGATCTCCAGATCCTGCGTCGCTTTGCCGCGGGCTATCTCATCCGGTGAATAGAACACGGAGAAATGGCGCCCAATGATTTCTTCGCTGCTGTAACCCTTAATTCTCTCCACTCCGGAATTCCAGCTCACTACCCGACCTTCGGTGTCCAGCATCACCAGCGCCGTCTCCGACAGGCTTTCCACCATCAGCCGGAAACTTTCTTCCGTGAACCGGAGCTTCTCTTCCACCAGTTTGCGCGCGCTGTTATCCGTCCCGATCAGCAGGAAGCCGATAATCCTGGCGCCACTGTCCCGCAGTGCCGTTACCGAAACCAGTGCCGGGTAGCGCGTCCCGTCTTTGCGGATATAAGTCAGTTCATACTTGTCTTCTATTCCTCTGGACGCTTTGAATGCCAGCGCGCCAAAGCCCGGCGTAATCGTTTCGCCAAGCTCCAGGCTCAGCGCCGCCGCGCGCGCCACTACTTCCTGCGGATCGTGAATGTCGGCGGGCGTAATCCGGTCCACAACTTCCGCCGCCAGGTAACCCAGCATCCGCTCTGCGCCGATGTTAAAGAGCTGAATCACACCCTTTTCATCGGTTGCAATGATGGAGAAAGTCGCGCTGTTGAGAATCGCGTTTTCCAGTGCCCCTGTCTTCAGCAGCATTCCGGTACGGCGTGCTTCGGCTGTATCGTCCGGGACGATGGCGGATGGATCCTGCGTTGACATATGACTCTTCTCCGGCCGACGGATCGGGCTCCTCCATTATGAACAGAAAGATCACTAAAAATACGGGGAACCGTCACATAATCAAGGGGATTCCGGCCCGCATCAAAATCTTTCCGTTTCTAAAACGTGTTCTGGTCTAAACTCACAATCTACGGCGCTTTTTGTGAATTCCGTCGGAAGGGAGGGGAACCATGCGCAGCGCGGCAACTCAGCAGGCCGAAAGCTGGCTGGTGCAGTACGGGCCTAAAGAACTGGAACGTACGTTTCGTGCCCTGATCTGCCAGTCGGTAGCCCCCATCCTGATTGCCGACAGCGAACGTTTCTACCATGACGCGAGTTGCGGAGCTGCACGCCTCCTGGGCCTTCCACGCAAGGACATCTTCGGTCGCAGCCTTGATGATTTCGTCGACCGTTCCGCAAAAGCCACTCTCACCGAACTCTGGCAGGATTTTCTTCGCGATGGGGAAAACTCGGCCAGCCTCCCGTTTTTATTTCCCGCTACAGCTCCCGGCGCCACGACCCACGGTGCAGGAGCCAGAAGCCTCGACTACACTCTGAACGCCGACGTCTGGCCCGCACGCCATTTGGTTCTCCTGCGGGATGAACCGGATGGCCCTGCCATCCCGGCCTGGGAACAGGACTTTGCCCTCTTCCTGATCAATCCTGCGGGCGAAGTGGTGGACTGGTATTCCGGTGCCGAACGCCTCTACGGGTACGCCCGCGCGGATGTAGTGGGACAACATGCCACTCTGCTGGCGCCCGCCGATGAAACGGTCGCCTCTGCTCTACAGGAAGAACTCAGCCGCTCCGCCCGGGACGGCCACGCCGGCCACGAAGCCTGGGGAGCCCGAAAAGACGGACAGCGCTTCTGGGCCAATGCCCTCACAGTCTGCCTGAAGAATGAACGCGGAGAATTGCAGGGCTACGCTCGCCTGGTCCGCGACTTCAGCCAGCGACGCGACCGCGATGAAAAGCTCCGTTCCGCGCGCGGCACTTTGCGCCTCCTGCCGCCCGACGCTGCCGTGGCGGGCGTTGTCTCCGGCGAGTTTGACCGCGTCCCGGAAGCCAACAACGCATTCCTGAATCTGCTCGGCTACACCCGGGGAGAACTCGCCGCAGGCCGCGTGATCTGGTCTGATCTTACGCCCCCGGAATATGCCGGCCCGGATGAGCTTGCGCGCGAGGAGGGCCTTATGTTCGGTGCCTCCAGGCCGTTCCGCAAGGAACTCACCCACAAAGACGGTTCCCGCATTCCCGTCCTCGTTGTCACCGCCGTTCTAAAGCTGTCTCCCTTCCGCTGGATTACGTTCGTGCAGGACCTCCGCGACCACGGTCCGCGGGAGCCCGCCATCGTTGAAGAGCCACAGGCCGAGACCAATTCTCAATTCACCGAAATTGTTGGTCGCGGCGTGGCTCTCAGGCGCATGCTGGGGCAGATTGAACTGGTGGCGCCCACCGCCGCCACGGTGTTGATTCTCGGTGAAACCGGCACCGGCAAAGAACTCGTCGCCCGCGCGCTGCACCGCATGAGCCCCCGCCGCGACAAGCCTTTCGTCACCCTTAACTGCGCCGCCATCCCCACCGGCCTGCTGGAAAGCGAACTCTTCGGCTATGAACGCGGCGCCTTCACCGGAGCCCTCACACAGAAGATCGGGCGCTTCGAAATGGCAAATCGGGGCACGCTCTTTCTCGATGAAGTGGGTGACATCCCCATCGAACTCCAGCCCAAGCTTCTGCGCGCTTTACAGGAGAAAGCTTTCGAGCGCCTGGGCGGCACTAAAACGATTCCCATTGATGTCCGCCTGGTGGCCGCCACCAATCGAGACCTGACGCAGATGATGCGGGAAAAGTCCTTCCGGAGCGATCTCTATTACCGGCTGAAGGTCTTCCCCATTGCCACCCCGCCCCTGCGTGAGCATCCGGAAGATATTCCCATCCTGGTGCGCCACTTCGTCGGGAAATACGCTGCGGAAATGGGTCGTAAAATTGATACCATTCCGCCCGAAACCATGCGCGCTCTGCTCCGCTGGACCTGGCCTGGAAACGTGCGGGAACTCGAAAACTTCATCGAGCGCTGCGTCATCCTCAGCCCCGGGTCCAGTCTCCATGCGCCTCTGGCGGAGCTGATGGAAGAAGCTGCGGAAGCAGGCGGCGACAATACTCTGGAACATGTGGAGCGCGAGCACGTTCTTCGTGTGCTGCGGGAAACCGACAGTGTGGTCAGCAAGGCCGCTCAACGCCTCGGCATGCCAAGGACTACTCTCAACGCGTTGATGCGCAAGCTCGGCATTTCACCGCGCAATCTGGACTGCTGATCACCAGGCGTCATCCGCTGTCGCGGCTAACGCCAGTTCCGTGCCGCCCACACCCTGTAATATTCCCGCTCCCAGCCTCTAAACCCTTTAATCGTACGAAGGAACCCCAATTGCTCACTAATTCCGGTCAGCCGCCGGTTGCATCGCGGCTGGACACTTTAACGGAGAACACATCTATAATGAAAATCACAAAATCGATCAGGTCTGTCGCGCTCACCGGAGCCGCAGTCCTTTTGATGGCTGGTGGCCTGAGCGCCGCCAACATCACCTATAACACCAACGGAGCAAGCACGGGGTTCAACGGCACCAGCAACCTGACCCTGAGCTCGGTATCGGGCGCGGCGGCAACGCTGGTCTTTACGCCGAACGCCAATTCCGTGGCTTCAACCCCGACCAATGTGAACTACGGCAGTTTCAAGCTGACCTGTAGCACTTGCACCAACTCACCGGGCACGTCTTCCACTTTCGCCAATTTCACCTTCAATCTGATGATCTCGGACATCACCGACGGTGCCACGGGAATCTTCGCCGGCACAGGGACGGGCGACACAATCTTCAAAGATAACAGCGCGATTAACATTACGTGGTCTCCCCTCACGCTCGGCCCCGGACTCGCCGGCAGCAGCAACAGCGGGAGCTTCGGGAATACCATTTTCGGAATCACCAGTCCCACGGGGATTGTGGCTCCGGACAGCGGCACAACTCCCGGTGTCACCTCCGTTCAGGGCAATGTCTCAAGCACTACTACTCCTGAGCCGGCCACCTTCGCGTTGATCGGCAGCGGACTCATCGCCGTCGCATTAGCGCGTCGCAAAAAGTCTTTGCTTCAGTAATTCGAAGCAAAACCTGCAGGGTTTGAAAACGCCAGGCTGACAGCAATGCTGAAGCGGCTCAAACGCAGTCCTGCATTTCATTCTTCCTCCTCCTGGGCGGATTCGCGGTCACGCGAATCCGCTCTTATTATGTGCCCTCGTTCGATTGACCATATACGGCCATCCGGTCGGTTTCCCGCCACTCCTACCCCTTCCCGGAATTCGATTGCCCGTCGTAACAAATGAAGTTAAGTAACAAATAGCACAATGGCATTCCGTGTGCACTCCACTCAGGCAGCCGGGGTTTTCCCGGCGAAAGAGGAAGACAAATGAAATCACTCGTAATAGCGGCACTCGCTCTCACACCCCTGCTCGCGATGGACAAAGAATCGGCGAAGCGTCTCAATGAAGCCGCCACGGTGTTTACAGAAGTCATGGGGGCTGATGATAAAGGCATCCCGCAGGAATTGCTCGAAAATGCCCATTGCGTCGTCATCGTCCCCAGCCTGAAGACTGCGGCCTTTATCGTCGGCGGCAAGTACGGCAAGGGTTATCTGACATGCCGCAACAAAGGTAAAGGCGGCTGGTCCGCGCCCGCCACGGTCCGTATTGAAGGCGGCAGCGCCGGCTTCCAGATCGGCGGTTCCACCACGGACCTCATCATGCTGGTCATGAACCAGCGCGGAGCTGACAAGCTCCTTTCCAGCAAGTTCACCCTCGGCGCGGAAGGGTCCGTCGCGGCCGGCCCCGTAGGCCGAACCGCCACGGCTCAGACCGATGCCCAGATGCACGCGGAAATCCTCTCGTGGTCCCGTTCACAAGGCCTGTTCGCCGGTCTCGCGCTCGAAGGTGCCACGCTACGCCAGGACCTTGATGACAATAAGGCTCTCTACGGCAGAAAAATCGAAAACCGTGAGATTGTCACCTCCGGTATTGCTCCCCCGAAAGCAGCGCTCCGCCTGCTGGCGCTGCTCAGCAAGTACTCGTTCCACGAACGCAAATAACTAATCGGAAAACATTCCAAATGACGAAAATCATGGAACGTCCTGTCAGCGCTATCAGCGCTTTCTTCCTCGCCTGCGGCATGCTCTCAGCCCAGGCGGGGGAATCGGTACCCATTTATCGCGTCACTGTTGTGGCGCGCACCACTAAAGCCATCAACTACAACCACCGCAGCGGCTCTACCCACATTGGTTTTCGCGGCACCGCTCTGATGCCCCTTGCAGTCGGTGAAGCCAAGGTGGAAAGCAAGCAGGGCGTCATCAAAATCGACGCCGAAATGCAGAAGATGGTGCCTGCCACCAGCTTCGGCCCCGAATATCTGACTTACGTTCTCTGGGCCATCACACCCGAAGGCCGCGCCACCAACGTTGGTGAGATTCTTCTGAATGGCGGCACGAAGTCCCACATTGACGCCACCACCGAACTGCAGTCATTTGGCCTCATCGTCACGGCTGAGCCCTACTTTGCAGTCACGCAGCCCAGTGACGTCGTGGTGATGGAAAACTTCGTCCGCACCGACACAACCGGCACCATCGAACAGGTCGATGCGAAATACGAACTTCTCAAACGCGGCCAGTACACGCTAAACGTGAAGCCAGGCGACATCCACGCCATACGGCTTGATCGCAAGACGCCCCTCGAACTTTATGAGGCCCGCAATGCAGTGCAGATCGCCCGCTGGACCGGTGCCGAGCACTACGCCCCGGATACCCTTCTCAAAGCTGTCCAGGGCCTCCAGAATGCCGAAGGTTATCTGCAGGGCAAAGCCGGCAGCAAACCGATTGGTACCGTGGCGCGTGAAGCGGTTCAGATGGCTGAAGACGCCCGCCTCATCACTGTGAAGAAGATTGAGGAAGAGATTCTCGCCAACGAACGTGCCGCTGGAGCGAAGCGTGAATCTGATGCTGAACGACGGCGCGCCGCCGCGCAAATGGAAACCGAACGCGCCCGTCGCGACGCCGAAACTGCCCGTCTGGCGGCAGTCAATGAAGCTGCCCGTGTAAAGAGCGAAACCGACGCGCAACGTGCCGCCGCCCGCAGCGACATCGACGCAGCCACCAGAGCGAAAGCCGAGGCCGATGCCGCCCGCATGGCAGCGCAGGCCGCAACAGCGGATGCACAGGCCGCCACCCGCGAAGCCAACGCACTGCGTCTGAAAGCCGAGGCCGAGAAGACCGCCCTTCGCGCCCAACTGCTACAGCAGTTTAGTCTGGTTCTCGAAACCCGCGACACCGCCCGCGGCCTTATCGTCAACATGTCCGATGTTCTGTTCGACACCGGCAAGTTCACGCTGCGCCCCGCCGCCCGCGAGAAACTCGCCAAGGTTGCCGGCATCATCTCCGGCCACCCCGGCCTGAAACTCGAAGTGGAAGGCCACACCGATAACGTTGGTGGGGACGACTACAACCAGACCCTATCCGAACAGCGTGGCAGTGCGGTTCGCGACTACCTGACACAGCAGGGAATCGCCGGCTCCTCAGTCACCACGAAAGGCTTCGGAAAGACTCAGCCGGTAGCGTCCAACGATACCGCCGCGGGGCGTCAACAGAACCGCCGTGTCGAACTCGTCGTTTCGGGCGAAATCATCGGCATGCACATTGGCGCCAGCCAGTAACAGTCCAGGTACTATGTCCCGCCGGCGAGAAGTTTCGCCGGCGGGACATCGCTTTTGCAGCCCAGTGCCCCGCCCGACAGTATCACTTCATTGACATCGGGACGGGATTCAGAACCAGTGCCGGAATTTTACAACGAATCAAACCGCATCGGTCCCGGATTCCGATTTCACGGTCCCAATCGTCATCACGCCGAAACCTTCCACCGGAACGCGTCCGCCCCCGTAACCCGCCTCATTTGATGGTGCACCACCTCTTAATACTCAGTGGCTTCCAGCTTCTTGACTCCTCCCGGCTGCCCAGGGTGAGTGAAACTATCCTGAATTCTCGCCAAACCGCCCGCCGCACTCAGAGCGGGGGTTCCATGGGCAGGGCGAGCGGGGGTTCGCGCAGGAAATCGAGTTTCCTCATCTGTTCGGTAGCTTCGCGGATGGCGAGTTCGGAGCAGGTGGCGGTGGTGATCACGAAGGGAAGGTCGTGTTTGGTGTCGCAAGGGAGCTGCAGCACTGCTTCGAGGCCGATGTGTTTGGAGGCGAGGATGCCTGCAAGTTCGGCGATGATGCCGGGGCGGTCGTCGACGCGGAAGCGAATGTAGTAAGGCCGGTGCTGCAGGGTGATGGAGACCGGTTCGTACTCGCCGAGGCGTTCGTGAGCGAATGGGGAGACGCGTTCCGGGCTGCCGGAGCGGATTTCGCGGGCGACGCGCATAAGGTCACTGACGACTGCGACGCCGGTGGGATTGGGACCTGCGCCGCGACCGTAATAGAACGTGTCTGAGCCGAACTGCCCTTTAACCCAGACGGCGTTATAGGCGCCTTTCACGCCGGCCAGGATGGTGGATTCCTGAATGAGCGCGGGGCGGACGGAGAGCATGAGGCCTCGGTCGGATTGTTGGGCGGAACAGACGAGGCGAATGGTGTTGCCGAGCTGGTGGGCGTAATCGAAATCCTGCGCAGTGATGCGCCGGATGCCTTCGACGAAGATATCGCTCGGGGTGATGCGTTCGCCGAAAGCGAGGGCGGAGAGAATGGCGAGTTTGGAGCGGGCGTCGAAGCCGTCGACATCGGCGCTGGGGTCGGTTTCGGCGTAGCCGAGCGCCTGGGCTTCGGCGAGAACCTGATCAAAGGAAACGCCGCGGCGCTCCATTTCGGTGAGGATGTAATTGCTGGTGCCGTTGAGGATACCGGCGATGGCGACGATGCGGTCGCCGGAGATGCCTTCGCGGAGAACGGCGTGGATGGGGATGCCCCCGGCGACGCTGGCTTCCATGGCAAGGTTGATGCCGGCTTTGATGGCGCGGTCCCAGATGTCGGCGCCTTCGAGCGCCATCAGTTCTTTGTTGGCGGTGACGATGGATTTGTTGTTGGCAATGGAGCCGTTGATGATTTCGCGGGCGACGAGGGTGCCGCCTACGAGTTCAGCGACGATGTCGACCTCGGGGTGGGATACGACCTCCCGCCAGTCTGCGGTGCGAAGGGTTTCGGCGGGAACGTCGGGGAGGGTGAGCGCGCCGACCGAGCGACTGCAGACTGCGGCGACGCGCAGGCGAAACCCAAGTTTTTGGCTGATGAGCTCGGAATTTTTGTGGAGGATTGCGAGGGCGCCGGAGCCGACATTGCCCAGCCCGATGACACCTACGTTGACGTCTTTCATCTGTTTTCTTATGATATCGGGCCGGGGTTATCATAACGATGTGGCTGGAATTACAAGGCGTTCGGGTGTGCGGCAGGCGCTGATGGCGCTGGGCCCGGCGGCTGTCGCGGTGGGTTTGCTGCCGGGGCAGACACAGGTTCCGCAGGATTCGCCGTATCCTTCGGCGGGGCCACATGACACGCGGTTGCCGAATGGCAAGCTGCAGCGGGACGAGATTCTGAAGGCTGAGTATGCGCAGAATCTGAAAGACGCGCGGGACCTGACGGAGATGGCGCGGACGTTCGAGCTGGATCTGGAAAAGAGCGACCGGTTTGTGTTGTCTTTGACGCTGCTGAAAAGGCTGGATGAGATGGAGAAGTTAACGAAGCGGATTCGGGCGCGGATGAAGAAGTAGCGCACAACGCCTTGCTTGCATCTGGCATGTACGCCAATACATACTGCAATAGTATTTTGGTTTGGGCCCGGACACTGAGATGGACTTCACGGTTGTAGGCGGAGCCATTGTTTTGAAGAAGCGTCCCCAAAAGCTCAATTTGGATCGGTGGAAGGGGTATTGTGCGAACTCGCTGAAGGAATTGGGCTACAGTTCCGTCGATGAGTTCATTGAGGATGTCCGGGGCCGGTGATGGGCGGTGGAT
>JBBQDH010000115.1:0-18056 GCA_038319515.1 Bryobacterales bacterium
AGAGTAGTGATCTCCATCAGTGAGCATAGCGAACCCGCGGAGAAGAACCTCAACATCCTTCATATGTAAATCCGACTGGGAAACTCCGAGAATCTTCTGCCAAGCCGGTTTTGCGTTTAGCCTGTAGAGCATATCATAGAAGTCAGAGTGATACAGACTGGTCCGGATTTCTTGCGGCGTCAGATTGACACCTCCCGAATTAAGACGGTTAAAGATCTCGTACATGGACGAGTCATCTTTATCAGGAAGGTTCTGTTTAATAATGATATTTCTTATCGGTCGAAGATCAAACGTCGTCTTGTCCTCGCCAAGTGATGCATAGTTAACCCCATTTAGACGGTTTTCTTTGGCGGGGATCTGCCCGGGCAAATGCAGTTCAAAAGGCTCAAAGTATGTGTCATCGGCAAGAATATCATCCGGGATCGTACTTTGCTCGTCGAAGATGCGGCGGAGTTCAATCCTTCTCTCCTTCTTCGGGAAGCGGCCCTTCACAAAGTAGTAAATCGACATCAACCGTTGCTGGCCGTCTATCACAAGGAAGTTGTTTTTGCCCTCTTCATAAAGGAAGATCTGGGGGATTGGAAGGCCAATAATGAGAGACTCGATGAGCTTTGAAGCGCGCTTGAGGTCCCAAACGAAATTACGTTGAAAGCCAGGGATCTTAACAGCTTTAGATTCGATGAAGTTGTATAACGTCAGAACGTTAAAGTCATTAGGCGAAGCGGTAATATCGTATTCCCGGACGGGAGAGTCTTCGTCTTCGGCTTCTTCAACTTCGTACCAACCTTGGTCTTCTGTCGTTACGGCAACTTCAGGCATGTGCTGCTCTCTTCCGCTGGTATCTTAAATGCACCAGAATTTCACAGTATATCGCAAAAATCTCCCATATCAGCGCTTCCGCAGAAAATCAAAATCACAACCCTCATCCGCCTGGTTCACATGTTGCAAAAACATCCAACCATACCCGCGATCATAGTGCGGTACCGCCACCGGCCGGGCGGCTAAACGCCGTTCAATCTCCTCCTGCGGCACATGCAGCGTAAGCTTCCGCCCAGCCGTATCCAGTTCCACTTCATCCCCCGTCTCCACCGCTGCCAGCGGCCCGCCCGCAGCGGATTCCGGAGCCACATGCAGCACCACCGTACCGAAACTCGTGCCGCTCATCCGCGCATCGGAAATACGAACCATGTCATTGATCCCCTGCTCCAGCAGCACCTTCGGCATCGGAATCTGACCCCACTCCGGAAAGCCCGGCGCGCCCTTCGGCCCGCAACTCTTCATCACCAGAATGGTGTCCTTCGTCACCGGCAGATCCGGCGAGTCAATCACTTCGTGCATCTGCTTATAGGTCTCAAAAACATACGCCCGTCCGCGGTGTTGCAGCAGATGCGGGGATGCCGCCGTGTGTTTGATCACCGCCCCGCGCGGGGCGAGATTACCGCGCAGCACCACCGTCCCGCCTTCCGGTGAAAGCGGATTATCGGCCGCCCGAATCACGTCGCGATTCCAGCACTCGGCACCTTCCACGTTCTCGCGAATTGTCTTGCCATTAGCGGTGATCAGGTCCGCGTGCAGCAGCGGCAGAATCTCTTTCATCACCACCGGCACGCCGCCCGCTTCGAACAGATCTTCCATCAGGTATTGCCCGGATGGCTTCACATTCACAATGCAGGGGGTGCGCCTCGAAATGCGGTCGAACTCATCCAGATCAAGGTCGATGCCAAGACGGCCCGCAATCGCCAAAAGATGCACCACGGCATTGGTGGATCCGCCAATCGCCATGTTCACGGATATCGCATTTTCAATCGCCTGTCGCGTCATGATGTCAGAAGGTTTCAGATCCTCCCAGACCATGTCGACAATGCGCTGCCCACTCAGCTCCGCCAGCGTCAGCCGTCGTGAGTCCGGTGCGGGAATCGCCGCGCAGCCGGGCAGCGTCATACCCAGCGCTTCGGCCACTGATGCCATGGTGCTGGCGGTTCCCATCACCGTGCAATGACCCGCGCTGCGCGCCAGACCGCCTTCAATTTCGCAGAGTTCCCCGGGCGTGATCTTGCCCGTTCTATAGAGGTCAAAAAGCTTGCGGCCATCGGTGCCCGCGCCCAGCTTGCGGTCACGCCACTGGCCGCTCAGCATGGGCCCGCCTGTCACCACAATGGCCGGAATATCCGCGCTCGCCGCGCCCATGATCTGTGCGGGCGTGGTCTTGTCGCAACCGCATAACAGCACCACGCCATCAATCGGATTCGCCCGGATCGACTCCTCCACATCCATGCTCATGAGGTTGCGGAAGAGCATGGATGTCGGCTTCATGAACATCTCGCCCAGTGAGATGGTCGGGAACTCCAGCGGGAATCCGCCCGCGCGCCAGACCCCCCGTTTTACGGCCTCCGCAACGGTCCTCAGATGCGCGTTGCAGTTATTCAGCTCGCTCCAGGAATTGCAGATTCCAATCACCGGTCGATTTTCAAACACGTCTGCCGTGAAGCCCTCAGAGCGCAGCCAGGCCCGCCGCGAAAAATTGTAATATTCTTTGCCGTTCCACCAGCTCTGGCTTCTCAGTTCACGCATGTCCTATGAACATACACCTTCACAATTGTTTCGCTTATCAATCACCGCTTTGTAACAGGGAAAAGATTACAACAGTGGCATGAGGTACGACAGCATGAAGTGCGACCTCCACGTTCACACAGTGCATTCCGGTATGTGTACTGTGCCGGTGCTCTCCCGCGTTTGCAGAGAGTCGTATAACGAACCGCGCGCTCTGTACCAGACTTTGAAGCGCCGGGGCATGGACCTTGTCACCGTAACTGATCACGATTCCATTGATGCCGCGGAAGAACTGCGGAAGTATCCCGATTTCTTTCTCAGCGAGGAAGTTACCTGCACCATGCCGAGCGGCACGGAGATGCATGCCGGCGTGTATGGAATCCGTGAGCACGATCATGTGGAGTTGCAGCGTCGGCGTCATGACGTGGAAAGCCTGCTTGCCTATGCGTCTGAGAACCGGCTTTTCGTCACCGTCAATCACCTCTATTCCAGCCTGACGGGCAAGCGCACTGACGACGACTTTGAAATGTTCGCGCGGAAGTTTCATGGCGTGGAAACACAGAACGGGCAGATTCTGAAATGCGCCAATAAAATGGCGCGGGAATTTGCAGCCCGGTACGCCAAACCGATGATCGGCGGCAGCGACGCCCACACGCTGGCAAGTGTGGGTAATACCTGGACCGGTGTTCATGGCGCGCGCAATGCGGAAGAGTATCTGGCCGGCCTTTGGCGCGGCGCTTCGGTTCCCGCCGGCGAGTCCGGTGATTTCCTGAAGCTCAACAGCGCGGTCTTCTCGATCGGCGGATCGCTCATGAAAGAGAAGCCGTGGATGCTGGCTGCAAGCGCTCTGTTCGCGGCCATTCCCGCGTTCGTGCTGGCCAACTATCTCAAGGAACTGGCCTTTGCCTGGCACTGGTCGCAGAAGCACAGAATGGTACAGTCGGCCGGTGTCGCGGAGGTGGTGATGTGACCAGAGCCCGCGCCATTTCCACCCTTGCGGCCCCCGACCATAATCTGATGCGCCGGGTGAACCGCTGGCGTGCACCACGTTGGTTCCGCTGGTGGATGCTGGGTGCCACGCGTGCGGGTGACGGATGGTTGTGGGCGCTTGTCGGGATCGCGGTACTGCTTTCCCAGGACGTGCTTCGGTTCCGTGCCGTTGAAGCCACGGGCTTCGCCGTTTGCGCAGGCATCGCGATCTTTCTCAAAGTGAAGCACGTCTTCTGCCGGCGGCGACCGCGCGATATCGAACCCCACTGCTGGGCGAATATTGTGACGAAGGACAAATTTTCATTCCCCTCCGGGCATTCCACCACGGCCTTTGCCGTCGCAGTCTGCCTGGGCGGCTTTTATCCTGAAATCCGTCCGGCGCTGCTGTTGCTGGCCTCAAATGTAGCGGCCAGCCGGGTGATTGTCGGAATGCATTTCCTGAGTGACGTACTGGTGGGCTCCGGCATGGGAGCTCTCCTCGGTTACGCCGCTTTCCGTTTCGCGGTCTAAGCTGCTCCAGGCACATGTCCTGGGTGGCTTAGGCCGGCGCGGTGCAAAAAAGCGGGAGCCTCCTGCGTGGGGTTCCCTGCTGTGCACTCCTTCACTCCCCGGGTAACAGATTCCCGCCGTTCACCTGCATGTGTTATGAATGATGAAAAGGCTGGAAGCATCCCTGCTGGCTTCCGGAGTAACGCTAACCCGCGCCGAAAATCAGCTGATGGGCTTCCTCCACAGAAAGGAACTCCGTGGAGTCCGCGAACCGGAAATTAATCCGACCCTCGTTTAACGAGATGAAAGAAAAGAACGACACGCCCCGTAAAGCCGGGGGAGCAGTTCAGAAAAGACAGATCCCCCCCGATCAGACCAACGCGGAGAACTTCTACTACGTCAAGCAGATGCAGGGGAAGACTCCCATGGTCATCACGCTGAAAGATGGCGAAATATTGAGGGGCGTCATCGAGTGGTATGACCGGTCGTGTTTAAAATTCAACCGCGACGGTGCGCCGAACCTGCTTCTTTATAAAAGTAATATCAAGTACATGTCCAAGGACGAAGACGCGTAATCCTGCCGTCGATGACGTCGCTATTGGCCGGCGCAGTTCTCTTTTCCGGCATGGGCATTCAATCATTTTTTGGGTGCAATTCGTTATCATGCGAGGGTGACACGAAGAGAATTCTGCGCCCTCGGATCGATCGCGCTGCCTGCGATTCCGTTGCGAGCCGCCGCTCCGGTGAATCAGTTGACCGATGCTGAAAAGCGCGAGGGCTGGAAGCTGTTGTTCGATGGCAAGTCCAGCGACGGCTGGCTGGAGATCACGGGGAAAGCGTTCCCATCGAAATGCTGGGCGATTGAAGACGGGTGCCTGCGGACCATCGTGCGGCAGGACGGGATGCAGGATATCCGCACTGTGGAGAATTACAAATCATTCGACTTTCGTTTTGACTGGATGGCGCGGAAGGATGGTAATTCCGGGGTGAAGTACCTGATCCAGAAAGTGGACGAGTGGGTGAACAAGGAAGGTCGGCAGGCGCGTGCGCGGGGGCTGGAATACCAACTGTCGGATGATGCAGGTCCGGATGCGTCGACCGACCGGAAGAAGATCGCCGGATCACTCTACTCGGTGATTGCACCGGCAGCGCACCAGACCCCGGCGGTAGGAGTCTTTCACGAGTCCAGAATCGTGCTGGACGGGACGCATGCTGAGCACTGGCTGGATGGCGTGAAGCTGGTCTCGTTCGAGACAACCGCGCCGGAAGTGGTGGCGCAGCTGAAGGGCGGCAGGACGGAAGGGCCGATCAGTCTGCAGAATCACCAGTCGGAAGTGTGGTTCCGGAATATGCGGGTGCGTCGATTGCAGGGCCTGGTTTAGTTAACTCCGCGATTTGCGGGCTTCGAGCAACACCGGAACCAGCGAGAGAAGGACGATTCCGACTACAACCTTTTCGAAATTCCTTTGCACGAGGGGAATCTGACCCAGCTGGTAGCCCAGTGTGGTCATGAACGCGATCCAAAAAATTCCGCCGAAAACACTGAAGAGCAGGAAACGCGTGTAGTTCATTCTCGCGACGCCGGCCACGAACGGGGCGCAGGTGCGGATGATGGGGATAAAGCGGGCGTAGACGAGCGCCCGGGCTCCGTGCTTTTCGTAAAACTCCTGGGTGCGTTTCAAATGATCCGGATGGAAGAAGCGGGATTTGGGACGGCTGAAGATGCGGGGACCGGCGCTGCGACCGAGGAAGTAGCCCACATTGTCGCCGATGATGGCGGCGGCCATCAGCATAACGGCCAGTGCCAGGACGTTCACACTGGCTGCGCCGCTGGCGACGCCGACGCTGAAGAGCAGAGAATCCCCGGGCAAAAAGAAACCGACCAGAAGGCCGGTTTCCGCAAAGACAATTCCAAAGAGGCCGGCCAGCCCCACGGGGCTGGAGAGCAGAGTGTGCACCAGGTTGAGAAGTCGCTCGGCGTTATAGAGCGACTTCAGAAACTCCAGAAGATCATGCATTAGCATCGTGCATTAGCATCGTGCATTAGCATCGTGCATTAACTACGCTGGTAGGCTGCCACGACGCGGGAGATCACGTCCTGGTAGACTTTCAGTTTGCCTTCGGACTTCAGGCGGTCCTTGAGGCCTTCCTGGAAGAGCTGGGCGCGGTCGCGTGAGCGCTGCTGGCGAAGTTCGCCGCGAATGGCAGACGCCTGCGCCGGAAGGTCCGCCATGTTGGCGGGGATCTTTGCAAGCACCTTCGCAATGAGGCGGCCGCCGCTGACGCTGACCGGTCCGATGATGGAGCCGACGGGCCTGGTGAACGCATCCGGCACGGAGGAAGCCGTGCCGACAGACTCAATGGCGCCCTGACGATCCACATCGCCTGAAGTCTTCACTTCGATGTTCATGGACTTGGCGGCTTTGGCAAGGTCACCGCCCATGGACTGTGTTTTGGAGACGAGTTCGTTGGCCTTATCGGCGAGGATCTTCGTGAGCTTGTCCTGGCTGGCTTTGGACTTCGCTTCGGCGCGGGCTTCTTCGAACGAAGCGGGGTGGGCCGGCTGCAGATCCGTCACGACCGCGAGAACGGCCTTGCCATCGGGAAGAACCACGGGACCAGCCAGCGACTCGCCCTTACGCAGAGCGGCTGTGGCGTCGTAGAACTCTTTGGACGGCCCGATCAGGGGGAGGGGATCACCGGCCTGGACATTTTCCGCGCGGATCACGGTGGTGCCGGCGGCTTCGGCGGCTTTTTCGGGGTGGGCGGGATCCTTGCGGAGTTCGGCGACAACCTTATCGGACAGGCTCTGCATTTGTTGACCGGCCTGACGTTTGGAAATATCGACGATCAGCTGGCCCTTCACTTCGTCCAGAGTCTGCAGGTGCGCCTGTTCGTGCGCTTCCACTTTCAGGATGTGATAGCCGTAGCTGGTCTTGACCAGACCGCTGAGCTGGCCGACGGGCAGAGCGAAGCCGGCCTTTTCGAATTCGGGAACCATCTGGCCGCGTACCATCCAGCCAACGTCCCCGCCCTGGTCTTTGGAGCCGGGATCTTCGGAATTCGCCTTTGCCACGGTGGCGAAATCGGCACCGCCCTGCAGTGACTTCAGCAGGCCTTCCGCTTTGGCCTTGATCACGACGTCGTTCGAGGCATCGGACTTCAGCAGGATGTGGCGAACTTTCACTCGCTCCGGCGACATAAAATCGTTGCGGCGATTGTTGTACTCGGACTGGAGCAGCGCGTCGCTCGGCATGTTACCGGCTGCAATCTTTGCCGGATCGAGCAGAATCATGGCGTAGCTGCGTTTCTCGTTTACCTTGAAATCGGCCTTGTGACCGTCATAGTAAGCCTTCAGTTCGGTTTCTGTTGGTTCAGACTCGGCCTGATACCTGGCAGGCGTGAGCAGCGCGTATTCGATTTTGACCTTGTCGTTCTTGTGCCGGAACTCGTTTTCAATGTCGGCGGGGGAGATGATAACGCCCTGGGCGACCACCTGCTCCAGTTTGTTGATGAGGAGCTGGCGAGCGGTGGAGGTTTTCAGGTCAGCCATGGTCATCCCCTGTTGCTGAAGCATGCCGGCGAGGGTGGCGCCGTCCACCTTTCCATCCTTAATCAGCTGCGGGGGAAGGGTGTCGAAGATGGCGGTGTCGGTCTCTGCGTCGGAGACCTTCAGGCCCATGCGACCTGCTTCATAAATCATGGCGCGCTCATTGATGAGCTGCTGCACAATCTGGGGGGCATAGATCGAAAGCAACTCCGGGGGAAGCTGCCGATTGCGGGTCATGTTGGAGATCGCTTTGGAAACTTCCTGGGAGGTGATCTCATCCTTTCCGATCTGCGCGATGACGGTTTTATCCACCGTATTGCCGCCGATCCCGCCGCCGGAGCCGGGAATCAGGTACGTGACCATGGAAAGAGCGACAACGCCCAGCATCACTCCGAGGAGGATGCGCACGGACTTTTCGCGACTGCGGAACAGATCGAACATTTTAAGGGAGATCTCCTGGTTAATAACTTTGTTGAGTTTTGCGCTGCAACCTTGTGAGGAGCTGCAAATCGAAAACCGAAAACGAATCCTTCATTGTAGCGCGGGCCTGCAGCAGGCCTTTCAAAACCACCAGGTCTGGGTGGGCGACGGATAAATGACATGTGTTTGCAATTCCGTTGAAGCATATGCGCGGTAGGGTGGAACTTGAAATGGATCGCAGAAAATTTAACAAGCTGATGGGCGGGGCGGGGATGGCATTGCCTCAGTTGGCGAGCGGGCAGCCGTCCCGGTATTTCTATTTCGCGATTATCGCGGACACGCATATCATCGACGATTTCTATAAGGGGCCGGAGGGGAATGCGCTCGATACGGAGACGATCTTCAAAACTTCAGATCGGCTGACGTCCGCGCGGGACCTGATCAACAGCGTGAATCCGCCGATGGAGAAGGTGTTTCTGGTGGGGGACTACTTCCACAACTATCCGTCGGACAAGTGGGACTTCTACTTTCAAAACAAGACGCGGGTGGACAGGGCGAAGGAAATCACGGACGGTTTCAAGATGCCGGTGCATGTCGGGTTTGGGAATCACGATTACGATGTGCCGCGGGTGCCTCGCGAGTTCAGCCACGACCTGTTCCGGGAGAAGTACAAGGTCAAGCCTTATTACTCTGTCGATTACAAGGGCTGGAAGTTTATCCACCTGAACAACTTTGTGGGGGAGACGTGGAATCTGAAAAGCGCGCGCTTCAACAAACAGCAGGGGTCACTTGGTGAAGAGCAATTGAACTGGTGCGAAGCGGAACTGGCGCAGCGGAAACCCACGTTTATATTCATCCATTTCCCGCTGATGATTGTGGCGGATGTGGAAAGGGCGGATTACGGGCTGCATCCGCTGTTGAAGAAGTATCAGGACTCGATTCAGCACGTGGTCTCCGGCCACTGGCACAAATGGTACGACTTTGCGCGGACGTTCGGGCCGCAGCACTATGTGATGGGCGCGACCCGTTATGACGAGGACGCCTACCTGTTGGTGGAGGCGGACACGAAAAACCAGTCGCACCGGTTCCTGAATCTGGATCTGGTGGACTGGTCAACGCACTACAGCAGGGCTTACAAGCCGAGGGCTTAGTCTTTTCCGTACTCTTCAAAGAAGTGGGCAAGGGTGCGGATACCGTCAAAGTAATTGCGGATGTTGTATTTTTCGTTGGGCGAGTGCAGGCCATCATCAGGGAGCCCGAAGCCCATCAGGATAGTGGGAATTCCCAGGTGGTTGGCGAAGTCGCCGACGATGGGGATGGAGCCGCCGGAGCGGGTGAATACGGTCGGTTTGCCGAAGACATCACTGAAGGCTTTGGCGGCGACGCGGATGGCGGGGTGATCCGGGTTCACCATCAGGCCGGGGCCGGAGCTCAGCACGCGAACTTCGCACTGGATGCCTTTCGGGGTGTTGGCGGCCACGAAGTCCTTGACGGCGGCGACGATCTTTTCAGGATCCTGACTGGGCACCAGGCGGATGCTGACCTTGGCGACCGCTTTGGCGGGGATGACAGTTTTTGCGCCGGCTCCGGTGAAACCACCAGCGATGCCGTGCACTTCCAGAGTGGGGCGCGCCCAGGTTCTTTCGAAGACAGAATAGCCAGGTTCACCGGTGAGCGATGTTGAGCCGACTTCTTCCGCGAGGTACTCGGCTTCATTGAAAGGCAGATGCCGCCAGCTTTCTTTTTCGGCGGGAGAGGGCGCTTCCACGTCGTCGTAGATGCCGGGGATTTGCAGGTGGCCGTCGGCGTCCTTGGCTTTTGAGAGCAACTCGACAAGGCCGAAAACGGCGTTGGGGGCGGCGCCGCCATAGAGGCCGGAGTGCAGGTCGCGGGCCGGACCCCTTGCTTCAATCTCCATGTAAACCAGGCCGCGAAGCCCGATGTTGAGGGTAGGCATGCCGGGCGCATACATTTCGGTGTCGGAGACCAGCGCGACGTCTGCGCGGAGCTTCTCCGGGTTCTTTTCGACGTATGCCGCGACCGAGAGTCCACCGACTTCCTCTTCACCTTCGAGGAGGAACTTCAGGTTGACGGGCGGTTTTCCATGCACTGCCTGCAGAGCTTCCACGGCTTTGATGTGAGAGTACATCTGGCCTTTGTCATCCGCCGAACCGCGGGCGTAGAGATTGCCATTGCGTTCTGTTGGTTCGAAAGGCGGCGTATCCCAGAGTTCCAGGGGGTCCGGCGGCTGTACGTCGAAGTGACCGTAGCAAAGGACGGTGGGTTTGCCGGGTGCGTGGAGCCAATCGGCATAGACGAGCGGGTGGCGCTCCGTTTCGATGATCTCTATGTTTTCCATGCCTGCCGCGCGCAGCTTATCGGCGACGTATTCGGCGGCGCGGTGGGTGTCTTTGTTGTGCTCAGGGAGGGTGGAGATGCTGGGGATGCGGAGCAGCTCTTTCAGTTCTTCAAGGAAACGGGGTTCATTCTGCCGGACGTAGAGATCGATAGCTTCTGACATACCGATTTCAGGGTAGCGCGTTCGGACAAGCTGCCGGGTGACGGGTCCGCGCCGTGCGGGGAAAACGACGGTGTTTCGGCATGCGTTTCCAAACGCACGGTATGTGCTGCCGGAGGATCCGGATGTCAGGAACCGTGCGCAGGCGGATCCGAGGGGGATGCTGGACGATCTGAAGCCGCCTGTGATCTTCGATGGTGGAGTGTAAAGCGTCGAAGACGGTGCAGCCGGCGATGGCCGCGCCAATGGGAAATCTGCGCAGAGCGATCGGGCAGAGGAGTAACACGCGCTCAATAATTGTGAACCGGGGGGCAGCTGCCGGAGCTGCCGGACGAACGGTATCGCCGGGCGTTGAAACCCTTGATGAGATTAGAAAAGAAGCACTGCCATCATGCCATCGGTCTGCAGGGAGTCACCGGTCGCGTTTTCAATGTTTGTGGGAACGTCGGGGCGCTCCACCAGAGCCACGGATTTCACGAGTTCGGTGAACAGCAGATCGGCCACCACCTTGGCGCGCTCTCTATCGATCCGGCCATCCACTTTGTGTATGAAGGTGCGGTCGCGATCAGAGAACTCGATGCCGGTATCGTGCGTGGAAGAACACACCCAGACGGGCTTTCCCGCGAAGGTATCCGGACGGCGGAAGATACGGAGGTGATGACGTTGCGCGAAAGTATTGTTGCCTTTCTGCAGGGCGAACTCTGGTGGCTGCCCGTCGAGAAGAAGAACTGACATGGGGCCCTCTTTGTAACCGCGATCTTCGATCACTGCACGGGCAGTTTCCATTTTGGAAGCGGCGCTGAGTTTTGCAGCCGACGACCATCCGGCCTTTGTGAAGGCCGCACGCAGTTCCTCCTCGGTGCCGATGAACATCAGGTTCGTCATATCGGAAGGTTTTGGGGGATTTGCGGCCACAGTGCGAAAGGGCTGGCGATTTACCAGGTCGCCGAGAGAAGCTTCATCAGGGAAGGGCTGGAGTCTGGCTTCTGGTCCGGCGGTCGCGCCCTTCCAGTCGAGCGGGGCGGATAGTTTCAGGATGAGTTCGATGCCTGCGTCGTAATCGACATTGGCGTTCACGTCGCCAATTTTGAGAGTTTGTTTTGCGCCCTGCAAGATAGTGGCAAGCGCGGAAAATTTCTCGTTGGCCTCCAGTTTGGCGATTCCCTGACTGAGGCGCATGCCGTAGGACTGGGAAGCGTCGATGCCGGTGATGATGCCTTTGTCATCCACGGTCTCTCTGGCATTTTCAACCGCACTGACGATGGCCGAGATAGAACCTTTTACTTTGCCATCGGTGATTTCTGTAAACACCAACTGCAGTTGCGCCCGTTCCTTTTCGCTGTAAGCCCTGGCCAGTTTCACGGAACCATTCAGGATCGGGCCGGCAGGCAGCAGCACTTTACCGTCCAGAACCACCGGCGCCACTATCGTTGCGTGAATACTCAGTTGCGGTGTGGTGACTTGACTGGCGACCTTATCGTTGAGGCGGATGATGATTTCCGTGCCGGCGGGAATCCGTGCCGCGAACACAGGGCTTGCCATCAGCAGGGCAGCGAAAAATCTCATTTTGTCTTTAGCTCCAGGACCGGGCCGGTGATATCCTCAATCCGCAGCGTCAGGCTTTTTCTCTGCTGAAACGCGGCTTCCGGCATGTCAAAACGAAAGCCGACCATGCGATCCACGGAATCGTGACCTTTCACAGTTTCGCGCGCCTTTAAAGGCGGATTGTATTGCTCCCCCAGTTGCGGATAATTGCGGAACACGTTGACCAGATCGACTCCGGCCAGCACCCCGCCTTTGACGAAGGAACCATCCGCGCTTTCGAGGCCGGCTTCAACGCCGCGAACCACCATGGCGATATCGGCATCGTTCTTCATCTGGAAGTCGAGGACGACAACGATCTCGTTATCGTCCACTTTTTGAGCGCGCAACTTCCCGATCTTGCCGGCAGGTTCGAGATGGTTGCCTTTCGTGCTGACAAAGCCCTGCCATACGAGCAGGGAGATCACGGCAATCGCGACGCCAAAGGCTGCCAGGAAGGGTTTGCTCATGGGCTTACAGCTGTCCGACGATGTGCATGATGTTCTTCATCGATTCGTGCGCCTTCTCAATCAACGTACCGTCAAAGATGTGGGTTTCGAGCCCGATTTGCCCCTGATAGCCGTCCTTCTGCATGGCTTCGAGAATGGCTTTCCAGTTGATCTTTTCGGGGCTGTCATCCAACAGGCCTTTGCCTTTGAACTGGGCGTTCAGCATGCGGTTTTTGGGCAGCACGGAATAGCCGTCGGGCCACGGGATCTCTTTCAGAGGAAGTGCGTTTTGCGGATCCCAGTTGAAACCGATGTACTTTGAGGGCAGCAGCGCCATGATTTCTTTTGTCTCGACGGAGGTGCCAATGTTTTGGGAGTTTTCGTTCTCGATCAGCAGGCGCACCTTCGCCTTTTCAGCAATGGGCACCAGCTCTTCCATGGTCTGCACAATTTTCGCGTAGGTGGTCTCCGGGTTGGCGACGCGGGTCCCGGTGAAAACACGAATCTTGTCGACACCCAGGATATTCGCCGCATGGACGGCGATGGCGACATCTTCCTTGCGGCGATCCCAGCGCTTCTGTTCGGCGGCCAGACGGACAGAGCGCTGTTCATCTGTTTCCTTCCGCATGCGTGCGGGTTCATGGCCAGGCCAGGTGAACTTGAGCAGACCGGTATTCAGAAATGAAACCTTCAGCTTGTTAGCTCCCAGTTCGGCGGCCCACTTCTTCAGCTCCGGTTCAGGGAGGAAGGCGAACTCCTTCTTCGTCTCCGGAACGTTGCGCAGTTCCACCCACTGGAGGTCGTACTGGTGAGCGAAAGCAATGGCATCGGCCTGGGTCTTGCCGATCTCATCGGTAATGGCGCTGATGTTTGCCTTTGTGATGCGGGATTTGAAGGCGCTCAGCGTGGGGGCGGCGCTGTGTAGCAAGGGCAGGACGCCGGCGGCGCCGGCCAGTAATTCTCGTCGGGTCATTATTGCGATGATATCTCCAGAGCCGCCCGCAAAACATGACATCTGCTGAAACCCAGACAAAAACTTCTCTTGAGAGCCACGGATTATTGATCGACGCTGCTGCCGGGCCGGGAATTCTATACGGGCTGACGGGCGTGATTGCCGACCATCAGGGCGACATCGGGACCTGTTCCATTATCGAGAACACCGCAGCCGGGGCAAGGATCTACTTTGAGGTGAAGACGCCGCAGCTGGAATCAATGCTGAATGATCTGCGCATTTTGCCAATTGTCCGGCGAGTGGAGCTGGTGAAGAGCATGGATCAGATTTACGGCAAGCGGATCATCATCATGGGCGGCGGCGCACAGGTGGCGCAGGTGGCTATCGGGGCCATTGTGGAAGCCGACCGCCACAATATTCGCGGGGAACACATTTCGGTGGATACCATTCCGCTGGTGGGGGAGCAGCAACTGGCCGATGCGGTGCGCGCGGTCCCGAGGTTGCCGCGGGCGCGGGCGCTGGTTTTGGCTGGTTCGCTGATGGGTGGTGAGATTGAAGCCGCGGTGCGGGACGTGCGGGCACTGGGTCTGCTGGTGATCAGCCTGAACATGGCGGGCAGCGTGCCGGATGCCGCGGATCTGGTGGTCACGGATCCGGTGCAGGCCGGGGTAATGGCAGTGATGGCGGTGGCTGAGACGGCGCGGTTTACCGTGGAGCGGCTGAAGCGGCGCGTGTTTTAGCCAGAGCTTAGGGGAACTACTCTTTGCGTAGAAACTGTCCGATGGATCGGGTGGCCTGCCGCATGCGGTGCTCGTTTTCCACGAAAGCGAAGCGCACGAAGCCTTCGCCCATGGGCCCGAAGCCAACTCCGGGTGACACGGCGACCAGAGCTTCCTGCATCAGCAGCTTGGCGAAATCGAGCGAAGGCATACTGCGGTAGCGCTCGGGGAGGGGCGCCCACAGGAACATGGAGCCCTGGGGGGGGTCCACGGGCCAGCCGGCACGGTTCAGGCCATCCACCAAAACGTCACGCCGTTTTTGATACGTCGCGCGGATCCGGTTCGTATCCTCATCACACTCGCGCAGCGCGACGATGGAGGCGATCTGGATGGGCTGGAACATGCCGTAATCCAGGTAACTTTTGATGCGGGCCAGGGCCGCGATCATTCTCTGGTTGCCCAGGCAGAATCCAACGCGCCAGCCGGGCATGTCAAAACTCTTCGACATGGAGTAGATTTCCACGGCGATTTCCTTTGCACCGGGCACCTGGAGGATGCTGGGCGGCACGTAGCCATCGAAACCAAAATCGGCGTAGGCAAAGTCGTGCACGATCAGCGTTCCGTGGTGCCGGCATAGTTCGACAATCTCAGTGAGAAACGCCAGGTCCACACAGATTGTAGTCGGGTTGTGCGGGAACGAGATCAGCAACATCTTCGGAGGCTTGGGTGATTCTCTGAACAGCTCCTTCAGCCGTTCGAGGAAAGTCTCGGCGTTCGGCATGGGCAGCATGTGCGCATAGCCTTCCGACATAATGACGCCATATTGATGGATGGGATACGCCGGGTTCGGAGCTGCCACCACGTCACCCGGTCCAACGGTGGCAAACAGCAGGTGCGCGAGCGCGTCCTTTGCGCCCATCGTGACAATGGCTTCCTTCTCAGGATCGAGATCGACATCATGCTTGCGTTTGTAGCGCTTGACGATCTCTTCGCGGAGGTGGGGAATGCCGCGTGACATTGAGTAACGATGATTACGCGGGTTGCGTGCGGCCTCAATCAGCTTGTCTACAACAATTTGCGGAGTGGCCCCGTCGGGATTACCCATTCCGAGGTCGACCACGTCCATATTTGCAGCCCTAGCCTTTGCCTTCATCTCATTGATGACGGCAAAAACATAAGGGGGAAGCTTCTGGATGCGATAAAACTCGTCTTGTCCTGACATGGGAGCTTTCATTTTAGCGGCAGAGGTTTTCCCGCGCGGAAAAACCGACCGGGGAGCGCGAAAGAGACACGAGGGATGCAGGCATGGTAAATTGAAGTTTCGCCTTCCTCTTGTCCCCATCGTCTAGAGGCCCAGGACATCGCCCTTTCACGGCGGTAACGAGGGTTCGAATCCCTCTGGGGACGCCAATTCCACTTTGGCTTCTGTATTGCATCTTCCATACCTCTGACTCCGGCTCCTCCGGAACGTGAGACAATCAGAGGGTCACCCAGGAGTACCTATGACAATCAAGACTGTTATTTCCGTGATTCTGCCGACGATGCTGAGCTTATCCGCATTCGCGCAGGAAGCGCCGCGACCAATTGTGGCCTTCGACCAAACCAACCTTCCGCAGCAGCCCATCGGCAAGGAAGATCTTTTGGGCATCACGGTTTATGATTCGCCGGAGCTGAGCCGCACCTTTCGTGTGAACGGTGAGGGGCGCATTCGCCTGCCCATGCTGAAGACCACTCTCCTGGTGGAAGGTCTCATGCCGGCTGAAGTGGAAGCGCTGATTGCCGATCAGCTGAAGAAAGAACAGCTGCTGGTGGATCCGTTTGTCACTGTCGCGATAGCTGAATACCACAGTCGGCCCATCAGCATTAACGGCTCGGTGAAGACGCCCACGGTTTTCCAGGCAATCGGAACAGTCCGGCTGCTCGACGCCATCGCCAAAGGTGGCGGACTCGATGACAAGGCCGGCGGCGAGATCATCGTGACGCGCCCGAACGGCGCTGCCGGAGTTCAGTCCACACAGCGCATTCCGGTGAAATCCTTGCTCGACGGTTCAGACCCACAACTCAATGTACTTCTGACGGGTGGAGAAGAAATCCGGGTGCCGCAGTCGGGCATGATTGTGGTTTCGGGCAATGTGAAGGAGTCCGGCGTTTTTCCGGTGCAAGAGGGTGGTACGACCACTGTCCTGACGGCTATCGCTCAAGCGAAAGGACTCGGTGAATTTCAGCCGAAGATGGTTTACATCTTCCGCCCGGACGAGCAGGGCACCAGGCACGAAATCGCTGTCGACTTGAAAGCGATCAGGCTCCGCACGCAGCCCGATGTCATCTTGCAGCCCAAAGACCTGCTCTATGTCCCGGACAATAACCGCGCCAAGACCTGGGACACAATCCTCAAGACAGTAGTCCCGCTCGGTACTGCCGCGAGCTCGGCCGGAATTTACCTCCTCCGGTAGGCATGGAATTCAGTCCTAAGGTCCGAACGCCTGCTGAGCTGGTCGGCCTCCGTCCCGAATGGGCAAGGCAGGGCAGGACAGTTGTCTGGACGAATGGATGCTTCGATTTGATGCACGTCGGTCATGTGCGTAGTCTCCGCGAAGCAAAGGCCCTCGGGGACATTCTGATTGTGGGAGTCAACAGCGACCAAAGTGTGCGGGGGAACAAGGGTGATCTGAGACCTTTCGTTTCCGAGGAGGATCGTGCGGAGACCGTTGCGGCACTGGAATCGGTGGACTACGTCACCATCTTCGACGACCCCACGCCAGTGAGGATTCTCAGCGAACTCCGCCCGGACATCCATTGCAAAGGTGCTGATTACGCCAACGGCGCAAAACCAATCCCGGAGAGTGAGATTGTACTGGGGTATGGCGGCGAAATTCGTTTTCTGCCGATACACCAGGGGCGCTCCACAACAGGCCTGATGGAGAGGATTGCCGCGGCAGCATGCCGGAAATAAACTCGTACGTCCGCCGCGCGCCTTCCGTGAAAGTCATCGTCGTCGGCGATTGCATGCTGGACGCCTATGTTTCCGGCGCGGCCTCACGAATCTCGCCGGAAGCGCCGGTTCCTGTAGTGGAGGTCTCCCGGCGCCGCTATCTCGCCGGTGGCGCGGCGAACGTGGCGGCCAACCTCCGGTCACTGGGCGCGGTCGTATCGATCGCCGGCATTACGGGCGTCGATAGTTCCGGCGACAGGTTGCGCCTGCAACTTGCCGAATCAGGAATCGACACTGCGGCACTGGTGGAAGACGCTTCGCGGATCACCACAACGAAAACACGCGTCACGGCAGCAGGACAGCAGATTGTCCGCTTCGACGATGAGGACCGCTCGCCCCTGCCGGAGCCAGTGTTTACAGAGCTTTGCGGCAGGATACTGCTTTCACTGGAACATGCCCACGTCTGTGTAATTTCCGACTACGCGAAGGGCGTGGTGGACGAACGTTTGTGCCGTTGGCTGATGGCAGAAGCCAACAAACGAGACCTCCCGGTGGTGGTGGATCCCAAGTGGAACGATCTTTCCCGCTACCGGGGTGCGACACTGATAACTCCGAACCTAAAGGAAGCTTGTGCTGCGGCGGGTGGAGCAATTCATTCTGTGCAGGATCTGGCATGGGCAGCGGAACAGTTACTATTAGCGATATCTCCTTCCTCTTTACTGGTAACGCAGGGCGAGGACGGGATGTCGTTATTTCGTGCGGGACAACCGGTGCGGCATTTGCCCGCGCTGGTCAATGAAGTAGCGGATGTGACGGGCGCCGGCGATACGGTAGTGGCAGCCCTCGCGATTGCGCTGGGAATGAGGCTAAGTCTGTTCGAAGCGGCGGAGATCGCCAATATAGCGG
>JBBQDH010000116.1:0-17777 GCA_038319515.1 Bryobacterales bacterium
GAAGTTGCAGCCTTCGTGGAACCCGTCAACACCTGCCTGAAAGCCGTCAACCAGTGCGACCCTCAACCCGGTGACGTGGTTCTCGTGCAGGGTCAGGGCCCCATTGGCCTCATCTTCACCATGATCCTGAAGCTTCGCGGCTGCACGATCGTGACTACGGACACCATTCCGCAGCGACTCGACCTTTCCCGGCAATCCGGCGCGCACCTCGCTCTCGACCCCCGCACCGAAGACGTGGCCGCGAAGCTCAAAGAACTCACCGAAGGCCGCGGAGCCGACATGGTCTTCGTCGCCACGAACGTGAAGGGCCTGGTGGAAGAAGCTATCCGCTCCACCCGCCCCGGCGCAAAAATCATGCTCTTCGCCCAAACTTCCGATAAGGAACGCATCGAGCTTTCGGGTGCCGCCATCTGTGTCGCCGAACGTTCCCTCGTGGGCTCCTACAGCGCTTCCGTGGACATTCAGGCAGCCTCCGCCGACCTCGTTTTCAACGGCAAATTGCCTGTACACCTGCTTATCTCACACCGCGTCCCCCTTGATAACATTGAATTTGCTTTTCGTCTCGCGACCCATCCCGGTGACTTCCCGGAGGAGAACCCTCTGAAGATTGTCGTGTTCCCGCAGGAAGCCATTCCGCAACAGGAGCTGAAGTCGTGAATGAAACGATGCTCGCGGCAGTGCTCTACGGCAAAGAGCACGTCCAGGTGCAGCGCGTCCCGGTGCCTGACATCGGGCCCGAAGACCTCCTCGTCCGGGTCCGCGCCGCCCTCACCTGCGGCACTGACCTCAAAGTGTTTCTGCGCGGCTATCACGCACGCATGATCATGCCCCCCGCCCTCTTCGGTCACGAACTCGCCGGTGACGTCGTCGCCGTCGGTGACCGCGTCAAAGGTTTCGAAATAGGCCAGCGCATCGTCGCCGCTAACTCTGCCCCCTGCCTGCGCTGCTTCTATTGCCGCCGGGGCCGGGTCAATCTCTGCGAAGATTTACTGTTTAATAACGGCGCTTACGCCGAATTCATCAAAATTCCCGCACCAATTGTCCGCCTGAACACCTACGTCATCCCTCCCCACCTCGATTACCGTGACGCGGCTCTGGCTGAGCCCCTCGCCTGCGTCGTCAAGGGCGTGGAAGATTCCGAAATGCGCGCGGGCGATACCGTCGTCGTCCTCGGCGTCGGCTCCATAGGCTCCATGTTTATCCGCCTCGCGAAGCTGCGCGGCGCGCGCGTCATCGCAGTTGGTCGCCGCAGCGTGAAACGCGACAAAGCCCTGCGTCTCGGTGCCGACCGTTTCGTCGCAACCGAAGAAGTTCTCAACCCTATCGCCGCCGTCCGCGAACTCACCGGCGGTCACGGTGCCGACATCGTCATCGAAGCAGTTGGCAAGCCCGAAACGTGGAACTGGTCGGTCGAAATGCTGCGTCGCGGAGGCACCGTCAACTTCTTCGGCGGTCCCCCCAGCGGTACCAAAGTCGAGCTCGACACCAACCTGCTCCACTACTCCGAAATCACCTGTAAAGCCAGCTTCCACCACACCCCGTCCACCATGCGGGAAGCGCTTGACATCATCGCCAGCGGCGGCATTACCGCCCGCGATTTCGTCGACGCCGAAGAGCCGCTCGAAAACCTCTCCTCCGTTCTTTTCCGCCTCGCTGAAGGCTCCACCACTCTCAAAACGGCGATCATTCCGTGATCGCCCGTTTGTCCCCCAAAGACTTCGTCGCGGACGACGCATCCATGGGCCGCGTCTGGTCTCTGCCCGAAGCTCTCGACTACACCCGCTGGCAGGCCACCGGCCACTACGAGAACTTCCACGTGGTCAGCTTTCTGCTTCCCAAACACCTGCATCAGGACTTCTACAACGTCTACTCCTACTGCCGCTGGGCAGATGATCTTGGAGATGAGATCGGCGATACCCAGGAGAGTCTCCGTCTGCTCGACTGGTGGTCCGGCGAACTCGACCGCATGTACCTCGGTCAAGCCCAACATCCCGTCTTCGTGGCACTCAAAAGCACCGTCGAAAAGCACGGTATCCCCAAACAGCCCTTCGCCGACCTCGTGCGGGCCTTCATTCAGGACCAGACCGTTACCCGCTACCCCGACTGGGCAGGCGTCATCGACTATTGCGTTTACTCCGCCAACCCCGTCGGTCGCCT
This sequence comes from Bryobacterales bacterium, assembly GCA_038319515.1. Taxonomy (GTDB): domain Bacteria; phylum Acidobacteriota; class Terriglobia; order Bryobacterales; family Bryobacteraceae; genus BOG-234. Next base: position 2,158 of record JBBQDH010000116.1, read on the forward strand.
GGTGCTCTATCTCTGCGGCTACTCAGACCCCGAACGCCAGCGCCTTTCCGATGCCACCTGCACCGGCCTGCAGCTCGCCAACTTCTGGCAGGACGTGACCGTCGATCAGCACAAAGACCGCGTCTACCTTCCGCTCGACCTCCTCGCCAAGCATAATTACAGCGTGGAGGAAATGTTCGCGCACAAGTTCGACCCGCGATTCCGCAACGTCATGAAAGAGGCTGTCGACGAAGCTCGCGGCTACTTCCTTACGGGCCTGCCCCTTGCCCGCATGGTTAACAAGCGCCTCTCCGTTGACCTGGAGCTCTTCAGCCGTGGTGGCCTGTGCGTGCTCGATAAGATTAAGCAGCAGGGTTACGATGTACTCTCGAAGCGCCCGAAAATCTCGAAATCAGAACGTGTCGGTCTTCTTCTGAAGACGCTGTTGCGCGTAGGCTTCCGGCCCGGGCTCGCCGCATGATCGCTCTCGCAGACTCCTACGCCCACTGCCGCGCCGTCGCCCAATCCCGCGCCAAAAACTTCTATTATTCCTTCGTCCTGCTTGACCCCGACCGCAAGAACGCAATGTGCGCCGTCTACGCCTTCATGCGCTACTGTGACGACCTGAGCGACGAACCCGGCGCGACCCACACCGCCATGGATCGCTGGCGCGTCGCTCTCACGGACGCCCTCGCCGGTCGCCCCGATGCAAGCCCTGTCTGGCCCGCCTTCCTCGACAGCGTGGAGCGCTACGGGATCCCCCACCAGTACTTCCACGACATGATCGCCGGCGTAGCATCAGATCTGGACCGCCGCGTTATCCGGACCTTTGCCGAACTGTATGAGTACTGTTACCGCGTGGCGTCCGTAGTGGGCCTGACCACCATTCACATTTTCGGCTTTACTTCCCCGGAAGCCCTCCCGCTGGCCGAAAAATGCGGCATTGCCTTCCAGCTCACGAACATCCTGCGAGACGTGAAGGAAGACGCTGCACTCGGTCGCGCCTACCTTCCCGCTGAAGACCTGGAACGCTTTGGAGTTACTGAAGAAGAGCTTCGCCAGGGCACGCGCTCCGAGCGCTTCGGAGCCCTGATGGAATTCGAAATCGCCCGCGCTGAACGCTACTATCGCGAATCCGCCCCGCTCCTCACCCTGGTCCAGCCGCAAGCCAGGGCCTCCCTCTGGGCGCTGATCAAGATCTACTCCAGCCTGCTCGACCGCATCGCCGAATCCCACTACGACGTCCTGCGACGCCGCATCTCTCTCGGAGTCACCGAAAAAGCCTGGATCGTAGCCCGCGCCGCCGCCGGTTTAATATGAGGCATTTGCCGTTCCGACGAGTCTGACCATGGCGCGCAGCTTTTCAGTGCCCTGACTTCGGCTTGAAGCTCCTCTATCGCCCCGGACAAGCGCTTCGTCGTAATATCTCGCAATTCATCGGCAATCTCTTGAAAGTACTCCCTGGCCCCATTCCATTTTGCGCCCTGCTTATTGAGCCGGGGTTCAGCACATGATCAAAACCCCTTCAAAATGGCGCTGCCGGCCTGCCCTACATGGACGGGTTGAAGGACCCCGAAATTTCTTATTGGCATAAGTCTTAGTTTTTGACAGCATCACAGACACCACATGGTTTGCCGTGTTATGGTTTGCCGTGTTATGGTTTGCCGTGTTACGACGGGTCCGAAGGCCTGACATTCGTCACCCGCACCCCCGCCATGATAAACAGGTAATTCACCCATGTCGAACACCAGGACCATCGTTACCTTCGGCGAGATCATGCTGCGCCTCGCCCCTCCCGGCTTTGAGCGCTTCCTCCAAAGCCCCTCCTTCATCGCCACCTGGGGGGGCGGGGAGGCCAACGTCGCCGTCTCCGTCGCGGGCTTCGGGCTGCCGGCTTCCTACGTCACCGCAGTCCCCTCCAACCCCATTGCGGACTCCATGATTGCGGAAATGCGCCGCTTCAACGTCGATACCTCCCATATCATCCGCAGCGCAGGTCGCATGGGCATCTACTTTGTAGAACCCGGGGCCAACCAACGCGCCTCCAAAGTCGTCTATGACCGCGAGTACAGTTCCATGGCGCTCGCCAAACCCGGCGACTTTAACTGGGACGCCATCTTCGAAAACGCGGGCTGGTTCCATACCACGGGTATCACGCCGGCCATCAGCGCCAGCGCCGCTGACCTTGCCCTGGAATCCGTGCAGGCAGCGCGCGCCAAAGGCATCACCGTCTCCTGCGATCTGAATTATCGCAAGAATCTTTGGAAATGGGGCAAAAAGGCCCACGAAGTGATGAGTGAACTGGTGAAATACGTCGACGTCGTCATCGCCAACGAAGAAGATTGCCAGGCCGCACTGGGTATTCAGGCCGATGTCGATGTACACTCCGGTCACCTCAGTCACGACGCTTATCACGCTCTCGCGGCAAAGGTGCTGGACGCTTACCCGAACGTCAAAACCATCGCCATCACGCTGCGGGAATCGAAAAGCGCTTCGCACAATGGTTGGTCCGCCTGTCTCTATGACGGCACGGATTTCCTGCTCAGCAAACACTACGAAATCACGCACATTGTCGACCGTGTTGGGGGCGGCGACTCCTTCGCAGGCGGCCTGATCTACGGCCTTAACGCGCTGGGTTCGAAGCAGGAAGCCCTTGAATTCGCCGTCGCCGCCAGTTGCCTGAAACACTCGCTGCCTGGCGACTTCAACCGCTTCACCGTCGACGAAGTGAACACGCTTCTCAAAGGCGATGGCTCGGGGCGCGTGCAGCGGTAAGCCGGCGTGACCTGTAAGGTCTGCAAAATCCCTCTCAAAGAACTGAAGGGGCACATCTACCACAAGAACCGCAAGTGGAAGTGCCCCGGCTGTTCCCGCATCCGCATGCAAAAGCCGCGCGATAAATCCAAATCCAAAAAGGGCAGATAATCACCTGAGTTAGGATCGATTTCGAATGACCGGACGCACAGTCGGGTCCTGCCATATTCCCGACAAACCCGGCGAAGGCGGAATGGCGGCTGTCTATAAAGCCCTCGATACCCGGCCTGGCCGTGAAAGTCCCCTGAAATTCCTGCCCGCCTGTCGGAGACCCTCAAAGAGCGCCGCTATCCAGATCCCGGGCGCCCGATAAAACACCACCGTGGCCCGCAGTACATCGGCTGCCAATTCCAGGCTTGACATCTCCCATTAAACGTTGCATTCTGAATACATATTTATGCCCGCACAACTCTACGAACAACTGGGCGGCCAGCCTGCCGTCGATGCCGCCGTCGACGTCTTCTATCGCAAGGTTCTTGCCGACAACCGCATCAGCGCATTCTTTGATGGCGTTGACATGGACCATCAGATTGCCAAACAAAAGGCCTTTCTCACTATGGTCTTTGGCGGACCTGTTGCCTATACCGGGCAGGACATGCGCCGCGGCCACGCTCACCTGGTTGCCCGTGGTCTGAACGACTCTCACTTCGATGCGGTTGTCGAAGACCTTGGGCTAAGCCTGAACGAAGTGGGCGCTCCGGGCGAGCTTATCGCCAAAGTAGTCGCGATTGCGGAGTCTGTTCGGAACGACGTGTTGAACCGCTAAGAATGCCTGAAATTGAATTTGAGGGGCGGGCATTCGCGCTCGTCCCCAACGAAACCGTACTCGACGCTCTTCTCCGCCACGGCATCAACGCAGCCCACTCCTGCAAAGCGGGAAGCTGCGGATCGTGTATGCTCCGCGCTACTTCGGGCCAGATTCCGCCCGCCGCGCAAACGGGCCTGAAAGAGACCTGGAAAGCCCAGGGTTACTTCCTCGCCTGTGCATGCCGGCCTGAGACCAACCTAACTGTCACCGGCGTGGGTTCCGACGCGCAAATCAAGGCCACCATTGCCTCCCTTGAACTTCTTAGTCAGGACGTGATCCGCGTTCGGCTCCGCCCGGAATCATCAATTGAATTTCGCGCCGGCCAGTACATCACGCTTCTTCGGGAAGACGGATTGGCCCGCAGCTACTCCATCGCCAGCCTCCCGCACGAAGGCGAGATGGAATTGCATGTTCGCATGATTCCCAACGGCAGGATGAGCGCCTGGCTAAGCCGCGAAGCGAAACCCGGTGACCGCGTGACGCTCCTCGGCCCGAACGGCGAATGCTTCTATGTGGCAGGCAGACCCGAACAGCCACTCATTCTGGTGGGCACGGGCACGGGTCTGGCCCCGCTCTATGGAATCCTTCGCGATGCTTTGCAACAGGGACACTCCGGCCCGATACACCTGTTTCATGGCGCCCTGCAAAAGGGCGGCCTCTACCTGGTGGACGAACTCCGCCGTATTGCGGGCAATGACGCCCATATTGATTACACCCGGGCCGTCCTGAACGGTGACGCTGAAGAAGGGCTCGCAGTTGGGGCGATAGACCAGGTGATCCTCGCCCGGTACCCGAAGCTGGCCGGCTGGAGAGCCTATGTCTGTGGTGATCCCGCAATGGTGCAGGGCCTCAAAAAGAAGCTTTTCCTCTCCGGCATTGCTTCCCGGGATATTCACTCCGACGCTTTCCTGCCATCCGCGTAACAATGAGAGTGGAATGCAACTCAGCCTTCATGCGGACTACGCCCTTCGGGTCCTGGTCTACCTTGGTTCCCATCCGGACCGGGTAGTCTCCACTCAGGAAATCAGCACCGCTTATGGTATCTCGAAAAACCATCTGGTACGCGTGGTCCAGACCCTTGCTGAGCACCAGTACATCAACGTCAAAGCCGGGCGTTCCGGCGGCCTTGGTCTGGCGCGTAGGACCGACAAAATAAGGCTCGGAAACGTCGTTCGCGACGCCGAGCCAAACCTCCGACTGGTGGAGTGCTTCGACCACGAAACCAACACCTGCGTGATCGCCCCTGTCTGCTCGTTGAAGCGCATGCTGAAAGAAGCGATGGAGGCCTTCCTCGCCTCTCTCAACCAACACACTCTGGCCGACGTACTAAAGAATGGGGGCCGGCAAAAGCTGGCCGCCGTCTTCGCTACATTTGTCATCCAGCCTGCGCCGCCTGCTTAGGGAACATTCACCTGGCAGGCCACTGTCAGCGGTTACATGATCGACGACACATTCGGGCAACTGGAGACGCCTGGAAGATATTGCGTCCTCTTTGATCGCGATCCTGAACGATTGCCGCTGAAACGGGTGTAATCACTGCGCGAAGTCGGCATCGGTATTGCCCGCACCGAGGTTGCAGACAGAGCCACAATTGACCATGGATGCCTGGTTTCGTAAATCTCCGGCTGTGGCCATAAATACCGCTGTTATCAGAGCAAATCGCATGTACATTTGGTTCGCCTGTACAAACGGGAATGCTCTTACAAATCGCGCAATCGAATCTGAATCCGATTTTCGATTACCGCTCCCCGAGCTACCTGTCTTTGGTGCCCCGCATGCGGCATCCTCTTCGCATGCACACGAATACGGGCCATTCTCACGCTCAACTGCGCGATTACGCGCAGAGTCCCCTGAACGTCTACTGGGAAATGACGCAGGCCTGCGGTCTCGCCTGCCGCCATTGCCGTGCCGAAGCGATGCCGCAACCCCATCCGCGCGAACTCAACCACACGGAATCCATGGCCTTCCTGCAGCAGATTCCGGAATTTGGCCAGCCGCTTCCGCAACTCATCCTGACGGGCGGCGATCCCCTGCGCCGCCCCGACCTGTTCCCACTGATCGATGAAGCCCGCCGACTCGGTATCGGTGTATCGATCACTCCCGCCGCCACCCCGGCCCTCACCCCCGCCGTCTTCGCCCGGTTGAGAGACCACGGCGTCGAGGGCATCGGGCTCAGTCTGGATGGCTCCACCGCTGAGCGTCACGATTCCATTCGCGGCGTTCCCGGTACTTACGCTCTGACCCTGCAGGCCCTGGACTGGGCCGCGAACCAGGGTCTTCCGGTTCAGATCAATACTCTCGTTTCCGCCGAAACCGCTCCCGACCTGCCCGCCGTGTATGAACTGCTCAGAACCTGCCGGCTGGCGCGCTGGAGCCTGTTCTTCCTCATCTCTGTGGGCCGTGGCAAGGTTTTGCAACCACTGCCGCCGGAGAAGGCAGAAGAACTCATGGACCGGGTCTATGAAATCTCCAAATCCGCGCCGTTCATCGTGGCAACTACGGAAGCCCCGTCATACCGCCGCATCGCGGTCCGGCATATGCGCGCGGAAGGCCTCAACGGCGAGCAGATCCGCCGCAGCCCTGCGGCCCGGGGCTTTGGTATCCGCGACGGTAACGGCATTGTCTTCGTCTCCAGCACCGGAGACATCTGCCCTGCAGGCTTCCTGCCGCAGGTAACCGGCAATGTCCGTACGGACCGCCTGGCTGATGTCTACCGCACTGCGCCGCTGTTCAGGCAGTTGCACGACCCACAAACGTTCCACGGTCGTTGTGGCTCCTGTGAATACCATGCCCTCTGCGGCGGTTCCCGTGCCCGCGCTTATGAAGCTACCGGAGATTCCCTGGCTTCCGATCCGCTCTGTGACTTCATCCCCCGCCACGTCGCCTGATCTGCTCTGGACTGCTGCACTTCCAGCAGGGGGGAAAAGCTCCGGGGCCGGCGCACGCCGTCAGCGATAAACTACAAATGATGTTCCGGGCGATGCTTTCACTCATCTTTGCAATCTCCATTCAGACGCTGTCCATTCAGGCCGCGCCGCCACTCTATGTTTTCGACAACGGCACCGGGCGCGGCGAACTCCCCCTCGAAGCTCAGGCCGAACTCGCCAAACGCAGCGGTTATGCCGGCATCTTCTATTCCGGCACGAAAGACATCCCGGAACTGCTTGCCGCACACAAATCCCGCGGGCTCAAAATGCCCGGAATCTACACCGGCATCAACATCTCAGATGCCACCCCCGGTTTCGATCCCGGTCTCCCCAAAGCGATCGAACAACTTCGCGGCACCGGAGCTCTGATCACCTTCACCATCAACGGCAAATCTCCCCGGGGCGACGATATCGCGCTGCCCCTCCTCGTCGAAGTCACCGACCTGGCTGCCATGGCCGGACTCAAAGTTGCACTCTACCCTCACTATGGCTTTCACATAGCCCGCATTGAAGACGCCCTTCGCCTCATCCAAAAGGCGAATCGACCCAACCTCGGCCTGGTCTTCAATCTCTGCCACTTTCTCCGCAGCGGCGATGAAGCGAACCTGCAAACCCGTCTGCGCGAAGCACTCCCTCATACCCTGATGGTCTCTGTCAACGGAGCTGACCACGAAGGCGACTGGGACCGCCTGATCCAGACGCTCGACCGAGGTGCTTTTGACGTCAAAGGCTTTCTCGCCGATCTGAAATCGATGGGCTACAAAGGCCCTATTGCCCTGCAGTGCTACAACGTAAAAGGCGACCGCGAACAGAATCTCATCGCTTCCATGAAAGCCTGGCAATCATTTTAGATGCGACTCATCGGAATACTCCTCATCGCCGCTCTGCTCGCCGCCCTGGGCATCCGGTTTTGGCTCGGCTCAACGCAGGGCTTCAGCGCCCGCGCCACCCCGACAGCCATTGAGGCTTTCGCTGCCCAAACAGCCCGCAAACTTGCCCTTCCGACCGGTGCGCGCGAAACGCCGAACCCTGTTCCCAACTCGCCCGAAGTTCTGGAAGAAGCCATGGCCCACTGGGCAGACCATTGCGCCATTTGCCACGCAAACAATGGCAACGCCAGGGTTTCTGAAATGGGCGCGCAGATGTACCCGCCCGCGCCGGATATGCGCTCCGAAGCCACCCAAAAACTGACAGACGGTGAGCTCTTTTACATCATCGAAAACGGCATCCGTCTTACCGGCATGCCAGCCTGGGGAGGGTCGGAGTCGGCAGCGAAATCCTCATGGAAACTGGTCCACTTCATTCGCCATCTGCCGCAGCTTTCTCCGGACGAACTCGCCGCTATGGAGAAAATGAATCCGAAGGGTCCGGAAGACCGTCAACGCGAGGAAGATGAATCGAGCTTCCTCAATGGCGGCACGCCCACTCAACGACACGACCACGAAAGAGAACACCAATGAAAAAACTCACCATCGCCACGCTCCTCCTCTCCGCCGCCGCCTGGGCACACAACGGAGTTGAACACCTCCTTGGCACCGTCACCGCCGTTACCGAAACCTCGGTGACCATCGAAACCGGTAAACATGAGTCCGTAACCATACTGGTCGACAAAACGACCGTGGTCACGCACTCTGACGCCCCCGCCTTGCTCAAAGACCTGAAGAAGGGCGAACGCGTGGCGATTAATGCAAAAGAAGGTAATGTCAAAGAAGGCCAAAAAATGATGGCAATGACCATTAAATGGGGAGCCACCGCGAAGCCCGCCGCCGACCATCCTCATCAAAAGTAGTGCGGCACAAACCGGCTCAGGTTGTCGGTGATGGGCCCGGTCGATTCCCGAATGCCCATCCCGCACGCGCCCTGGTCGGTTACCAGCCAGCTCCCGATCACCGGGTAGTTTCCCCCGAAATTGGGTACGTTTGCCGCTGCCTGGTATACGTACCCTTCTTCCCCATACTCCCCGCCGGTTTCAAAGACGCCCGCGCGGGTCTTCAGGTAAATGTTCGCCCCTTCACGCGACAGCAGGGGTTTCCGCACATATTCCGCCATCAGGCCGGGCCCGTCCATCCGTGTTTCCAGCAAATTCTCGTGATGCGGGAATAATTCCCACAGAATCACAAGCAGGGCCTTGTTTGACCACAGCATCTTCCAGATCGGTTCGATCCAGACGTCCCGACCTGAGACGGCCAGCAGCGCTTCAGGGTACTCCCCTAACAGCCATTCCCATGGGTAGAGCCCGAAGACATTCCGAACAGCCCGTTCCTCTAAATCCCGAAACTCCCGGGCCCCCTCATTCCATCCCAGATCTCCGATCCCGATCCGCGCCGTCTGAATTCCCGCCTGCTGTGCCGTGTCTTCCAGGTAGGCCAGCGTCATGATGTCTTCCGCGTCTTCCACGCCGGTCAGGTACAACGGGCCGGGCTTTAGATAAGGCCGTATTTCGCCCCACTGGGCAATCAGCTTCTCATGAATCGAATTGAACTGGTCCGACCGCGGACGCGTATCCTGGAGCCAGTTCCACTGGATCACCGCGGCCTCTACCAAAGACGTCGGCGTATTCGCGTTGTACTCCAGTAGTTTTGGCGGATTCGCCCCGTCATACGCCAGATCGAAGCGCCCATAGATGGATGGCGGTTCGGCTTGCCACGCGTCTTTGATGGCCGGTACCGCTTCCGGCGGAATATGAAATTGCGCCCACCGGTCGTTGTCGATCACGAACTGCGCGGCTTCGAGGCACATCTCCTGCAGGTCATTGGTGGCTTTCTCAATCACGTCCACCTCAGCCGCCGAAAACTGGTAGCAAGCCGACTCATCCCAATAGGTCTGACCCTCCGGCGTGTGATACGGCAGACCTTGCGCCGCCACGGTCTCCTGCCACCCAGCCCGGGCGGCGCTTCGTTCGCGTCTCATTTACTCTCCGCCTCCCTGGCTCGCACTGCTGCCGAACACGCCCCGAACTGTTCCTGATTCCACTGATCCCGATCCCACAGACGACGCCGCGCCGGCACCGCCCCACGGACGCACGTAGCCAGGTGACCCAGGCGAACTGTAGTATGGCGCCGAGCGCCCCGGCATGTACATGTAGTGATGTCCGCCGTAATAGCCACCGCCGGATCCGTAGCAGATTCTCTGCTCCACATACCGGCCGTTCGGCCCAATACACTGGCCGGCAGAATTCAGCCAGACCTGCTCTGCCGGGCTTGAACACCCTGTCATCATCACCGCAGTGGCGGCCAGTAGAGACGCCTGCACGGCCTGACTTTTCTTCATGCTCACTGGTATTATCCTCGCTCCTGCGCCTTAGCGCGCAGCGCCGGAACGCGCAACCCCGCAACCCGCCCCGCAAAAAGTCAATGATATACAGCGCCGGACAAACGGCCACTCACCTGCCCCTTTAGAGTTGCAGGAAAAAAGGAGTCATTCATGAAACAACTCATCACTTTCATTTTTGCCGCTACCCTGGCGGTCGCAACAGTGGGACAGGCTGGTGCCGTGGAACCCAAAGAACCATCTAAAGCGGAAATCAAAAAGCTGATCCAAACCGCCAATACGCCGGCGGCCCACATGCGAATTGCATCGTACTTCCATCACGAGGCTGTCCGGCTGGAAGCGGAAGCTGCCGACCATGTTGACATGGGCACCGCATACGAGAAGAACAAAATGCAGTATCTTGCCAAATCTCCCACCATGGGAGACCACTGCCGCACCTGGGAAAAACTAAACCGGGAGGCCGCCAAAGAAGCAAATGAAATGGCCGCCATGCACGAAGCCATGGCAAAGGGCAGCAAGTAAACCGGTAACAGCCACCTCCCAACCATGAAGTGGGGAGGTGGCGCGCCGTCATCTGTTACTTAGGCCCCGAAATCATCGCCACCAGTTTTGTCGTCATGTCGCGCGGCGCGAAGCGTATCGCCTGCACCATGATCCGGTTCATGAGCCCGTGTATCGCAACCCTCTTCCCCGCCATCATCGCCGGAACCGCGTAATCCGCTACATCTTTCGACGTCGGCAATTTTCGCCCTTTCACCAGGCCGGAATCATTCATGTTGGCCTTGTCCTGAAAGCCTGATACCGTTGGCCCCGGGCAGAGAACCGTGACCGTGACCCCGGTATCTTTCAGCTCTTCCGCGATCGCCTCACTGTAGTAGAGAACATATGCTTTGGTGGCATAGTAGACAGCCATGTAAGGGCCCGGCTGGAACGCCGCGGTGGACGCCACGTTCATGATGCGGCCGTGTTTGCGCCGCACCATCCCAGGCAACAGCAGCTTCGTCAGCCGCGTCAGCGTGGTCATGTTCAGGTCCATCATCGCCTGCTCATCTTCCAGCTTCAGGTCAAGATGCACTCCAAATAAACCCAGACCGGCGTTATTGACAAGGATCTCCGGCTCAATGGAATGCCGCTGCAATTCGGCGACGACCAGGTCCGCGGCGTTCCGGGCTGACAGGTCGGCGCCGATCACCAGCGTCCTGACCCCGGACTTCTTCGCGATGTCCGCCGCCAGGGCTTCCAGCTTCTCCGCGCTTCTGGCAACCAGCACGACATCGTAGCCTTCCACCCCCAGATTGCGGGCGATCTCCAGCCCAATGCCGCCCGAGGTCCCGGTCACGACTGCCCAGCTATTACGCGGTTTTACCTGTGTTTTCATGGCGAAGTCCCCGAACACGTAATATCGCACAATCCGCGTTTCAGATCGCTGAACTCTCCTGGGTAGTCCTCCCGGGTAATTCTCCCGGGCAATACTCCTGGGCAATACTGACAACAGGATGAATCGCCGCGCTCCGGGACCCTGCTTGTTGCTGACGCTGACCGCCGCTGGTCTGCTCACAGGCTGCTCCTTCCTGACCACCGTATTGCCGTACCAGAATCCAAAAATGGCCATCGACACGCGTGTTGAGGACCTGCTGGCCCGCATGACGCCGGACGAGAAGCTGGACATGTTGACCGGAGCGGGCTGGATGGATACCCGCGCCAACACCCGCCTGGGTATTCCTGCCATCCACATGACGGACGGACCCATGGGCATCCGCTCCTGGGCCTTCCCTGGTGAGCCCGATACTCCCTCCACGCCAAAGTCAGTCGCTGCCACCGCGTTCCCGGCGGGCATTGCAATGGCAGCCACCTGGAATCCGGAACTGGTGACGGAGCAGGGCCGCGTGCTGGGTCGGCAAGCCCTCGCTCTGGGGCGGGACCAGCTTCTGGGGCCTACTGTCAATATCCAGCGCACGCCTCTTTGGGGACGGAATTTCGAAAGCTACGGCGAAGATCCGTGGCTCACTTCCCGCATGGCAGTGGCCTGGATCAGCGGCGTTCAGGAGCAAGGCGTCATCGCGACCGTGAAGCATTTCGCCGTGAATAATCAGGAATTTCGCCGCAATACTCTTAACGTCCTGATCACCGACCGTGCGCTGGAAGAGATCTACCTTCCGGCCTTTCGCGCCTCTGTGGAAGAGGCGGGAGTCTGGTCCGTCATGTCGTCGTATAACAAGGTCAACAGCTTCTGGGCGGCGGAAAATCCCATGTTGCTAAACGACATCCTCAAACGAAAATGGGGCTTCAAGGGCTTTGTGGTTTCTGACTGGGCCGGTACTCATTCCACTGCGGACTCTCTCAACTCCGGCCTTGATCTGGAAATGCCCGGCGCGGTGGTCATGCCGACGCTGCAGAAGTTGTTGGAAGCCTTCCCTGGTGGCAATCCAGGCTTCGATGGTGGTTACCTGACCAAAGAAAAGCTGAAGCCCCTGGTGGCATCCGGCGTGGTCGCAGCAGGAAAGGTCAGCGCGCTCACAATCGATGAAAGCCTGCGCCGTATTCTGCGCGCCATGTTCGGCAGTGGCATCTTCGACCGCACCCGAACCACGGGTGGCAAGGTAGACACGCCGGAGCAACGCGAAGTTGCCCGCGTTGCCGCTGTGCAGAGCATCGTTCTACTGAAAAATGAGAACAATACTTTGCCGATTCTGAAGACTGCCGTCCGTACCATCGCTGTCATTGGGCCATCGGCCGATGCCGTGCCGCCAGCCGGAGGTGGCAGTTCCCTGGTGACCCCCGCCAACACCTCGAAGCCCCTTGATGCCATTCGGGCGCGTGCCGGGAACGACTTCCAGGTGGAATTTCAACAGGGCGGCCCGGCAGCGGTGGAACTGGCGAAAAGATCGGATCTGGCCATCATCTTCGCGGGCAACACCGCCGAAGTGGAGGCCGAGATGTTCGACCGCAAGACACTTTCCCTGCCCGCCGGTCAGAACGAACTGATTGCCGCGGTGGCCAAAGTGAACAAACGAACCATCGTGGTGCTGAACGTGGGTGCACCCGTCGTCATGCAGCCCTGGCTTGCGCTGGTGCCTTCCGTTCTCAACGCCTGGTTTCCCGGTCAGGAAGGCCCCTCTGCCATCGCATCAGTACTCTTCGGGGATGCCAATCCCTCCGGCAAGCTTCCTGTTACCTTTCCCAAACGCATAGAGGACACTGCCGCGTTCGGGAATTACCCGGGCGTAAACGATCAGGTCTCTTATGACGAGGGTATTTACGTTGGTTATCGGCACTTCGACAAACACAAGATCGAGCCGCTCTTTCCCTTCGGCCACGGACTCTCCTACACGACTTTTGAGTACAGTGACCTCCGTATTTATCCCCAAACACCCCGCCCTGACCAGTTGATTCAGGTGATGCTGAAACTGAAAAACAGCGGCCCTCGCGCGGGCGCGGAAGTGGTGCAGCTCTATCTCCGTGATGTTCAGGCCAGCGTGGATCGGCCGCTCAAAGAATTGAAAGCTTTTCGGCGCGTCGAACTGCAGCCGGGCGAAACCCGGGACCTCAGTTTTACGCTGGACCAACGTGCCTTGTCTTTCTTTGACCCCCTCGCGAAAGAATGGACCTCAGAGCCTGGCGAATTTGAAGTTCTTGTCGGCAGCTCATCCAGTGACATTAAACTGAAAAGGGGTTTTGAACTTTTCCCATGACAACGGCCCAACAGGCAATCGACATATTGCTCTCCCTGCCCGTAGTGCAGGAAAACCCGAACCCGGGCTACCAGGACTTCCGCGTTCGCGATAAGATTTTCGCCAAAGTGTGGTCCGGCGCCGCCCTTGTCCACCTGAAGATCGGCGCGGAGGAACAGCAGATGCTGGTGCGCGATGCGGGGCTTTTCTCTCTGCCCAGGGACGGCGGCAGAGGGGGCTGGATCAGTGTCAACCTGGGCGCGCTGACGGAAGACGCCTTCGAAGACGTCGCCTGGAAGGCATGGCGGAATACAGCCGGGCCGAAACTGTCCCTGCAGTACTAAAAGGCCGGCTTACAAAACGTTTCGAAATTCACTGACTTTATTCAGTTCCAGCAGGATATTGCCCGTCGATTCCACCGAAAAGGCCGGCAGGAACTTCGCGCCAAACACAATTTCATCCGCCCGATAGGAATAGCGGCTGTGCACCGCCTGGCTGAACGTATCGTCGAAACCCTTCACCATAATCAGAATTTCCAACTGCATTGCCTCCAGTTCTCCGGCCGACTTTCCCGCCAGCGGACTGGATTCGTCAAGCGGGTGCACCACGGTCCACGTCAGCGGAAACAGCAATACTGAGGATCGTTCCAGCGTCAGATTGTCGAACTTCCTTTCCTGTTTGCCGTCCACCGTCACCACCTGCATCAGCATTACCCGAGCCTCCAGTTCCATCAGATTGTTGGAACGTTCATTGGCGATGCGGAACATCAGCGCCGTGCCCGTTTGATAAGGAGCGATGAGGGCATTTTTGCTGAAGTGAATCCGCGCGGAGGGTCGTGACACCCGCGCCAGCAGCAGGCCGGTAATCACTGCGAACCCCAGCAGTCCGAACAGCGCCTCTGCGATGGCAGCCAGATTGGCCATCACGCCGTTTGGCGAGAGGCTGCCGTAGCCGACCGTCGTCAGCGTATGGCCGCTGAAGAAGAAGCAATTCAGCAATCGCAGGAACTCCGTCGGTGCTTCCGAACCCTTCACCGCGTCGGGCCCCATCAGAAAGTAGGCGTAGCCGAAGGTCAGGTTCAACCCGATGTAGACGCAGGCCACCAAAAGGGCGAAGGCGGTCCAGCTCATGTTCACCATATGCAGCCAGGGATGGAACGCGCGCCAGCTCACACCCGTGCGGCGCACATTAAAAGAACCGTTGTTGTTGATGGTTCGGCGCAGCGGCGCGCCGAACTGCTGCGTCAGGCCTGGATCGAAAGCTGGTTTTTGCACTTAACGGACAGTTTAGCGGCTCTTCTGCATCTGCCGCAGCAGGTCGGTCAGGTCGTCAATCTTGTCATCCAGCAGGTGCAGTTTCTTCGACAGACCCTGGATCTCAGACTCAGACCTGCGGTTTACATCGAAATCGAGTTCGCCCCGCAGCCGGTCTTTCGTATCCTGCCGATTCTGGCTCATCATGATCACCGGCGCCTGAATCGCCGCCAGCATTGACAGGAAGAGGTTCAGCAGGATGAACGGGTAAGGGTCCCACGCGGATTTGCCCAGCACGATATTGGTGACGGTGTACACCACCAACACAATAAAAAACGTGATGATGAAGCGCCAGGAGCCGCCGAAGCGTGCCACTTCATCGGCGAGGTGGTCGCCAAACGTAGCCTCCTCCTCAATGATGTCATTGGCGTTCTTTGCGGAGCGCAGCCGGACCAGCGACTGTGACGCGTGGAACTGCTTGCCCAATACAGAAAGCATGTCGATTCCGGCATGCGGCTTTTGCTGCAGCAGTGCCAGAATATCGCCTTTGTCGATTTCGACACAGACTGTTTCCTCGATCGCCAGTGCGCTGGTCTGGTGCGGCGTGCCGTCCATCATCGACGCGAACCCGAAGAACTCGCCCTCTTCCGGATCGTCCACCAAACCCTCCTGGTGGTCCTCGTCGACTGTCGTGACGTGCACTTTCCCGGAGACCATCAGGTAAGCAAGTTGTCCGGGATCTCCGATCTTGTAAATCCGCTGCCGGGGGGCGAATCTCTTCTCCTCCACCCGCGCAGCCAGAATCGCCGCTTCATCGTCATCAAGCAGCGCAAACAGAGAAACATTTTTGAGCACTTCAGGGCTACAGGGCATAGTGGCACTCAATACGGTAACATCG
>JBBQDH010000117.1:0-17777 GCA_038319515.1 Bryobacterales bacterium
ATCTTCCTGCAGGGCCGCGTTCACAATCATTTCCGGAGTCTGACGTAAACCAGTATAAATGACTTCCATCCCGGCGTCGCGCAACGCCCGCGCGATCACCTTCGCGCCGCGGTCGTGGCCATCGAGTCCGGGCTTGGCTACAAGCACTCTCAGAGGGGGCTTCATATCAGATAGTGGGGCGTTCTTCCCATATGCCAAAAACGTCTTTCAACGCGGTGCAGATCTCTCCCACAGTCGCATAGACGCGGATCGCGCCGATCAGGTGCGGCATCAGGTTATCGGTTCCCTGGGCAGCTTTTCGCACGGTGGCGAGGGCATTCCGCACAGCCTCATTACTGCGGCGGGCACGCAGGCCACGAAGCTTTTCGCATTGCCGGGTTTCGGCGGATTTGTCGATCCGCAGCAGTGCCAGAGGCTTGTCGTCGCCCGACTGGAACCTGTTCACACCGACAACCACTGACGCACCCGATTCCACTGTCTTCTGGTATTCGTAACTCGCCCGCGCGATCTCAGCCTGTGGATAGCCTTGCTCAATCGCCGGGATCATGCCGCCCATGGCATCGATCTTCGCGATGTATTCGCGCGCGCCGGCGTCGAGTTGAGCGGTCAGTTGTTCTACGTGATGGCTGCCACCGAAGGGATCCGGCGCGGCGGTGACGCCGCTCTCATAAGCGATCACCTGCTGGGTGCGGAGAGCGAGAGTAACCGCATCTTCGCTCGGCAGCGCGAATGCTTCGTCCAGCGAGTTCGTGTGCAGGGACTGCGCTCCGCCCAGTACCGCCGCCATCGCCTGCAGCGTGGTTCGCACCACGTTATTATAAGGCTGCTGCCAGGTGAGCGAACATCCGGCGGTCTGAGCGTGGAAACGAAGCTTTAAACTTCTGTCGTCCTTCGCCCCATATCGCTCCCGCAGGATTGTTGCCCACAATTGCCGCGCGGCACGGTACTTGGCGATCTCTTCAAAGAAATTGTTGTGGGCATTAAAGAAGAAGCTGAAGCGCGGGGCAAAATCGTCTATTGCGAGGCCGCGTTCGATGGCCTGGTCGGCGTATTCCAGGCCGTCCCGCAACGTGAATGCCAGCTCCTGAAGCGCTGTCGATCCGGCCTCGCGAATATGATACCCGCTGATCGAAATCGGGTTAAAACGAGGGGCATTTCGCGCGCCGAATTCGACGGTGTCCGTCACCAGACGCATCGAAGGCCGAGGCGGAAAGATGTACTCCTTCTGCGCGATGTATTCCTTGAGAATGTCGTTCTGCAGCGTCCCTGAAAGCAGTGCCCAATCCGCGCCCTGCTTCTCCGCCGCCACCAGATACATGGCCCAGATCACGGCCGCGGGCGAATTGATCGTCATGGAAACGGTGACATCACCCATCGGAATGCCGTCGAACAAAGTCTCCATGTCTTCGAGCGAAGACACAGGTGCCCCGCAATGCCCCACCTCTCCCAGCGCTTCCGCGTCGTCGGAATCGTAGCCCATCAGAGTGGGCAAATCGAACGCAACCGAAAGCCCTGTCTGCCCCTGTTGCAGCAAGTACCGATAGCGCCGGTTTGTCTCTTCGGGCGTCGAAAAACCGGAGAACTGGCGCATGGTCCAGAGCCGGCTTTTGTACATGCCTTCGTGGATGCCGCGCGTGTAAGGGAATTGGCCGGGCGCCGCTGCCATCACTTGATTGTGCAACATGATAAAACATTTCCCATGCAGTCCGGCTCGCGACTACAATCCCGGCTTCAATTTGTGGACGCCATGCGCGGGCTCATCATGATCATCATGGCGCTCGATCACGTGCGCGATTTCTTTCATCACGATGCAGGGCTGTTCTCGCCAACAGACTTGACCCGCACCACCACGCTGCTTTTCCTCACGCGCTGGATCACGCACTTCTGCGCCCCGACTTTCATGTTCACCGCAGGCATTGGCGCCTTCTTCTGGTGGCAGCGCGGGCGAACGAAACCGGAGCTTTCGAAATACCTGTTGACCCGAGGCTTCTGGCTGATCTTTCTTGAACTGACTGCCATGCGCCTCGCCCTGAACTTCAACTTCTCGCTGCAGTACCCGCTCTTTCTGATCACCCTCTTCGCGCTGGGTGGCAGCATGATCGCCCTGGCCGCACTGATTTGGCTGCCGATCCGGGTGCTGTCCGTGCTCAGCCTCGCCGTGATCGCGCTTCACAACACGCTCGACGGGGTCAGAATCGCAAACCCACTGTGGAATCTGCTCCACCAGCCCGGAGCGTTTCAAATCGGCGGAATGGTGATCATCTTCGGCTATCCATTGATTTCCTGGATCGCGACGATGGCCGCTGGCTTCTGCTTCGGCGAGGTCTTGCAACTCCCGCCGGAACACCGCCGGACAATCCTGCTCCGTACAGGCCTCGCCTCCACCCTGGGATTCATCGCGCTGCGTTTCGCGAACGTTTATGGCGACCCGTCAAAGTGGAACGGCAGCGCGCTCTCATTCCTGAATCTGACAAAAAACCCGCCCTCGCTCCTGTTCCTGCTGATGACGCTGGGGCCGGTCCTGCTGGTCCTCTGGGTATTCGACCGTTTGCGGTTCAGCGAACACAGTCCGCTGCTGGTGTTCGGGCGCGTGCCGCTCTTCTTTTTCCTCGCCCACTTCTATCTCATCCACGCCATTTCCGGCTTGCTCGCGATCTTCCGCTACGGCGCGGCGGGCATCTCGATGTTCTTCAGTCCGCCGCCCGCCGCCGGAGCGCTGCCTGGCGTGTTCCCTGCCGATTATGGCTATTCGCCCGGAATCACATACATCGCCTGGATCCTCATCGTAGCTACCATGTACCCGCTCTGCCGCTGGTATGGAGACCTCAAAACAGCCCGGCGATACTGGTGGTTGAGCTATCTTTAAGGCCGCTGTATTAAATTGAAGGAAACGGAGGACAACGTGAACATCACCCTCGATCTTAAACCGGAAGTCGAAGCTGGGCTGTTGGCTCAGGCCCGGTCTGCGGGCCTTTCGCTGAGCCAGTTCCTTAGCCGGGAACTGGAGGCGTTGGCACATTCCGCATCTACCCCGTTCGTGTCTGCAGTTTCCGGCGGATCGGACCAGTGGGAAAGGGAACTCGACTCGTGGTTCGATAGTTTTCCGCAGCATCCGGTCTTGAATGACGAAGCCCTCAGACGCGAAAGCTGGTATCCCGACCGGTGGTAGCTCCTGAGAGGATCAGGATTCTGGTCGACACCAACGTTTTGCTCCGGGCCATTCAGTTGGGCAATGCTTCCTGCGCAGTTGCGAGGAGTGCGCTTAAGACACTGCACCAGAGGAACTTCGAGCTTTGCCTCACACCTCAAAACGTCCGGGAGTTTTGGAACGTCTGCACACGTCCGACCGACATCAACGGGCTCGGGATCAGCACTTCCGGTGCCGAGCGCCACACCCGCTTGCTCGAACGGCACTTCACTGTCTTGCCGGACTCCGCCCTCACCTATACCCTGTGGCGGAATCTCGTTGCCAGACATCACGTCATCGGCGTCAAGGTGCACGATGCGTACCTCGTCGCAGCGATGAAAGCGCATGGGATCAACCGGATTCTCACCTTCAACTCCACAGATTTTGCCCGCTATGACGACGTCGAGTGTGTGGGTCCTCAGACTCTCCGGTAGGTTTGAGGAAATATGCCAAGTGGACTTGCGCTTCGCTACCGCACTTCTACCGCAGCCCCCGCGTAAACGAACTTCCTGCTGACGGCTTCGGCGGCTTCTTGGGTAACTCCTTCCACGACGGATTTCGGCACACTATCAACAAGGTCCTTCGCTTCTGCGAGGCCAAGGCCAGCGACTTCGTGCACAACTTTGATCACCGCGATCTTGTTCGGACCAGCGGAGCCAAGGATTACGGAGACCTGACGCTGCGCCGCAGGTACAGCCTTCCGGCTCAGTTTGATCTTGTTTCCTTCCACACCGACGACTTTTACCTGTATCCGCTGGCCCTCTGTGAGTTCATACCGAATCTCTTTGACGAATTAGTATTCAGCCATTTCACTGATGTGAAGCAGTCCTTCGATGTTAGGAAGAAACTCGACGAACGCCCCAAAGTCGACAATCCGAACTACCTTCCCGTGGTACACCTTTCCCACCTCGACTCTGGAGCCACCCATTTCCATGATGTCGGACGGCTGAACCGAAGGACGGCGCCGGTGACTTGATTGGATTCCATTCAGGCGTGATAGCGCCTCCTTGAGCCTTACGTGACCCTCTTGCAGTGGTCGGACGGCGGAATCACGTTTACTGTCACGGACGACAACATAGAGCCCGCGCAATGCCCCGTAACCGCCCAAAAGCCCGAAGAAAAAGAAGATCCCTGCAACTGGAATGGGGAGCATAACGTCCGGTATGAGGCACACTCCGAATTATTCGCAGCCAGATAGTGGACGTTATGATGCGGCGCTAAATAAACGCCATCGACTTGACGCCGGAAATGTCGAACCGCTTCCGGCATCGCAGATTCTTGCACATGGTCTGTGTATCAATTAAAACCATGTAGCTTTGTGCTTTGGCAAACTTCGCACGATCCCGCTCATCGCCCCCGCGCGGCAGCACGGCTTTCTTTGTCCGCACCACCCACTGCAGGTCGTAGGAATCCTGCGTGCGGCATGAAGGGCAATTCAGCATTGCCGGCTTCGTGGCCTTCGATTCCGTGTAATAGTCGCGTTCGTCCACTTACTTACCGCGCCGCCATCGGGATCCAAACCATGCCGTCCGGATTGCCCTTGTACTCTGCACGCGGGCGAATCAGTCGGTTGTTGTGGTACTGCTCAAGCACGTGCGCCGTCCAGCCAGCCATACGCGAAACCGCAAAAATCGGCGTGAACAGATCAATTGGAATCCCCAGCGAATAGTAGGCAGACGCCGAGTAGAAATCCACATTCGGGTTCAGCTTCTTCTCGCCCTTCACGGTCTCTTCCACACGGCTCGACATCAGGTAGAGATCTTCGTGGCCGGTGCTCTTGCCCAGCTCTTCTGACATGATCCGCAGATGCGTCGCGCGCGGATCTTCCGTGCGATACACACGATGCCCGAAGCCCGGAATCTTGATCTTGTTGGCGAACATCTCGTGCACCCGCTCCACAGCCTTGTCGCTCGTTCCCACTTCCAGCAACATCCGGATCACTTCTTCATTCGCCCCGCCGTGCAGCGGTCCCTTCAGGGCACCAATGCCCGAAGTTACCGCGGAGTAAATATCAGAGAGCGTCGCAGCTGTCACGCGAGCCGCAAAGGTGGACGCGTTCAGTTCGTGGTCCGCATGCAGCGTCAGGGCCACGTCGAACGTGTGCTCCATGATCTTGTCGGGCTGCTTTCCCGTCAGGCAATACAGGAAATTACCGGCAAAACTGAGTTTCGCAAGAGGCGGCAGAGCTGGCTGACCCGTACGCAGCCGGCCAAACGAGCTCACGATTGTGGAAGTCTGCGCCATCAGCTTCGTCGCCTTCAGCAGATTCGCTTCGGGTGTCATGGTCTTCGCATTCGGGTCGTAAAGGCTGAGCATGGAAACCGCCGTGCGCAACACGTCCATCGGCGACGACTTCAGATGAGCCGACAGGAACGCCTCCACATCAGCCGGAATCGCGGCGTTTGCGAAGAGGTCAGCCTTCAGCTGTGCCAGTTCAGCCGCTTTGGGAAGAGAACCCTTCCACAACAGCCAGATCACTTCCTCAAAAGTGGCATTATCCGCCAGCGTATGGATGTTGTACCCGCGGTAGCTGAGTACGCCTTCATTTCCATCGATATAGCAAATTTCTGATTCGCCGGCGACAATGCCTTCCAGTCCCGCGCCTGTTGTGGTAGTCGTGCTCATTTTGGTTACCTATAGTCTATTTCAAACCATCTTTCGACAGACGGCCCGTTAATTGAGAAATGGCTTGCGCAGCTTGCCCACTGTGCGGTGCATCATGATCGCCCACGGATTCTTGTGGGGGCAAATCGGGTAGGGCGCAAAATTGATTGCGTCACTGTTTTTATCGACCCAGAGCTTTTCCACCCGCTTCGAATTGACGTCAACGGTGAGCAGAACGCCATTATTGCAGGATTCGCTGTCGGTGACGCCAAGGACGCCCGGATCGGGCGGGCCGTCCGGATTGGCCGGGGCTCCCGCCTTTACAGGGCCCCAGTCGGTCAGAAATTTTTCAAACCCGTAGCCTTTGCAGGCTTGTTCCGGCGAGCAGCCCCAAGCTTTATACGCCCCCGGATAATCCCCGGAACGAACAGCGGAGACGAAGGTCTTCACGACGCCTTCCTGATGATGGTTTTTGAGCACATACCAGGAAAGACTGCACAAAAAGACGACCGTCACCACCACAACCACGATGCGGACAATGATCCTGTTGCGATCATCCTCCCCAGCGCCGTATTGATCCAGATAGCCCGGCATCGTTCCCGCCTGTTCGATGCCCGCTTACTTCGCGGGATTGGCTTTATTGTATGCCGCAGTGGCTTCTGTGGTGAGTTCCAGAGCCGGCTTGAAGTACAGCGCCTGCGCAGCGTCCAGAATCACGTCGACGCCCTTCTCTTCCGCCAGCTTCTTGATCACGTCCTGCATCTTCTGCGAGGCCTTGCCCAGGATCTCCGTGCGGTCCCGCTCAAAATCGGCCTGCAGGTCATCGGAAATCCGCTGCGCGTCGCGCTGCTTCCGCTGGCCCTGTGCCGAAAGCTCCGCAGAACCCTGCTGGTTCAGCTTGCCGCTGTTGAGCTGCTGTTCAATCGACTGCAGGTCGGCCTGAATCTTAGCCAGTTCGTCCTGCTTCGGCTTGTACTTCAATTCCACCGCGGCCGAGGCTTTCTTCAGCTCATCGGTGTCGGACATCGCCTTCTGCGTATTGATGACAGCAACTTTTATCTGCGCGGAGGCGGTGGTGATGAAAGGCGCCGCTGCAAGGCAAAGTAAACCCGCGCGGAATGCCAGAGAACGAAACATAGTGGTTAAAGACTCCTCTGAATTTTGGAAACTATCAGCCTATCATAGCGTTCCGGGAAGGCCCGCGCGTAACCGCCCCCGGTTAACCCTAATCATGGCTGTGAGCGGTTCAGGGCGGATTTTACGTTCTCTCCGGTGATCTGTAACTTCCTGCCGTAAAATTCGGGGGTATAGTTGAAGGTTGCTTGTGGAGAAGAACGAAGTCACAGAACTGTTGATGTCCTGGAGTAAGGGCGACAAGGCGGCGCTCGATCGGCTGACTCCCATCCTTTACGACGAGTTGCGCCGTCTGGCCGCCGCTCACCTGCGTCGCGGCTTCGGCTCAGAAACCATCCAGCCCACCGCGCTTGTGCACGAAGCGTATTTAAAACTTGCCGATCAGGACAGTCTGGAATTTCAGAACCGCGCACAATTCTTTGGCCTGGCCGCGCAGGTGATGCGGACCATTCTGGTGGATCACGCGCGCTGCAAATCCGCCGCGAAGCGTGGCGGTGGCGGCCCACCCATCACCCTGCGTGACGACCTGGTGGCAGCGCCTGAAAGCGCCAACGAGATTCTGATGCTGCACGACGCCCTGGGCGCTCTTGCCCTGCAGGACGAACGTAAAGCGAAGATCGTCGAGATGCGGTATTTCGGTGGCATGACTGCACAGGAAATCGCTGACCTGATGGATATTTCCATCGCGACCATTGGCCGCGAAATCCGCGTCGCCCACGCATGGCTGCTGCGCCGGATGCAGCAATAGCCCATCCACCTGTACAGTCGGCGGTCTCGCCGCCGACTCCATTCGCCCACTCCAATTCGATACACTGCGGAACGGGATTCTGAATGAAACCAATACGCCGTGTCGCAGTACTTGGAGCGGGGACCATGGGTGCCCGGATCGCCGCCCAGTTCGCCAACGCCCAAATTCCTTCCCTCCTGCTGGATCTTGATCCGACTATTGCCCGCAACGGTCTGGACGCGGCGCTGAAAGGCCGCCCCGGGGCTTTCTTCTTACCCGATGACGCGCGCCTGGTCACTACCGGCAGCTTCGACAACGACCTTGCAAAGGTGAAGGATTGCGACTGGATCCTTGAGGCAGTTTCCGAAAACCTCGAAATCAAACGCGCACTCTATGACCGGGTCGCGCTGCACCGAAAACCCGGCACCGTCGTTTCCAGCAACACCAGCGGCATCCCTCTGGCGCAGATAGTGGAGGGTTATTCCGATGAGTTCCGAGAGCACTTCCTCGGCACCCATTTTTTCAACCCGCCCCGCTATCTGCATCTGGCCGAAGTGATTCCTGGCCCCGCCACGCGCCCCGATATCCTGGTGGCCATCGGCGAATTCTGCGATCTCCATCTGGGCAAAGGCGTTGTCCCCTGCAAGGACACTCCGAATTTCATCGCCAACCGCGTCGGATCGTTCTTCGGGTCCATGGTGCAGGAACTCACCGTGCAGCACGACCTCACAATTGAAGAGGTTGACCTTCTCACGGGCCAGCTCATCGGCCTGCCGAAAAGCGCCAGCTATCGCCTGCTGGATATTGTCGGGCTGGACGTTTGGGCGCATGTGACGAAGAACCTCTACGAAGCGGTTCCGAACGATCCTTTTCGTGAAAAGTTCACCATGCAGCCGTTCCTCATGGACATGATCGGGCGCGGCTGGCTGGGCGACAAGCGCGGCCAGGGCTGCTACAAACGCGTCGGCAAAGATCGCGAAATCCACGCGATCGACTGGAAGACGCTGGAGTATCACCCTGCCAACAAGCCGCGCTTCGGCTCGCTCGAAACGGTGCGTAAGATCGAACCGCTGGCGGATCGCCTGAAGGCGCTCATCGCGCTGGATGACAAAGCAGGCCGGTTCCTCTGGCAGCTTCTCAGTTCGCATGTGGTCTACGCCGCTCACATGGTGCCCGAGATTTCTGACCGCATTGTGGAGGTCGACCAGGCCATGCGCTGGGGCTACGCGAACTCCGTTGGACCGTTCGAACTATGGGACGCACTGGGCTTCGGGGCCACCGCGAAACGGATCGAATCCGAAGGCCGCGCCCTGCCTGAAAACGTGCAGCGTATGCGCTCCGCCGGAGCACAGTCGTTCTATCGCAGCGCCGATGTGGACCGGCAGCCAAAGACCGAATACTTCGATCTCGCCGGCAGTGGTTATGCGCCTCTGGCGCCGCGCCCGGGCATCACGGTTTTGACAGATCTGAAACGCGCCCGGGGCGTCGTCAAAAAGAACGCCGGGGCCTCTCTGATTGACCTGGGCGATGGTGTGATCTGCTGCGAATTCCACAGCAAGATGAACAGCGTCGGGGACGACATTCTGCAGATGGTGCGCGCTGGTCTGGGCGAACTGGAAACCAATTTCGACGCCATGGTGCTGGCCAATCAGGGCGACAACTTCTCGGTGGGCGCGAACCTTGTGATGGTGCTGCTGGCCGCACAGGAGGAAGAATGGGATGAACTGGCCGCCGGAGTCAACCGCTTCCAGCAATTGAGCATGGCGCTCAAGTATGCGCCAAAGCCGGTGGTGGCAGCTCCGTTCGGCATGTCACTGGGCGGCGGCTGCGAACTGCCCATGCACTGCACGCGTGTGCAGGCTTCGGCCGAGCTCTATATGGGTCTGGTGGAAGTGGGGGTCGGCCTGATCCCGGCCGGTGGTGGGTGTAAAGAACTGCTGACGCGTTCGCGGGATATCAAGAAGATTTTCGAGCAGATCGGCTTTGCCAAGGTGTCTGCCAGTGCGGCTGAAGCCCGTCAGTTCAAATACCTTCGCGACGGTGACCGCATTTCTATGAACCGCGAACGCCTGGTGGACGACGCGAAACAACTGGCCCTGTCACTTGTTCCGGCCTACGCCCCCGGCGCGCCGCGAACCGACATCACGGTCACCGGCCAGGAGGGTTTCGCCCTCATGAAGATGGGTGTCTGGATGGCTCGGCAAGGCGGCTACATTTCGGACTACGACGCCGTGGTGGGAGAGAAACTGGCGCACGTGCTGAGCGGGGGCAAGGTGACCGGAACGCCCCAGGTTTCCGAACAGTATCTGCTGGATCTGGAACGCGAAGCTTTCCTGAGCCTCTGCGGCCGCCGCGAAACTCAGGCCCGCATGCAGCACATGCTGACGACGGGAAAGCCGCTGCGGAACTGACATGACAGGGTTGAAAGCCCTCGGGCTTTTGACAGTTTTCGTGGCCCGCAGGGCCATTTGGGCGGGCGAAACTGGCGGTGCACTTCGGTGGCCTCCGATTTACCGGTCACAGAACTGCCGAAAATATTTCCGTGCTGTGCTGCGGGCTGTCGGAATCAGGCTTTCCCTTGCGGTTCGCGTTCCTGCATATTGAAATCACCGGAGATATGCCGCCGGTCTCGCTCCCCGCGTCGCGCCTGTCGCCATCAGCTCAAATCTTCTCCCGTTGGGCGATAGTGATCCGATGAAGGCCATCTGCGCACCGCGCAGTCTATGATGAAGTTTCGGGGCAGGTGGCGCATCGGAATCCTCCGGTTCGCGCCTTTCATCGAAATACGAGGATTAGAAAGGAATGGGTACTTCTCTGCTGGTTCCAATGGTTGTGGAACAGACGTCCCGAGGGGAACGGTCTTACGACATCTACTCGCGTCTGCTGAAAGAGAACATCATCTTTCTGGGTACGCCGATTGACGACACTGTCGCGAATCTGATCATCGCCCAGTTACTGTTTTTAGAGGCTGAGGACCCGGAACGCGATATCTCAATTTACATCAATTCGCCGGGTGGCTCCATCACCGCCGGCCTTGCGATTCTGGACACGATGTCATTCGTGCGGCCCGATATCGTAACCATCTGCGTGGGTCAGGCGGCGTCCATGGGCGCGGTTCTTCTGGCCGCGGGGACGAAGGGTAAGCGGTTCAGCCTGCCGAATTCGCGCATCATGATCCACCAGCCCTCCATGCAGGGTTTGGCCGGTCAGGCGGCGGACATCGATATCTATGCGAAGGAAATTCTTCGCATGCGCGAGATTCTGAATAAAATCCTCGCCGATGCCAGCAACCAGACTCTGGAGCGTGTGGCGCGGGACGTGGATCGCGATTACATCATGAGCGCGCAGCAGGCGGTGGAATACGGTATCATCGACCGCGTCATCACCAGCCGGGATCTTGCTCCGGCAGTTATTTCCAAAACTTAGTGTTGTTTCGATAACGTTAGCAACACGCGCCGGCGGATGTCAGGTTGAATCCGCCGGCGATTCCTCGCCTTTTACCCTCGCGCTGTATCATGGACATCTCGTGCGTCTCGCAAACAAAGTTTCCATTATCACCGGTGCCGGTGCCGGTATCGGCGAAGGCACTGCCAAGCGCTTTGCCGAAGAGGGTTCCCGGCTTGTTTTGGCCGATCTCAACGAAGACAACGTCAATGCCGTGGCGCGCCATCTGGAATCGCTGGGCGCGGAAGTGGTTGCCGTGGCGGGTGACATTGCCGATGAAGCCCATGCCCGCCACCTCAGCGAAGTGGCTGTCGACCGTTTCGGCGGTATTGATATTCTGGTCAACAACGCGGCGAATTTCACTACGGTTGGCGTAGAACATGCAACGGTTGAAGACTGGCAGCGTGTTTTGGGCGTCAACGTCATGGGCACGGCGCTGGTTTCGAAACACGCCATTCCTCATATACGGAAGCGCGGCAAGGGTTCCATCGTCAACGTGTCTTCCACCAGCGCGCTGATGGCGCAGGCCGACTTCGCTACCTACAACACCAGCAAAGGCGCGCTGCTCTCCATGACCATCTGCATGGCGCTGGATCTGGCACCTTCGAATATTCGCGTGAACAGCATCTGCCCCGGTTGTGTGCTGACCAGCGCGACGGAGCGTGAGTGGATCCGTATGGGCCTGACGAAAGACGAGTGGATTGCCGCGATGGCCCCGCAACACATGCTGAACCGGGTGGGCGAGGCCCGCGAAATTGCCAATGCGATTCTGTTCTTCGCCTCCGATGAGGCCAGTTTCATTACCGGCGCTCACCTGATGGTGGACGGCGGTCGCATTGCGAAATAGTCTTTCGAATGGGTGGTCCCGGTACTGATAACCGCGCGGGAAAGTCCTGATCCAGGCCCGTTTCGTGTAGCATCAAAAGTCCGGTCTACTTCCCCAATCATGAAGATTTCAGGACTTTTTGTTTTTGCGCTCGTCAGCACCTGTTTCGCCCAGGACCAGCCTCTGCGCCATTCCCGCCGCCCGGCACGATACGTTTCGCGACCGATGCAGAACGCCGGGCTCCAGCCGAATGCCGTGCAGAACGCCGCCGTCGCGACCCTGCCCATCTGGCAAACGACTTCCGGCGCCTACAACTATCAGATGGTGGGGACGAATCCCATGGTGGCGGGTGCGGGCACGACCACAATCACCACGAACGTCATCCCCCTGATTTTGACCTTTTCCGACGGTACTGTCTTCGATCCGACGGTTGCGAACGCCTGTTCCCCGCAGGCTCCCCAGTCTCTGGTGCTCTCTTCGCCGCTGTTCAATAACTCCGCCTACACGGCCGGAAGTGTCAGCCTGGGCACCACGCAGTATCTGGACGGCTACCAGCGCGCCAACTTCTGGCAATACACCAGTCCCGCCGGCATCAGCCCGAACTATCACACGCTGCTGAGCGCTTCGCCGGTTGCCGCCATCAGGATCAGCGTTCCGGCAGCCAGTGGCAGCACCGTTGCTTCACCTTGCGGAAAATTGGGTGAGATGGATATCAACTGGTTCGACACCTATGTCCAGACGACGGTGTTCACGCAATTGGCAACGCTGGGCGTGGTGCCGTCGGGTTTTCCGCTTTTCGTTCTCTACAACACCGTGATGTACCAGGGGACGTCGGCAAGCTGCTGCATCCTGGGCTACCATTCCGGTTTCAATAACCCGAATTTCGCGAGCGCCGTGCAGACCTATGCCGTGGCGGATTTTGACACTTCAGGCGACTTTGCCTCGTCCCCCGATCTATCCTCGCTGACCCACGAGGTGGGCGAGTGGCTTGACGATCCCACCGGCAACAATCCGACGCCCTGGTGGGGACACGTGGGTCAGGTGGGTGGCTGCCAGAACAATCTGGAAAATGGCGATCCTCTGAGCGGGACCATCGTCGCCATCACCATGTCAAACGGTTTCACGTACCATGCGCAGGAACTGGCTTTCAAGAGCTGGTTCTATCACGATGTGCCGTCGATCGGGGTGAACGGCTGGTACTCGTCGAACGGAACTTTCAAATCGCCGGCGCTGCCGTGTGAAGTCTCGGTTACATCCCTGAACATCAGCCCCACGTCGATTGCGGCGGGTTCGGCGACGACCGTGAAAATCACGGTCGGGCCGGGCTCGGGATTCACCGGCATCCCCGGCGGAAGCGTGAGTCTGGCTGCGAGTAACAGCGCCACGCCGCTTGCCACCTATGCGCTGAGCAGCGGTGCCGTGAGCACGACCGCCGTGCTTCCCGCCGGCAGCTACAACTTGACGGCTAACTATACAGGAGATTTGAACTTCGCGGCCGGCAGTTCCGCGGCTGTTGCGGTAACGGTCGGGTCTGCCTCGGTTTCGCTGAGCCCCGTTTCGCTTTCGTTTGCCGGCCAGAACACCGGCACTTCCAGCGCCGCCCAAGCGGTGACTTTCACGAACAGCGGGACCGCGCCGGTCAGCATCAGTTCCGTCTCTTTCACCGGTGCAGTCCCTGCTGACTACAGCCAATCGAACAACTGCGGCAGCAGCGTGGCCGTCGGTGCGAAATGCACCATTTCGGTTATCTTCACGCCAACTGCGACCGGTACCCGAACTGCCTCGCTCAGCATTGCTGACAACGCGACAGGTTCACCACAGACCGTCCCGGTGACTGGCAGTGGTGTGGTCCCGCCCGCTTCGCCCACCATCAGCGTGGGCCCGGCTTCGCTGACCTTTACAGGCACCAGCGTAGGCGTAGCCGGTGCTGCCCAGGCCGTCACCGTGAAGAATACAGGAACGGTGTCAGTGACCATTTCATCCATTTCGGTCAGCGGTGGCGATTTCAGCAGTACGACCACCTGCGGCGCGAGCCTCGCTGCCGGCCTCAGTTGCACGGTTTCGGTGGTTTTCAAGCCCACCACTGCGGGCACGCGCACCGGATCGCTCAGTGTTGCGGATAACGCGACGGGCTCTCCGCAACAGGTTTCGCTCACAGGGACCGGCGCAGTTGCCGCGCCCAAAGTCACCCTGAGTCCCGCTTCGCTCACTTTCGCGTCCACCACAGTGGGAACCGGGGCGACCGCGCAAAAGGTGACCATGACCAACACGGGTACAGCGGCGATGACCGTCAGTTCCATTAAGCTTTCCGGAACGAATGCCGCCGATTTCGCCCAGACCAACACCTGCGGCACCGGCCTTGCGGCAAACGCCTCCTGCACCATTTCGGTAACCTTCAGGCCCGTGGCGAAGGGGTCTCGCGGCGCCTCAGTCAGCATTGCCGACAATGTGGCTGGTTCGCCACAAATAGTGTCTCTTTCCGGCGCGGGTAAGTAGCCCGAATCGTACGGCGCAGGCAGGCCTTCTACAATCAGAGTTGCCCCGTCAGGTCACCTTTGAATTGCAGGCTGAATGCCCGGAAACGGGCGCGCGGGCCGGGATTATACATACCGGGCACGGTGATATCCTGACCCCGGTCTTCATGCCGGTGGGCACCCAGGCAACCGTCAAAGGCCTTTCGCAGCGCGATCTTTGGGAAGATCTTCAGGCAAAGATCATCCTCGGCAACACCTATCACCTGTTCCTGCGGCCTGGTCATGAGCTCATCCGCAAAATGGGCGGCCTGCACAAGTTCATGTCCTGGCCGGGGGCGATTCTCACCGATTCCGGTGGTTTTCAGGTCTTCAGCCTTTCCGCACTGCGCAAAATCACCGAAGACGGCGTTACCTTTCAATCGCACCTGAACGGCGATACCTGCCGGTTTACGCCCGCCTCCACGGTGGATGTCCAGTTGGCGCTCGGGTCTGACATCATGATGGTGCTGGATGAGTGCCCACCCTATCCCGTGAGCCGGGAAACCGCGCAATCCAGCATGGAGCGCACGGTGCGCTGGGCGCAGCGGGCCTTTACGCACTATCGCGAACGGATCTCCGGTTCGCCCACCCGGCACGCGCTTTTCCCCATCGTGCAGGGGTCCATGTTCCCGGACCTGCGGCGGCAGTGCGCTGAACAGTTGCTGGAGCTCGACGCAGACGGCTATGCGGTGGGGGGCCTGTCGGTGGGCGAACCCCGCCCGCTCAGCCTCGAAATGGTGGAATCGAGTGAACCGCTGCTGCCGAAGGACCGCCCGCGGTATGCCATGGGTGTGGGTATGCCGGACGAATTGCCGGAGTACGTGGCGCGCGGAATCGACATGATGGATTGCGTGCTGCCGTCACGCAATGCCCGGAACGGCTGGATTTTTACCTCCTTGGGCAAGGTGGTGATCAAGAACGCTCAGTACCGCGACGATCCAAATCCGCTCGACCCCAATTGCAGCTGTTACACCTGTAAAAACTACTCGCGGGCCTACCTGCGGCACCTGTTTCAGGCCAGTGAAATCCTCTTTTCCTCACTCGCAACCCTGCATAATGTGCGCCGTTACCTTGACATCATGGGGGAGATCAGGCAGTCTATCCTATTGGGTCAATTTCCCCGTTATCTAAAGAAAGTGCGGGGCGAAGTACGGGACCGCTCTGCGAAAGCGGACAACTAAAACGTGATATCTCTTCTCCTGCTGCAAGCGCAGCCCTCCAATTCGATTTTTCTCTTCGCGCCCTACGTACTGATCGCTGTTGTCTTTTATTTTCTGCTGTTTATGCCCATGCAGAAGCAGAAAAAGAAGCAGGCTCAGATGCTTTCGGAGCTGAAGGCGGGCGACCAAGTCATCACCGGCGGCGGCATCACCGGCACCATTACCGCCGTGGACAGTGACACAATAGTTCTCAGAGTAAAACCGGACAACCTGAAGATTCAGTTTGCACGGTCCGCAGTGACTTCGGTCGTGCCCATGGAAGGCGCGAAGTAATCTCGCAATAAGGCAAACATCACATGCAACGAAATTTGACAGTCAAGGCGGTTGTAATTGTGGCCACCGTATTGATTTGCATCTTTGGAATCATCGGCTTCCCCCGCTCGGTTGACGGGCTGAAAGCGAATCTCGCGAAGAATATCCACCTTGGCCTCGACCTGAAGGGCGGCAGCCACCTGGTGCTGCAGGTCCAGATTCAGGATGCCGCCAAGACGCAGGCAGATCAGGCGATTGAGCAGATGCGTGAAGAAACCCGCACCCGCAACATCATCGTGAACGGTTTCGACCGCAATGACCCGGAAACCCTGAAAGATGCTGATTCCATTCAGGTAAATATCCATGGCGTCGATCAGGCTAAACTCCAGATCTTCCGCAACATGGTCACCGAGAAGTTCCCCGACTGGGTTCTGACCGGCGTCAATGCGACCGACTACCGGATGAATATGAAGCCCAGCGCTCTGCTGGAGTTGAAGCGCAACACGGTGACGCAGTCGCTGCAGACCATCGAAAAGCGCGTCAATGCGCTTGGTTTGACTGAGCCGACCGTGCAGGCGCACGGCGACCCCGTATCGCAGTCGGAAATCCTTGTGGAGCTGCCCGGTGAGGGCGACCCCGCCCACGTGAAGGAAATCATCGGCGCCACCGCGCAGCTCAAGGTTGTCGAAGTGAAGAACGAAGGCCCCTGGAAGACGCAGCAGGAGGCGCTTGCCGGCAAGGGTGGCATTCTGCCTCTCAACACCGAGTTGCGTGAATATGTCGCCTCCGGCGCGCCGAGTGGCTGGTACCTTCTATCCCGCACCCCGGTCATCACCGGGCAGGATATGCGTACCGCCAAGGCTGCAACCGATCCGAACAGCCCGGGCCGCTGGGAAACCAGCTTCACGCTGTCGCAGGACGGTGCGCGGCGCTTTGAAAAATTCACGGGAGCAAACATTGGCAACCGCCTCGCAGTGGTTCTGGATACACAGATCCGCAGCGTGGCTACCGTGCAGGGCGTGATCAGCGATTCGGGCGTTATCAACAACCTGAGCAGTGATCAGGAAGCGAATGATCTGGCGCTGGTGCTGCGTACGGGCGCTCTGCCCGCCGGCATCAAGTACCTGCAGGAGCGCACGGTGGGGCCCTCACTGGGTGCCGATTCCATTCGCGAAGGGATTCTGTCCGGCGTGGCAGGGCTGATTGCAGTGATCATCGTGATGCTTGTCTATTACAAGAAGGCGGGGCTGAACGCGGTGCTGGCGCTGCTGCTGAACACCGTTATCCTGATTGCGGCTCTGAGCTACTTTAGTGCGACGCTGACGCTGCCGGGTATCGCGGGTATCATTCTCACCGTCGGCATGGCTGTAGACTCGAATGTGCTGATCTTTGAGCGCATACGGGAAGAGTTGAAATCCGGCAAGTCAATCCCGGCGGCAGTGGACGCAGGCTTCGGGAAGGCGTGGTGGACAATTGTCGATACCCACGTCACAACAATCGTCTCGTGTCTGTTCCTGTTCCTCTTCGGGACGGGCCCTGTGCGCGGTTTCGCGGTGACGCTGGTGATTGGTCTTTTGGCAAACGTCTTTACCGCGGTATTTGTGTCGAAGGTGATCTTCGACTGGGAACTCTCCGGCAAGACCCAGGTTACCGAGCTCAGCATCTGAACTTTACCGGCGGGCTTACCCCCCCGGCAGGATGAGATATGTTAGTTTCGGTACTCAGTTTAGCGGGAACAAAATTTCTACGACCGGTGTCATACAAGTGGCACGGTTCAGTCCGGGACGCCGGACGGGCAGTGATAGATGGAATTATTTAAAAAAACAAATTTCGATTTCCTCGGCCACAAGTGGCCCTTCATTATTGCGTC
>JBBQDH010000118.1:0-17765 GCA_038319515.1 Bryobacterales bacterium
GGGCGACCATGGCCTTTTCGCCGGTGAAGAGCTTGCGGCTGATCACGTCGCTCATCGGTTCGAGCGGGATAGACTCCCATTTTGCGTGTTTGAATTCCATGAGGCGATTCTACTTCCCCGTTTTGTTTGCGCTCAGCGTGAGGATGATGCACGCGCAAATCATCGTCGATACTGACTCCGGCTACTTCGGTGACGACGGCGTCGCGGTCACGATGCTGCTGCGCAGTGCGCGGCGCGCGGAGGTGCGCGGGATCACGGTGGTCTCCGGCAATGTCTGGTCGCGCGACGGCGCCGGCTACATGTCGCGCAATGCGAAGCTGCTGGGGTTCCCTCAATTGCCGGTTCTGGTCGGTTCGGATGCGCCACTGGTCCATACCGTGGCGAAAAGAAAATCCGAAGCCAAAATCGAATTCGCGGGCGCATTCGATTTGCCGCTGCCCACCGCGCAACCGAAACGCGGCGGGGTGGAGTTCCTGATCCAAACCGTTGACGCCGCACCGGGGAGGGTCACGATCCTCGCCATCGGACCCTTAACGAACCTCGCCATCGCGCTCCGTCTGCGCCCGGATTTGGCTCCGAAAATTCAGAGCCTCGTGATGATGGGCGGCAACGTCCATGTAGCCGGAAACGCCAGCCCCGCCGCCGAGTTTAACTTCTGGTTCGACCCGGAAGCCGCTCAGGTGGTGTTGCGCAGCGAGATCCCGAACAAGGTCCTGTTTGCCCTGGATGTGTGCAACAAAGTCCACCTGAAGAAGGACACCTTCGACCATGTGGTGGCGACCAAAACCCCCATCACCGATCTCTACCGCGAAGATTTTGGCAACCGCTACCCTGGTTTTCTGAAGAATCCAAAAGCCGAGACCGCCCTCTGGGACGAACTGGCAGCGGCCTGGCTGATTGATCCAAAGCTGGTGAAGCAGTCGGAATCACTACTGCTGGACGTCGAAACTACTTTTGGCCCGAAATACGGGGTGGTCACCCCTCTCAACAAAACCCTCGCGCCAAACGCCACGCCCGTCCAGGTTGTACTCGATATGGATTTCGACCGTGTCTTTGCGATTTATCGCACCGCTTTGACAACGCGATAGCGGTTCCTGTCCGGAACCACACGCGAATTTCGCTTACCCAAACAGTGCCGTGTAACGGCACCGTCACGACCGGCACTTTCCCAAACGAGGAGCTACAACAAATGAAGATCAAACACGGCCAGGTTCCGCGGGGGCTGGAACCCATGGAAATTAAATACGGACGGAACCCGCTCGAACAGGGGCGTTTCGGCAGAATGTTCCCGCACCTCCCGGCGGCCACCTTCGGGGCCGGTGACGAAGCGAATTTCAACAACCTGACCGCTCTGGCTGGAGCGATGACTGCGGATTTCGATCTGCCGAAGGACGGTCCGGACGACGAAGAAAGCGGCATTCCCGCCCTCTACACCTATTTCGGCCAGTTCGTCGATCATGACATCAGCTTCGACCCCACCAGCAGTTTGCAGCAGCAGAACGACGTCCCGGCGCTGGTGGATTTCCGCACGCCCGGTTTCGATCTCGACAACGTCTATGGGCGCGGTGCGGACGACCAGCCGTACCTTTATGACGGCGAGATGTTCCTGCAGGGCGAGCCGCTGCAACTGGGCGACGCGCATGCGCGAGACCTTCCCCGCAACAATGCTTTCCCCCGGCGCGCGCTGATCGGCGACCCGCGAAACGATGAAAACACCATCGTTTCGCAGTTCCAGGGTCTCATTCTTCGCTTCCACAACAGAATGCGGGCGGACAATCCGCAAATGACCTTTGCGGAGGTGCAGACCCAGGTGCGGTATCACTACGAGTACGTCGTCCTGAACGACTTCCTGCCCCGCATCGTGACTGAGGAAGTTTTGAATGCTTTGAAGATCGGCGGAAAATACGATAGTTCGAAGCCCGAATTTTTCAGGTGGACGACGCAGCCTTTCATGCCGGTCGAGTTCTCCGGCGCGGCGTACAGACTCGGCCACTCGATGATCCGCCCGGGATATCGTCTGAACGGAGCCATCCTTCTGCCCATTTTCCCGGTACCGGCGGAAGGTTTACCGGAGGGCCTCACCGGTTTCCGCGCCATGATTGCGGATTGGGGTATCGATTGGGGTCGCTTCATTGATCTGGATGCGCGCCCGGACGACGGGACAGACGCCGACAGGAAAAATCGGCTGCAGTTGGCGTATCGCATCGATACGTCGGTGACGAATCCGTTGCAGGGCCTGCCGGTCCCGGTTGGTGGTAAGGTTCCGTCGCTCCCGTTCCGCAACCTGCTGCGTGGCTGGCGGCTCGGATTGCCGTCGGGCCAGCAGGTTGCTCAGGCGATGCGGGTGCGGGTCCTGACAGACCCGGAGATCAATCTCGGGAAGGCCACCGATCCGGGCCAGGAACCCGATCCGAAAATAAAGAATATCGCTGCCGTCGCGGGCGGAGTTTTTGCCGGAAACTGCCCTCTCTGGACGTATATTCTGGCCGAAGCGATGGCGTACCGGAAAGACGTACTGGTTCCCGCGAAGGGAGAGGGCAAGTCCGTCGCCACACCTCAGCTGGGTCCGGTGGGTGGCCGCATTGTTGCTGAAGTCTTCCTGGGGTTGATGTTCGGCGATAAGAGTTCCATGCTGCGTGTGGATCCCTGCTGGCAGCCGAAGTCCGGGGCGGGATACCAGCTGAAGGATTTCGTGGGCTACGCACTGGGTCGGTAGAGCCTCCTCGCGAAGTTCGAAAAAAAGTCATTTTTTCCCTGGCCATATTCCCGTTGTTTGCGCCGTTTCGTCGCAGGGAAACTGTCTGCGGCTTTCATCAACTCGGCCAGGGTGGGGCCGCAAACGGGCCAGGCCGGCAATTACGACTGGTTCGCCGGTCAAAACCGGAGTAACGGCGCTCCGCCAAATAATGGCGGAACCCGGCTTCGGGCGTCTCGCCGTACTGCTGCCTGTGGGTATGGGAGGGGCGCGCAGGACGCGCGTCAACTCCCCGGATGTAGATTCATAGTTCAACATGCCGCAGCTTTCGCCATTCATCCTTCGCGGCTTTGCCTGCCGTGTGAAACGTATCGACGATCTGGTCTATTCGTCTCCCGGCGGCACGCCACTGCTGGCAGACCTGTACATTCCGGAAGAGCCGGCGCGTCCGTTGCCAACGATCCTGTTTCTGCATGCCGGGGGATGGTTGGCAGGGGACCGGCGGCACGGGCCGGATCTGGCGCGGCGCTTTGCGGAGCGGGGATTTGCCATGGCGAGCATTGACTACCGGTTGAGCAGGGAAGCCATCTTCCCTGCCGCTCTGGAAGATGTGATCGCGGCGATTGCCTGGCTGCGCAGTGCCGGGCCGGAGTATGGCCTCAATCCCGAACGCATCGGACTATGGGGTGCGTCGGCTGGTGGACATCTGGCGGCTCTTGCGGCGTTGTCAGAACCTGCCACGAACGTTCGTGCAGTGGTTGCGGGTTATCCTCCGGTGGATTTCTATCAGATGGGGAAAAGATCGGAAGATCCTGAATCGTATGAATCGCGCTTCCTGGGAGCCCCGATCCGAACGGTGCCGGATCTGGTGAAGCAGGCAAATCCGCTCACTTATATTCGCCCCGGAGCCCCGCCATTCCTGCTGGTGCATGGCAGAACCGATAGCTCCGTTCCCGTGGAACAGAGTCAGTTGCTTTACGACGCATTGCGCGCTGCCGACAACCCCGTGACCCTCTCCGTCATCGACGGCCTGGCCCACGGATTCCTCAACGACAACAGCTTTGACGAAGGCCCGCCGCTGCGACATCGCATGCGCGCGTCGCGGCCCGGGGAAACCGAAAACGTTTATGAAGCTCCGCCGTTTACCTTTGGCACAATCGAAACTTTCTTCCGCCGGCATCTTTAAAAGTCCACCACGGTAATGTTCGCATCGATACAGGCAGGATAGTAGGATAAAGAAAGTCTTCCCATGAGTCCAGCAGCAGCCGGCAGCTCTAACAGAGTTCTGCAGTTTTTTGAAGCCACGATTGTTAAGAAAGCCGTCGTGGCGGTGACGGGTTTCATTCTTTTCGGATTCGTCGCCGGTCACCTGGCAGGGAATCTTCAGGTGTTCCTGGGGCCCGAGCGCATCAATTCCTATGCCGCTTTCCTGAAAAGCAACGCGGAGATTCTATGGGGTGCGCGAATCATCCTGCTGGTGAGCGTGCTGGCCCATATTTATTTCACCATTCAGCTTTGGCAGTTGAAGAGCGCGGCGCGTCCGGTGAGCTACGCGAAAAAGGACAACTCGCATTCGTCCATTGCCAG
Organism: Bryobacterales bacterium; assembly: GCA_038319515.1. GTDB lineage: Bacteria > Acidobacteriota > Terriglobia > Bryobacterales > Bryobacteraceae > BOG-234. Next base: position 4,283 of record JBBQDH010000118.1, read on the forward strand.
CCGGACCATGTATTACAGTGGCCCGGTGATTCTGGCCTTCGTCATTTACCACTTGTTGCATTTCACGGCAGGCCTGGTGCACCCGCACTTTTCTGAGACAGACGTCTACTCAAACTTGGTCTATGGCTTCCTGCAGTGGCCGGTGGCGCTGGCCTACATGGTGGCAGTTGGCCTGCTTTGCCTGCACCTGAGCCACGGAATTTCCAGCATGTTCCAGACGATGGGTTTCAACCACCCGAAACACACACCGCGTATCAAAGCTGCGGCGAACCTGATCGCAGGCGTCCTCTTCCTTGGTTACGCGTCGATCCCGCTGGGCGTGTTGACGGGTGTAATCCGGCTTTCGAGCATGAGTTTATAGAGAACAGATGCAACTCGACTCCAGAATTCCTACGGGACCAATCGAAAACGCCTGGGAAACGTCCTGCTTCGAGATGAAGCTGGTGAACCCGGCGAACAAGCGGAAGTTCAACGTGATTGTGGTGGGCTCCGGGCTGGGCGGCGGCGCGGCGGCGGCATCGTTGGGCGAACTCGGCTACAACGTCAAATGCTTCTGCTTTCAGGACAGCCCGCGGCGCGCGCACTCCATCGCGGCGCAGGGCGGTATCAACGCAGCGAAGAATTATCAGAATGACGGCGACAGCATTTTCCGCCTTTTCTATGACACGGTGAAGGGCGGCGATTTCCGCGCCCGCGAACACAACGTTTATCGCCTGGCACAGAACAGCGTCAGCATCATCGACCAGTGTGTCGCGCAAGGTGTTCCGTTTGCGCGCGAATATGGTGGCCTGCTGGCGAACCGTTCATTCGGCGGCGCGCAGGTTTCGCGAACCTTCTATGCACGCGGCCAGACGGGGCAGCAGCTTCTGCTGGGCGCGTATCAGGCACTGGAAGCCCAGATCGACGCCGGTCGCGTGACCATGTGCCCGCGGACGGAAATGCTGGATCTGGTGGTGATCGACGGCAAAGCGCGCGGCATTATTACGCGCCATCTCGTCACCGGCAAGATCGAATCGCACGTGGCCGATGCCGTGGTGCTGGCCAGCGGTGGTTACGGCAACGTTTATTACCTTTCGACAAACGCCAAGGGTTCGAACTGCACAGCGATTTGGCGCGCGCACAAGCGCGGCGCGGCGTTTGCGAACCCCTGCTTCACGCAGATCCATCCCACCTGCATTCCGGTTTCGGGAGAGTACCAGTCAAAGCTGACGCTGATGTCGGAATCGCTGCGCAACGATGGGCGTATCTGGGTTCCGGAGAAGAAGGGCGACAAGCGTGTGCCCGCGCAGATTCCAGAGAACGAACGCGATTACTATCTGGAACGGCGCTACCCGAGTTTCGGTAACCTGGTCCCCCGTGACGTGGCTTCCCGCGCGGCGAAACATGCGTGTGATGAAGGCCGGGGCGTGGGCGAAACGGGTCTGGGTGTTTATCTCGACTTCGCGGAATCGATCAAGCGCCTGGGTCGCAGCGCCATCGAAGAACGTTACGGCAATCTGTTCGAAATGTATGAGCGGATTACCGGCGAAAACCCCTATGAAACGCCCATGCGCATCTATCCTGCTATCCACTACACAATGGGTGGCCTCTGGGTGGATTACCAGTTGATGAGCAGCATTCCGGGCCTTTTCGTGCTGGGTGAAGCGAACTTTTCTGACCACGGGGCGAACCGTCTGGGCGCGAGTGCGCTGATGCAGGGGCTTTCCGACGGCTACTTCGTGATCCCCTACACTTTGGGCAACTATCTGGCGTCGAACAAGCTGGCGAAGGTGGATACCGGCGCGCCGGAATTTCAGGCGGTCACGACGGAAGTGAACGATGGCATTAAGCGGCTGCTGTCCATCAAGGGCAAGCGTACCGTGACTTCGTTCCATCGTGAACTGGGCAGGATTATTTGGGATTACTGCGGGATGGCGCGCAATGCAGAAGGTCTGAAGCATGCCATCAGCCAGGTGCGGGCGCTGCGCGAGGAATTCTGGCGCGACGTGAACGTGCCGGGTTCGGGTGAAGACCTGAATCAGCAGTTGGAGAACGCCGGTCGAGTGGCGGATTTCTTCGAATTGGGCGAGCTGATGTGCGTGGACGCGCTGGAGCGCAATGAGAGCTGCGGGGGCCATTTCCGTGAGGAATTCCAGACGGAAGACGGCGAAGCGATGCGCGACGACGAGCATTACCAATACGTCGCGGCCTGGGAGTATAAGGGGCCGGACGCGCCGCACGAATTGCACAAAGAGCCGCTGAATTTCGAGTACGTCCACCCGGCGCAACGGAGCTACAAGTGAACCTTACTCTTCATGTCTGGCGGCAAACGAACACTTCCGCATCCGGTCGGATGGAAACCTATCCGGCAAAAGATGTCAGCCCCGATATGTCTTTTCTCGAAATGCTGGATGTGGTCAACGAGAAACTGATTGGGGACGGCAAGCTGCCGATCGCGTTTGAGCATGACTGCCGCGAAGGGATTTGCGGGAGCTGCGGGTTCATGATCAATGGCGTGGCGCATGGGCCGAAAAGCGGGACCACGATCTGCCAGCTGCACATGCGCTCGTTCAAAGACGGAGACCAGCTGTATCTGGAACCCTGGCGCGCGAAGGCGTTCCCGGTGCTGAAAGATCTGGTGGTGGATCGCGGCGCGTTTGACCGGATCATCGCTGCGGGCGGTTATGTGACGTCGCGGACCGGCAGCGCTCCCGATGGCAATGCGCTGCCGATTCCGAAAGTGGCTGCGGATCGCGCAATGGATGCGGCGGCGTGTATTGGATGTGGGGCTTGCGTGGCGGCTTGTCCGAATGCTTCGGCGGCGCTGTTTACGGGCGCGAAGATTTCGCATTTGGGGCTGTTGCCGCAGGGTCAGGCGGAACGTGAACGGCGGGCGTTACGGATGATCGCGCAGTTTTCCAGTGAGATGTTCGGGAGTTGCACGAATATCGGGGAATGCGAAGCGGTTTGTCCGAAGCATATTCCGTTGGCGGTGATTGCGCAGATGAATGCGGATTATCTGAAGGCGAGCTGGAAGGACCGCGGGGCGCGGAAGGAATCTTCGGATTAAAGCCCTGCCGGCGATCAGAGCCACAATGTTGCTGGAGAGAATAGGGCAGTCAGTTCCGCCAGGCGCACCCTTAAAGTCCCATGGCGATCCATCATCGACAGCGCAAGCAACATCGTCGAACGCGACATCTCCGCTCTTTTCGAAGCCGTGAACGCCATCCTTAAAAACCCTACATCCACCTGATTCCCGGTAGCCTTTCGCCGGAGACTGTCGTCTCCTGTAATATACTGGTCCACTGGACCCCTACTTATTCTTCGTTGAGGTAGCCTGAAAATGTCTTCTCCATTGAAATCACTCACACTTTCCGCTCTCGCGTTCGTTGCGCTTTCGATGTCTGCCCTCGCGCAGACATCGGCCATTGAAGGCATGGTGAAAGATCCCTCCGGCAAGCCCCTGCAGGGCGCGGTCATCAACTTCGACCGCACCGACATCAAGGGTCACTACACGGTTAAGTCCGATAAGAAGGGCCACTACGGTCACTACGGTCTTCCGCTCGGCACCTATACGATCACCTGCGTGGTCGATGGCGCTGTGAAAGATACCGCGAACGGTTTCCGCTCAGGCCTTGGCGAGCCCAAGACCCTGAACTTTGACCTGAAGGACACGGCAGCAGCGCAGCAGGCTCTCCAGAAAGCTGCTGAAACCGGTACTCTCAGCAAAGAGCAGGAACGCGGCATGACGAAGGAACAGAAAGAAGCCTTCGACAAAGCTGCCAAGTCCCGTGAAGCGCAGCTGGCCAAGAACAAGGATCTGAATGAGGCGTATACCAAGGGCAAGGATTCGTTAGAGGCTGCCCAACAGTCCATGCAGGATTCTTTGAAAGCCACTCAAGCTAACGATAAAGAAAAAGCTGCGTCAGCCAAGGAACAGGGCATCAAGCAATTTGACGCCGCGATTGAGAGCTATGTAAAGGCTTCGACGATGGACGCCAAGCAGGGAGCTGTTTGGAGCGGCCTGGCTGACGCTTACGTCGGCAAGGCCCAGGCGTCCCCGTCCGAAGGCGCCGCGACTTACGAGAAGGCATTCGGCGCGTTCAAGAACGCGCTGGAACTTTCTCCCACCGATGCCGGCCTGTTTAACAACTACGCTCTGGCACTCGCGAAGGACAAGAAGATTGACGAAGCGAAGACCAACCTCGCCAAGGCCGCCGAACTGGACCCTCCCGGTGCCGGTAAGTACTACTACAACCTGGGCGCGCTGCTTGTGAACAGCAATCAGAACGACGCCGCCACCGAAACTTTCAAGAAGGCTATTGAACTGGACCCGACCTACGCCGACGCACAGTATCAGTACGGTGTTGCTCTGGCGGGCCGCGCCACGACCGACGCTACCGGCAAAGTGATTCCTCCGGCCGGCACCGTGGAAGCGCTGCAGAAGTATCTGGAACTGAAGCCTGATGGCGCGAATGCTCCGGCGGCGAAGGAAATGATTGCGGCACTGGGCGGCACCATCTCCACCACCTTCCAGAATCCGAACGCCAAGCCCAAGGCTGCTCCGAAAAAGAAGTAACAGGCTTCAAAGGCTCTAACCCCGGGGCGCGATTGCTGGTCGTGCCCCTTTTTTCATGCTTGTCTTCCTTGCCAGACTCGTTGCGTTCATGATCGTGATCTCCGTGATCCGGTCAGTGGTCGACTACATCAAGCGCCTGTGGCATGGTTCTGCTCAACAACGCTCTGCTCAACAGCGTCCACCGTTTACCCCCCCCAATCGCAGCCCCGGGTCTGAGGCCTCAACCGTATTGAAGCAGGACCCGGTTTGTGGCACGTATGTTGCCGTCGATACGTCCCTGAAAAAGATCGTTTCAGGCAAGGTCTACCATTTCTGCTCAGAAGAATGCCGGGGCCGGTTCACCGCTTAATCCCTTGCGAAATCCGCACATTGAAACGCTCTTTTTCGGGCTGACGCACAACTCCGGTTTCCAGGAGTTAAGTTCGCGTGTCGGGTCCAGGGAACGCTACGGTACGCTTCGCCTCTCCGGGCTGACGCTGACCGCGCGCGCAGTTTACGCTGCACTGCTTTATCGCGAAACCGGGCGACCTCAAATTATCATCACGGACGGAAACAAGCAGGCAGAGGCGCTGTATCCGCTGCTGCGTACATTTTGCGACCTTCTCGACGCGGGAACCGTGCCCCTGCTGCTGCCCGCGCTGGACGTCATGCCGGGCCAGGGAATGTCGCCCCACGCCGAGATTCTGGCCACGCGCGCGGCGGCGTTCGACAAACTGGCGCAGGGCAAGGTGGGAATTGTAGTGTTGCCGGTGACGGCTGCGATCAGCCGAACCGAGACCCCGGCGTATTACCGCCAACTCACACTCACCCTGAAGGTCTATGAAGAGGTTTCGCTGGAGGATCTGGCAGCGCATCTGGAAAGCTTCGGATACGAACGCCAGGATCCGGTGGAAATGGTGGGGCAGTACTCCATTCGCGGCGGCATTCTGGACGTGTTCTCGCCGGATCAAACGCAGCCGGTGCGGGTGGAATTTTTCGGAGACGAGATCGAATCGATTCGGCGCTTCGACCCGGAATCGCAGCGGTCAGTCCACAAGCTGAACGAGTGTGTGCTGGCCCCGCTGACGGAGTTCCGCAGGTCGCGGCAGGTGCTGCAGCAGTTGGCGGATCATCTGCGGGAAGCGGGGATGCAAGGGCGGGAACTGCCGGTGGGTGGCGAGACCTTCGCGGGCTGGGAACTGATGACGGCGGCGGTGTGTGCGCGCGAATCGACGATTCTCGATTTTTTTGAGCGCCCCCTGGTGGTGATCGACGAGCCGGAGATGACGAAGGCGGCGGCGGAACGGTTTTGGGCCCGGCTTGCGTCGTCCGCCGGGGCTGCCTGGGTGAAGCCGGATGCGTCTGCCATCGAGTGGGATGAGTTCCTGGCCAAGGTGTCAAAGGGCGATTCGCTGGAAGTCCGACAGCTGGATACAGGGATGCCGGATGCGGCAGCATTTCACATTTCCACTCGCCCGTCGATGGCCTTTCGGGGCAACCTGCAGGTGGCGATCAAAGAGGCGAAGACGCTGCTGGAGGCCAACATGAAGCTGGCCTTTTTCGCCCCCACCACCGGCGAGATCGAGCGGCTGGCAGACGTCTTTAGCGAGTATTCCGTGCCCTACCAGATTGACCTGGCAGGCGACCGCGCGCCGGAATATCTGCGGGAACGGGCGCAATCGGGCTCCGGTGCCGTCCTGCTGATTCGCGGTGAGGTGGCACGCGGCACGGCGTTCCCCGAAACAGGTCTGACCATCTTCGGTGCGGAAGATCTGTTCGAAGCGTCTGAGACTGCCGCGAAGCCCGGCATCGCGCACCTGGGTACCTTCTCCGCCGACCAGTTCGATCTGAAACCGGGCGACTACGTGGTCCATGTGGAGCATGGCGTTGGGCAGTTCCTGGGCGTTCGGGAGATCGCGCAGGGCGACGCCAAAGGCGACTACATGCTGGTGGAATACGCCGGTGGCAATCGCCTGTATGTCCCGCTGGCGCGCATGGATCTGGTCACGCGCTTTCGTGGCGAAGGCGAGGGCAGGCCGTCGCTCGACAGGATGGGCGGGGCCACCTGGGTTCGAACCAAGACCCGCATCAAGGCCAAAATGCGCGACATGGCGGATGAGCTTCTGAAGCTCTACGCCCAGCGTAAACTCGCCGAGGGGTTCTCGTTTTCACCCGACAGCAACTGGCAGCGCGAGTTCGAAGACGCCTTCGAATTCACAGAGACGCGCGACCAGAAGGCCGCGATTGCGGACATCAAGCGCGACATGGAAAGCGAGCAGCCGATGGATCGCCTGTTGTGCGGCGATGTGGGCTACGGCAAAACCGAAGTGGTGATGCGCGCGGCGTTCAAGGCGATGGGCGATGGCAAACAGGTGGCGGTTCTGGCGCCCACCACCGTCCTCTGCTTCCAGCACTTCAATTCGTTTAAGAAGCGCTTCCAGCAGTTCCCGGTACGCATTGAGATGCTGAGCCGGTTCCGCAGCGCCAAAGAGATCAAGGCAGTGATTGACGATGTGGCGGAAGGCAAGGTCGACCTGGTGGTGGGCACGCACCGCATCTTCTCGAAGGACGTGGTCTGGAAAGACCTTGGCCTGGTGATCATTGATGAAGAGCAGCGGTTCGGCGTGAAGCACAAGGAACGCCTGAAGGAAATCTGCCAGGCGGTGGACGCGGTGGCGATGAGCGCCACGCCCATTCCGCGCACCCTGCATATGTCGCTGTTGGGGCTGCGCGATATGTCGGTCATTGAAACGCCGCCGAAAGATCGCCTGGCGATTCACACCGTTGTCGCGCCGTTCAACCCCGACCTGATCAAGCCGGCCATTGAGCTCGAACTGGGGCGCGGCGGCCAGGTTTACTTCGTGCACAACCGCATCGATTCCATCTGGCATCGCGCGGCCATGATTCAGGAGATGTTCCCGAATATCAAGGTCGGCGTGGGGCATGGGCAACTGCCGGAGGCGGAGCTGGAGAAGGTGATGCTGCAGTTCATGCGGCATGAGTTCGACGTGTTCGTTTCCACCACCATTGTGGAGAATGGGCTGGACATTCCGCTGGCCAACACGATGATCATCGAAAAGGCTGAGCACTACGGGCTTTCTGAGCTGTACCAGTTGCGCGGACGCGTGGGGCGTTCGAACCGTCGGGCCTATTGTTACCTGCTGGTGGAGCCGGATACGGAATTGACCGAAGTGGCGCGGAAACGCCTCGCCGCGCTGAAAGAATTCAGCGATCTGGGTGCAGGCTTCAAGATCGCTGCGCTTGACCTGGAACTGCGTGGCGCGGGCAATCTGCTGGGCGGCGAGCAGCACGGGCACATCAATGCCATCGGTTTCGACATGTATATCCGCATGCTGGAAGAGACCGTGCGCGAACTGCGCGGCGAAGAGGTGATTCCGGAGATCCACTCGACGCTCAATTTGGGTTTGGATTTGCGAATCCCCGCTTCGTACATCACGGATGAGAATCAGCGCCTGCGGGCCTATAAGCGGATCGCGCAGGCGGCCAATGAAGAAGAGCGCACGAAGGTGGAGCAGGAACTGGCGGATCGATATGGCCCGGTGCCGGACGACATCAAGCACCTGTTGAAATACTCGCGCATCAAGACCGCGGCGGAGAAGATCGGCATTGAAGCGGTGGATCGGCGGAGCACAGTGCTGAACGTGAAATTCCATGATCAGACGCGTGTGGATGCGCAGAAGCTGATGACGCTGGTGAGCAGTACCCGCGGGGCGCAGTTCACGCCGGCAGGGGTTTTACGGCTGCCGGTGGAAGGGGCGCACACGCCTGCCGCGATGCTCGATTTTATTGAACATGGGCTGATTGCAGCGCTGGAATAGACGGTTGATCTACCCCCGCGCCTCGTTCAGAATGCGGTAGATCTGGGCGCCGTACTTCTCTACAGCTTTAATTCCGATGCCGGGTATCGCCAGCAGTTCAGCGGCGGTTCTCGGCTGCTTCTCGGCAATGCCCAGCAGAACTTTATCGGTCATGACGCGGAAAGCCGGAACGCTCTGCTTCTTCGCCACTGCGCGACGCCACTCCTTGAGTAACGCCGCCGCGGGCGATTCCTTGCCCACCACCGGTTCATCCGCGAATACCAACACTTCCGCTACTGGCGCTGACTTCGGAACCGGTCTGCTCAGCGGGTCACGTTTGGCCTTCTTCTTTGGAGCGGGCGCTGCCTTCTTCTTACTGCGGCTCTTCTTGCCACTGACGGGCGCAGCCTCGCGAATGGTCAACTCCAGAGGCGTGTCTTCGTCCACATACTCGGCATCCCTTGTCAAACTCGCCTTGCGGTACGGAATGGTCTTGCCGTCTTTCTCGAACACCGAATCGACCAGGCGCACCAACCCCAGCCGCGCCATCGCTCCCATCAATTCTTCGAACGTATCCCGGTCGATGCCATTCTTCGCACACAGTTCGGTATGCAGTTTCCCGACGGACCGCCCGTTCATCCGCAACTGGTCAATCACATCCCGCGCCACGGTCTGTTCCAGTTCCGTTGCCGCGCGGAACCGCTGCGCGATGCAGCTTTCGGGCGCGCAAAAATCGCAAATCCCACACGGTTTCTGGCTATCCGCAGTATCGCCAAAATGCCGCACCAGGCTCGACATTCGGCACTGATTGCTTTGCGAATACCGGATCATCGCCTCAATCTGCGACTGCTTTTGCTCGCCCTGGGAGATATAGGAATCGCGCCAGTCCGCCGTGCCCGCGCCCAGATTATCGGCGTAGTCAATCACCGCGCCGCCGTGGGTCCAGAGCTTTTCCAGCGCTTTTTCGAAGACATCAGCAGGCACCCGGCTCTGCTTTTCCACGAACTCGCGTGGCTGTGACTCGCTTCGCAAACGCCCATAGATCTGATCGAGCAGCTTCACATCCGGATAGTCGCGCTCGAAGAAGAAGTCATGCGTATGGCGGTCCGCGTAGGAATGCATCAGGATCGCGCGGCTGGGCTCGCCATCGCGCCCCGCGCGGCCAATCTCCTGGTAGTAGGCCTCAATGCTGCCCGGCAGCGCGGTGTGGATCACCGACCGTATGTTCGATTTGTCAATGCCCATGCCGAACGCGATCGTTGCGACAATCACTTCCAGCTTGCCGTTGAGAAAGCCATCCTGCACGCGTCGCCGACGGTCCGCATCAAGGCCTGCGTGATACGCAGCGGTCGGGAACTCCCCGGCCAACAGCGCAGCCACGCTCTCCGCCTGCTTGCGGCTGGGTGTGTAGATGATGGCGGGCCGATGGTCCGGATCAGACAGCAGTTCCTTCGCCAGATCCGGGCGCTGTGACGGGCTGGTCTCCACCACTTCAATTGCGATATTCGACCGGCGGAATCCGTGAATGAAACTGGCCTGATGATCAAGGCCCAGTTGATTGCAGATATCGTGCTGCACCACGGCAGTGGCAGTGGCTGTCAGGGCGATCACCGGCGCGGGCCGGAAGGTGGGCAGGTAACCGCCCAGCAGGCGATAATCGGGCCGGAAATCGTGACCCCATTGCGAAATGCAATGCGCTTCGTCGATGGCGATCAGGGTCGGTTTGCGCTTCGCCAGCATCTCCGGGAAGCCCGGTACGCGCAGCCGCTCCGGCGCAATGAAAAGGAACTGCAGTTTGCCGTTCAGGTAGTCGATGCAGACCTGCCGTGATGCCGCGCGGTCGCGCCCGGAGTGGATGCATTCCACCGCGAAACCGCGAGCGCGCAGCTTGGCATACTGATCTTCCATCAGCGCGATCAGCGGGCTGATCACCAGTGTGGTTCCACCGCGGGCGAGGCCGGGGAGTTGGTAGCAGAGCGATTTCCCGGCGCCGGTCGGCATTACCAGCAGCGCGTCACGGCCTTCGATCACCGTGCGGCAGACCTCTTCCTGATTGGCGCGGAAAGCCGCGAAACCGAAAGCACGGTGCAGCAGGGTATTTAGAGGCTCGCCTGGTTCCGCGACGGGAGCTTCCGTGGGTGGTGCCGGCTTCGTCTGTACAATCGCTTCCGGAGCGGATTGCGACGGCATCTGGCCCTTGCCATTGCGCGGAGCCGCCGGTACCTGTCCCTTGTCATTGCGCGGTGCCGCGGGCACCTGTCCCACCTTTCCGATCACCCCGCGAACATACTCTTCAATTCCCTGAATGAACGGCCCCAGTTGCGCTTCGCCCCGCTGAATGCGCTTCAGATAGGCTTCCCACTGCCCTGTCATCGCCGGACTCTTCACTTCAGGATGCACCACTTCAATCAGCTGGATGCCTTTATCTGTCGCCTCCAGATTCCTGGCATTGCGCACGATGTATTCGCGCTTCAGCAGTACTTCAATAATCGACGCGCGCGTGGCCGGCGTCCCCAGCCCGTTCTCCTTCATCGCGTCTGAAAGTTCTTTCTCATCGAGCGTCTTGCCCGCCGTCTCCATCGCGGTCAACAGCGTGGCTTCCGTGAATCGCTTCGGCGCGCGCGTCTTCTTGCGAATCGCCTCGGCACTCAATACATCCTGCGCCTGGCCCCGCGCCAGACTGGCCGGCAACGCCTGCTCTTCCTCGGCCTCAGGAGTCTTTGCCTTCTTCTTCTCCGTTTGGTAGTCCAGCACCTTCCAGCCGACCTGCTGAATGATCTTTCCCGACGAATGATACCGATCCACCACGCCCGGATTCGAAATCGCGGTGATGACTGTCGTGACTGACCAGATATGATCGTCATGCCAGCAACTCAGCAGGCGTCTGCAAACCAGATCGTAAATCTTCTTTTCATCCGGCGAGAGATCCACGCGGTCCGGGGAAGTGACCGTGGGAATAATCGCGTGGTGGTCGCTGACCTTCGTATCATCCACGAACTTCTTCCCCAGCGGTTTCTCGCCTGTCCCAGGCGCGAGCAGCTTGCTGTAAGGCCCTGATACGGTCTTCACAATTCGTGGCAACGTGCCGGCCACATCCTGCGAAAGGTGCCGACTGTCCGTACGCGGATAGCTCAGCAGCTTGTGGCGTTCATACAGTACCTGCGCCACGTCCAGCGTCTTCTGTGCACTGAAGCCGAATAGCCGGTTCGCATGCCGCTGCAGTTCGGTCAAATCGTAAAGCAGCGGCGGCGTCATGCGCTGCGTCTCGGCCTTGATCGACTCGATCGCCGCCGCGCCCTGCAGCGCACGTTCCGCGATGAGCTTTGCTTCCTCACCATCGGCAGGCAGGCGCGCGGATTTCTGGATATCCTCCACATCCCGTACCCAGGTTCCGCGATAAGTTTCCGTATCGCCCTGGCCTTTGGGTCGGAATACCGCGATTACTTCCAGGTAATCATCCGGCACAAAAATCCGCACCGCCAGCTCGCGCTCCACAATCATCGCCAGCGTGGGAGTCTGCACGCGCCCCACGCTCAGCTCATCGCCGTAGGTCAGCGTATAGGCGCGCGAGAGGTTCATGCCGACCAGCCAGTCCGCACGACTGCGTCCGCGCGCGGCATCGGCCAGGGGCTCATAGTCCGCGCCGGGCTTTACCGCGTCAAGACCCTTGCGTATCGCTTCCGGTGTGAGCGAGGAAATCCAAAGCCGGCTGATGGGTTTCGAACACCCGGCGGCCTCGTAGATATAGCGGAAAATCAGTTCGCCCTCGCGCCCCGCGTCGGTCGCGCAGATGACGCGGCTAATGCGTGGCGAAGAGAGAATCTTGCGCACTACTTCAAACTGATCTTTGGTCTTGTCGTAGACCACCAGCGGCCACGTCCGCGGCAGCATGGGCAAGGTATCGCGCCGCCAGAACTTCCACTGCGGGTGGATCTCGTGCGGCTGCGCAAGCGACGCCAAATGCCCGATGGCCCACGTCACCACGTAGCCATTCCCATGCAAATAGCCTTCGCCCCGGGTGTTCGCCCCCAGTACCTTCGCGATATCACGCGCCACCGAGGGCTTCTCGGCCAGAACGGCCACGGCCCCGGATTCCACTGTGGTATTGCTCAACCCACCATTTTAGTGGCTGGCAGCCGATACTGCCAACGCGATTAAAGATTTGATGCCGGGGATGATGCTGCCCGCGTCGGCGTTCTCTTCCAGGCGATGCGGCAGGCGTTCCGCAGCCGCGCCCACGGCAACCGCCGGAATGCCCATGCTGACTGCAATATTTGCATCCGTGGAGCCCACATCCATGGGCCTGATAAGGGGCGTGCCGACTTTGCGGAAATGGTTGGTGGTCGCCAGCGCAGTCTGCACCAGCGGGTGATTCAGACGCGTGGCTTGCGGGGAGGCCTTCGAATAATCGATCCCCATGCTGCGCTCCATCCTGAAACCGACGCCTTCTTTCTCGCCGATACTCTTCGCGGTCGAAACCACGGTTGTCTCCAGACGATCCTGGGTGGCGCTGTCGAGCGAACGCAGGTCGACAGAGAACCAGGTCTCACGCGGAATCGCATTGACAACCGTGCCGCCACCCACCATGCCTACGTTGATGGTCGGCAGTTTGAAGGTATCCAGGCCTTCCGCGACCGGTGGCAGCGGGATCTCATACAGAGCGCTGATCGCTTTCGCCAGAGCCTTCGCAGGGCTCGGCGCGCCGCGGCTTTCCAGCGTATGCGCCCCCGGCGAGGTGTAGAAGAATTTGAACTGACTGATGCGCAGCGCACCGTACCAGACCTGGTTCGAAGCGAGGTCCACGGCGACGAACAGGTCCGGCTTGTAGCCGCTCTTCTCCAGCCAGTACTTCGCGCCCAGCAGCCCGATCTCTTCCTGTACCGAAGCGAGGAAAATCAGATCGCCTTTCGTCTTCACGCCGCCGCGGTCGAGTGCGCGAAACATCTCCAGGGTCGCCATCAGATTCGACGTATCATCACCCACGCCGGGGGCGCGCAGGACATCGCCTTCGCGCTTCACTTTCAGATCCGTGCCTTCGGGGAAGACGGTATCTGTGTGTGCGGCGAACACCACCGTCGGCCCACCACCCGTGCCCTTGCGAATGCCGCTCACGTTGAAGATGTCGTCG
>JBBQDH010000119.1:0-17753 GCA_038319515.1 Bryobacterales bacterium
CTTACTGCGGTCAAATTTTTCTTTCGCCATGGTGGGAGGTATTCCTTCTGTCGCAACAAAAAATCTGGAGCTGTTGACCAGGATCGAACTGGTGACCTCGTCCTTACCAAGGACGCGCTCTACCAACTGAGCTACAACAGCCTCTTCGCAAAAAAACTTCTTGCTAAAAACCTACTACAAAAACAAAATGTGGTGGACAGGGGAGGATTCGAACCTCCGAAGCTCGCAAGGAGCGACAGATTTACAGTCTGTTGCCATTAGCCGCTCGGCCACCTGTCCGATTTATTACTTCCAACAGTTTAGCAGATGACTGACAACTTCAACCTGCTTCGTTGGGGCTGTTTTGGAGTCATGTCTCACAACTTTTTCAGACACGAACCCTCACGCGACCCATCCGAACTTCCAGTGTACAGCATGCCTGATGACCGGCGCTCTATCGGTTTCCCCAGCCCCGCAACGATGCTTCACAATTGCCTCCGTCCCACCCATTCGCCGCAAAGCGATCCGTGTCCTGGAACTCGGAAAGCCGAATATTGGTGGGCGTCGGCCAGGCATCTAACCGTTCGAATGCTACTTCATCACGCCGGGCCCGCCGCCGAACTGTTTCCAGTACGCCACCTTATATGGCGCGATGGGCGGCGTGGGTGCGTCCTCATTACTGAGAGCAGGCAGGATCTCTTTCCACCACCTGGAGTATGCCGAATCCATGTGGGAGACGACGTCCGGCTTTTCCGACGCAATATTCTTCTTTTCGCCCGGATCGGCCTGCAAATCGAACAACTGCCATTGCTTCTCGCGGGTCGTGTTCACGAGCGTGTATTGCGCGCTGCGAACGCTGCACTGCGCATATTGCGATTCGGCGGCTTTGCCCTTTTCCCAGCGGCCGACGTGGGTGAAAAGGAAACGGTCTTCCCATGCCGCCTGCGGGTTGCGCAGCACCGGCACCAGGCTTCTGCCATCCAGTTTGATGCCGACCGGAATCTTCGCGCCGGCAAGCTCCGCCAGCGTCGGCAGCAGGTCGATGTGCGCCGCCAGTTGCGTCGCGTCACCGGGCTCGATTTGTCCGGTCCAGCGGAAGAACGCGGGAACACGCGTGCCGCCGTTCCACGGCGTTCCTTTTGCGCCATGCATCCCCGCATTGAACACTTTCACTCCGCCGGTGCCGCCGTTATCCGTCATGAAGATCAGCAGTGTATTTCGGTCGAGTCCCCAGGCATTCAGACGGCTGACCAGTTTGCCCACATTGTCATCAATGTTGGTCACCATGCCGAAATAGGTTTGGGTTGCGTCATCAAGCCCCTGGCCCGCATACATCCGCTTGTATTCGTCGGGGCAGAACAGGGGCGCGTGCGGCGCATTGGGTGTTATGTAAGCAAAGAAGGGCTGATTCGGGGACTTCTGTTTCTCGATCCACTGCAGCGCCTGTCCAAAGAAGACATCGGTGCAGAAGCCTTTCGTCCGCTCAAACGCGCCGTTGTGGCGGATGACGGGATCGAAATAAGTATTACCCGGTGCGTCCGAGCAGGTGCCGGGATAATCCTGTCCGATTCCGCCGCAGCCATGAATGAAGCTCTCGGAGAAACCACGTTTTTGGGGTTGCCAGTCATCGGCATCACCCAGGTGCCATTTGCCGAAGATGCCGGTGGAATAGCCGGCCGATTGCAGCACCTGCGCCAGGGTGGTGGATTGCAGGCTCATGCGTTCGCGTTCAAAGATGGTGTGGGTGACACCGGAGCGGAATTCGTGCCGTCCGGTCAGCAGCGCCGTTCGGGTGGGGGCGCAGGTGGGGCTGACGTGGAAGTCTGTGAAGCGGCGGCTCTCGGCGTGGAGTTTGTCCAGATTGGGCGTCTTGACAACATGATTGCCCAGGCAGGCGATATCGCCATAACCCTGATCATCGGTCATCACCAGCACAATATTCGGCGGGCGGGGCGGGGGCGTTTGAGACCGGGCGGCCAGTGCTGCCGCCGAAGTGAGAAAGGTTCTCCGTGTCAGTTTGGAATGCATGGCAGTTTGTGTGTGATTGGTGGCATTGGCGGTCTTGCCGAAGCGCTCGAACCGGCGGCGAAGAGACCGCCGGTTGCACAACGATTCGTTACGGGAGCGGGCGAATCCGGATGTTCTTGTAGTGCACCGTGCTGTTCGGATCATGCCCCTGCAGCGCAATGGTCCCGTGACTAATCACGCGGCCCGGGCCTTCGCGACCACCGTTCCAGTCGGCCGGCTGTGCCCACTTAACAACCTCTTTACCGTTGAGTTTGATGGTGATGGTACTGCCCTGGACAATGATGGTTTCATTGAACCATTCGTTATCCTTCGTGATTCCTGCAATCTCAGCTTCGCCGATATCCTGCACGTGATAGAGGCTGCCGGATTTCACTTTGTCGCGCAGGTAAGTGTTATTCACCTGGATTTCAAAACCCTTCTTCGGGAAGCCGGTCTCCTGAAACTCCGTGTGCACGTAAACGCCGCCGTTGGAGTTCGGCGCTGCCATCACATCGACGGACAGTTCGAAGTTCTTGAAATCGTGATTGCTGACGGGCCCGTCGTAAAAGAGGTGCGATGTGGGTCCCGCGGCGACCAGCGCGCCATCCTTCACATGGAAGTTGTCCGGGTTCCCGCCAATCTTCCAGCCGGTGGAATCCTTGCCGTTGAACAGGGAAATCCAGCCGTCCTGGGCGAAGGCCGCTGGTGTTGCCGCCAGCAGCATAAACATCAAAAGTCGTTTCATGATTTGTCTCCTATTGTGACAGCGCGGCTTTCTCACAGCGCGGCGAGCA
The DNA here is from genome assembly GCA_038319515.1 of Bryobacterales bacterium. Lineage (GTDB taxonomy): Bacteria > Acidobacteriota > Terriglobia > Bryobacterales > Bryobacteraceae > BOG-234. The sequence continues at coordinate 2,781 of JBBQDH010000119.1, forward strand.
GCATGGCTTTCGCGAAACCGTAGTTGTAAATTTCGCCGACAAAGCCCCCGCCACCCACCTTGCTGTACTGACCGGCGATGCCGCGCTCGCGGTCGATGTCGATGGCGCGAGGGTGTTCCGGCAGCAGGCTGCGCGGGTACTTTTGGCGCACCAGTTCCTTCATCACCGCGAACATGTTCACCTGGCCCTCATCCAGCCAGACCTCGGTGTAGTCAGTGTAAGGTTTGCGCACCGTCACGTTGCGGTAATGGACATGGTTGATCACGTCACGATCACCCAGGTACTTGCACACGGCCACCGGATCTTCACCCATTTCGCGAGTCACGCCGCAATCGAAAGTGATGCCGTTGTAAGGGCTTTTCACGATATCGAGATAGCGCTTCCAGTTGGCCAGGCTGGCGAACAGCTGCTGCGAACCGCGGGAAACAGGCGCGGGCGGGTCGTTAGGATGGAGCGCAAAACGGACATTGGCTTTCTGCGCTTCCGGAATCACGGCTTTCAGGAAATACTCAGCCCGTTTGAACAGATCGTCCAGCGTATGCGCACCTTCCTGCGGCAATGGCGGCAGGTCTTTCACCCGCTCATTGTTGAAACGGGTGAGGCCGGAACCGGCGCGCCCCAGCTCTTCCTCATAGCCCTCGGTAATGCGGTGCGCGTAGAAGTTGTATTCGATGCAGGGCAGCCCGGCCTTACCGGCGGCCTGGGTGGATTTGATGATGTTCTCAATTTCCTGGTCGCGGTTCGGCCCGCCGCGAATGATGTCGTTCATGCCGCCGATCATGGCGTTGACAACCGTCATGCCCTGATCTTTAAGCGTAGCGAGATTTTTGCGCAGTGCGTCTTCGGTCCAGGGTGCCCGACCACCGCCGACGCCGATTACGTGATACACACCCACCTGTTGCAGGGCCCGGTTGGCGGCGGGAGTGGTGCCGGCATAGGCGCAGATTTTGGGGATGCCGGGGCCCGTCACGTCAACGGGCCAGTCGGCGGCGGCGCGCAGCAGGCGTGGTGCAAGCATCGAAGCGGCGCCGGCAGTTCCGGCGAAATGCAGCAGATCTCTGCGGGAAGTTTTTGCAGTCATAGAGGAGCCCCCGCTATTCTATCGCCTGCCGCGACCTGCCGCGGGGCACTAAAACAGAAGTTTCAATGCGAACTGCACCTGGCGCGCCATGTTCGTGCTGCGGATGGTTCCAAAAGCCGCGCTGTTGATATCGGCGGTCGGAGTGCCGAAGTTCGTGTGGTTGAACGCGTTGAACATCTCGGCACGGAACTGCAGACGGATATCCTCCCGGATGGTGAACATCTTGTGGATACCCAGATCCAGCTGATTCAGCGGAAGCCCCCGTTGCGTGTTGCGTCCCGCGTTGCCAAATGGCTTTGACGGATCGGTTGGCAGCGAAACGGCGGACTTGTTAAAGAACACGTCCACGGTGCGCTGGTCGGCAGGCAGGCTGACCTGACCATTGATGTTCGGTCGGAACGCCTCACCACCTCGGAAGTCGTTCAGATTTCCCACGGTCTGGAAGAAGGTCGGCACCGAGCCGTTCCAGGCGCGCAGGTTCACTGCCGGAGCAGACAGCGCTGTGTTGATCGCCGTCAGCTGCCAGCCGCCCACCACGGTATCCAGCACCTTCGGCATGCTTGCGCCGAAGTGGCGGTCACGGCCAACGGGCAACTGGTAAACGCCGCTGAGCACATCCACAAACTTCAGATCGTAGTTCGAAACACCCTTTTCCGCTGCCAGATTGCGGACGTCCTGCGGGGCGGGGGAGTTGCCGTTTGAGTTATCCAGCGACTGCGCCGCATTGTCAATGGCCTTCGAGTAAGTGAACGAATTCAGGAACTGCAGGCCGCCGGAGAAACGCTTTTCCAGCTTGACCTGAAGGGCATTGTAGTTGGAGAATCCGGCCGGGTCGAACCACGTGATGGCCGCGAAGCCCTGAATCGGGCGGCGCGCCTGCAGCGAAAGGTTCGCGGTCGCGGTGGGTTGCGGATTGGCCTGGTTGTAATCGGCGATGATGGGCAGCGCCACCGAATGATTGCCGACGTAACCCACGTCCAGCACAATGTCCTTCAGCAACGTCCGCTGCAGCGAGAAGAACCAGCTTTGCACGTAGGGCGTCGGAATATCCGCGGGCACATAAGTGATGTTGGCCTTGACCGGATCGAAGTTCGAGGGCGAAGCGAAGCCCACCGGGTATCCCTGCTGCGTGGTGCGGAACGTGGGATCGAGCGGATTGGACTGGTTCACCGTGGCGATCACCACCTGTGGCCCGTTGATGCCCAGCAGGTCAGCACTGCCGACGCGGTTCTGGTGCACGAAGCTCATGCCGTAGCCGCCGCGGATCACTGTGTTGCTCCGGAGGCTATAGGCGAAGCCGACGCGCGGCGCGAAGTTGTTGCGGTCGGGGTTCACCCGGGTGCGCTCCAGCAGGCTGCCGCTCTTCGCCTTGATGATGGATCGTGAGGCGGGGTCGAAGTTGCTGAGCACGTTGTCCCGCTCCCAGCGCGGGGTGGCGAATTCGTAGCGCACACCGGCGTTAACGGTCAGTTTCGAGGTGAGCCGGAAATCATCCTGCACGTAAACGAAATGCTCATGCTGGCGGTAGTTGCCGATCACGTTCGAACCCAGCTGGTAGCTGCTGCGCAGGCCGAAGAGGAAGTCAGCGACCGAGTAGCTGGCGTTGTCAGCGGGAACGGTGCAGCCGGCAGCCTGCCCGAGCAGGGTGCAGGTGGGTTTGCTGAATGCGCCCGCATAGTTATCGAGGCCGTAGAGCGGGTTCACGTCCAGCACCTGTGTGCGAATCGCCATGAACTCATAACCGATCTTGAAACTCTGGCGACCGGCAATGCGCGTGTAGTTCACCTTGTAATCGAAGCTGAGTGGATTCTGAAACTGGGGGTTGGTCGACTGGCGACCCAGACCCGTGAAGCCTGAAAGGTTGATCGGCATCAGGCCCCCGGCGATCTGCGGGTCAGTGGGCAGGCCCGAAATGCCGTAGGTATCAAACATGTTGCCGGAGCCGATATTCGGGGGATTCTTACCGGCATTGGTGCGCGACACACCGACGCGGGCTTCGAGCAGCGAGTTCGGCGAGAGGGTCCAGTTGAATGCCCCGACAGCTTGCTGATTCAGGGCGCGAATATAGCCGTTGCCGCCGCCACCGGAAGGGCCGCTGACGCCGGATTGCGCGAAGTTCGAAGCCTTGCGCTGGCTGATGCGCAGAAAGCCGGACATGGCGCTGTTGATCTGGCCGTCCACCTTGGCATCGAACTTGTCGGAGTAGTTGCGGCCCAGAGCGAGGATGCTGAAGTTGTTGCTGCGCCCCGCGTTAATCGCTGCGGGCAGATCGGACAGCACCTTACGCGCGAGGAAAATGGTGTCACTGGCGGGAATCGGCGTGTTGGCGGGATAGACCTTGCCCGTCAGCGGATTGGCCACTGCCACAGGAAGAAGCGACAGACGGTCCGTGGTGCTGGGCAACGAAGAGAAGGCAATCGACTTTCCCAGGTTGCGGAAGCCTTCATAATCCACGAAGAAGAAGAGCTTGTTTTTGACAATCGGACCGTCAAAGGTGAGCCCAAACTGATTCTGTTGCAAGCCCGGTTTCACGGCGGTGGGCGAGCGGACGCCGAAGGTGTAGCCGAAGGCATTCAGCGCGGTGTTGCGCAGAAATTCATAGGCCGTACCGTGGAAGCGGTTGGTGCCGCTTTTCATCGAGACTGCGATGGTGCCCCCGCCGCTGCGTCCATATTCGGCGCTGTAATTATTGGTGATTACTTTAAATTCGGCGACTGCCTCCGGGCTGGGCTGCGCCACCTGGTTCGCAAAGCCCTGATTGCTGGTGCCATAGGCGTTGTTGTCCACGCCGTCCAGCATGTAGTTGTTGTAGGTGGAGCGGAGCCCGTTGATGACGAACGAGCCTTCCCGGCCGGCTGCGGAAGGCGATTTCACCACGCCGGTGGTGAGCAGCGCCAGGTCGGAATAGGCCCGGCCATTCAGCGGCAGTTCCACGATCGCGGTGCGGTTCACCACCTGCCCGCGTTCGCTGGAATCAGTCTGCAGCAGCGAGGCCGCCGCCGTGACTTCCACGGATTCGGCAACGGCGCCAATTTGCAGGGCGAGGTCGACACGCTGACGGGCGTTGACGTTCACCTGGATGTCTTTCGCAAAGCCCTTCGAAAAGCCGACCGCCTCGCCGGTCACCGAGTAGATGCCGATCTTGACGTTATTGAAAATGAATTCGCCACCGGCATCGGTTTTGGTGCGGGCGGAGATGCCGGTGCCCTGGTTGAGCAGATCCACAGTCACGTCGCGCAGCACGCCGCCGGAGGCGTCACGGACGGTTCCAAGCACAACGGCGGAGTCGAATTGAGCAAGAGCAGGGAAGGGAAAAAGCGTGCTGCAAAAAGCCAGAGAGGCCAGCAGTCCCAAATGCCGGGTAAGTTTTGGAAGCATGATCTTTGAGGCTAGCGAAAGAATGTTTCGGTACCGCTACAGTGGGGTATCGATTGTGACAATTGATCAGATTGTCGCCGAATACCGGGTTATGCGAGGGGCTCAATGGAAAGCAGGGTGTGGATCTTTTCGGCGCGCTGGATCTGTCCGCAGATGACTTGCGAGAGTTCGGCGAGCATGTCGCGACCCTGTTGAGCAGCTACGTCCACATCCTTCCGCAGCCTGGCGATTTCAGATCTGCGGAGCGTGGAGAGTTCCTCGTCAAGGGCGGTCAGGCGTTCTTTGCCGTCGCGGATCTGCCGGATCAGCCGCAATAGTTCGGCCCCGGCGCTTTCGCCGTGAGCGGCCTCACCGTAGTGGAAGTCTTCCAGAATGCGCTGCAGGGCTTCGGCGTCAGCCGCCTGGTAGGCGCGATTTGCTTCCGCCATGAAACGGGTACGGCGCTCCTGTTCCAGCGGGTCGCCAGCAAGGTCAGGATGGATGCGCCTGGCGGTGTTCCAATAGAGATGCTTCAGTTCCGGAGTCGGGGCGGGGGAATGGGCGGTCGAGGCTCCGCAGCCCCCGGACTGGTCACCGGTCTGGTCCTGGTCCTGCTCCTCCGCCCGCATCGGATTCCGCCTGGCGCGCAGCTCACGGATTTTAGTGTTCCATGAGTCCAGTTCCGCATAGAGGTTACCCACTTCACGCAGGTAGCGGACCTCAAGAGCCGCCAGATCGTGCCGCAGATTAGCGAGTTCGAGTTCACGATCTGAGAGGGCAGTCAGCAGATCCGCCAGTTCCTCGTGTTTAAGCGCGAGTTCTTCAGCTTCAGGTCGCAGGCGTCGCGTGATCTGACCGATCATTTAAGGTAATCGTAGCGCGCCAAATCTCCCTGCCGGATAGAATGACTTTCATGAACCGCCGCCACTTTCTGCTTTCCGCTTCCGCCGTGCCGCTTTTGGCTCAGACGCCACCCGCCGCTGTGCCGGAGTTGGAATGGTATGACGCACGGAAACTAACCGTGGAAGGTCTTGGTTTCACCGACCTGAAATCGCCTTATGACCGCTTTCCCGGTCGGGCCGAAGGGGTTGTTCCGCAGCCGGTGTGGAACCTGAGCCGGGATTCCGCAGGCGTACTGGTTCGGTTCATGGCCTCGACGACCGCCATCCACGCCCGCTGGAAAATCACCAATAAATCGCTGGCCGGAGCCAACATCACCGCCATCGCCTCCAGCGGCCTGGATCTCTATGCACGCACCGACGCCGGCAAGTGGCGCTGGCTGGGAGTGGGCAAGCCCACGTTCCCGGACAGCGCGGAAGTTCTGGTTTCCGGCATTCCGGCCACGCAACGTGAGTTTATGGTCTACCTGCCGCTTCGCAACGGCGTCACATCGCTGGAGATCGGGTTGCCCAAAGGCGCGACCATCTCGCCTGGTCCGGCCCGCTCCGCAGCGTCGAAAGCGATTGTCTTCTACGGGACCTCCATCACACACGGCATCGGAGCGTCGCGCGCAGGCATGACACACGTGGCAATGTTGGGCCGCACCTTTAACCGTGAGGTGATCAACCTCGGTTTCTCCGGCAATGGCCGTATGGAGCCTGAGGTGGTGCAGTTTATCGCGGAACTGGATCCGGCTGTTTTCGTGCTCGACTGTCTGCCCAACATGGGGGCGAACCAGGTTCGCGAAAGGATTGTACCTGGTGTGAAAATGCTGCGCGCGGCGCATCCAAATACGCCGATTCTTCTGGTGGAAGACCGTAATATCCAAACCGGTTTTCTTGTGCAGGCGCGGCACGACGCCAATGAGGCAAACCACGCGGCCTTGCGGGAAGCGTTTGGGCAGTTGCAGGCGGAGAAAATTCCGCAGGTCTATTACCTGCCGGGAGAAAACCTGCTTGGGCAGGACGGCGAGGGCACCGTGGACGGGTCACATCCCACCGATCTGGGCTTTATGCGCCAGGCTGCGGAATTCGAACGCTTGCTGCGGCCAATTCTGAAGTAGGATACTGGAACAAAAAAAGGGCCGCCCGGTTTCCCGGACGGCCCTTTTTTGCAGAACAACTGAACCGGGAACTAGTCGCCGAAGCTGCCGACTTCTTCCTTGGTCGTTTTGGCGATTTCCGGCTGAGGTGCTGCGGGCTTGGGAGCCGGCGTGATGCCACCGGTCAGCATGTTGAGCGGCACGAATCCGGCTTCCACCGGCTTCTCCTTCAGCACAACTTCGCGGTACAGCTTGGCCATGCGGGCATCTTCGCCGGCTTTCTTCGCCATCTCGGCGTTGCGCGCCCGGAGCTTCTCTTCACGCGCGGTCTTCGCGATACCCTGCGAATCCAGATCGTGCTGAATGTCCGCGTTCACCGCTTCCATATTGAGGACGAGCGAGTGATCCTTCGAAGGCAGGTTGACGTTCTTGCCACCCGCGATGATTTCATGACGACCCTTTTCCTCGTACCACTTGGTGAGGCTGGCGGTCATGTGCATCTTCTCAACGATGTTGCGCCAGCCCACACCGGTGTTATAAGCGCAGAAGCTGATTTCGCCTTCCTGCGTGGCGTAGGGGATGATGCACTGTTCGGTGCGGCGGAAATCGTAGTTGAAGAGATCCTGGAACCACATTCCTGCGATGAACAGGAAATTCCAGCGATCCTTGCGACGAAGTTCCACGTCGGCGATGGTGCGATCCGGACCGACCTTACCGTAGTTCTTGCCGGTAGCGCCAAAGGTCTTATCGAACTTCTGCAGCAGGTCGGACAGGCGGAAGTGGGTGGGTGCTTCGAAGGGCTTGTAGTTGCGCATCAGCGCGAGGCCAAGGCCGACCACGGAGAGGAACTTACCGCGCGCCGCATCGTTAACCGAGCGGATATCCTTGGCAACCTGTTCCATATCCAGGAACTGGGTGACGGGGCGGAATTCCTTGGTTTCCTTGTCGATCATGACGGCCATACCGGTGCCGCAGTTCGGGTGGCAGCCGCAGCTGAGCTGGCCCCATTCTGCAGTCGGTCCGTGGATCAGATCGGCCCAGTCAGAGAAGGTGCTCATGAAGGAGATGGGGAACCAGTCGCGTTCCGGCTCGCCCATGCCGATCTGGCTCTTGGCGTCGTGCGCCAGGTGCGAGAGAGTGTAGCGCTGTGCTTCGCGGCGTTCCGGGGTGATCTCTTCGTCACGGCCCGTGAAAGATACCGGCTGGAAGGAAAGGAAAGAGATTTTCTTCGGGTTGGCGAGTGCGAATTCAATCACGCGGCCGACCTGCTCGTTATTCACGCCGTTGATGATGGTGATGACGGGGACAATATCGACGCCGTTCGAGTGCAGATTTTCGATGGCGCGGAGCTTCACGTCAAACAGGTTGCCGATGGCGCGATGGGAGTTAGCGGCATTGCCGACGCCGTCGAACTGCAGATACGCATATCGCAAACCGGCTTTGGCGGATTCAAGACAGAATTCCGGGCTCTTGGCGAATTCGATGCCGTTGGTCGCGGCCTGTACGCTGTTATATCCCACCTTGCGGGCGTAAGAGACAGCCTTCAGGAAGTGCGGCGAGAGGGTGGGTTCGCCACCGGAGAACTGCACGGACATCTGGCGACGCGGCTTAATGGAAATCGCGTTGTCCAGCATGGTCTGGATTTCTTCCCACGTCAGTTCGTGAACGAAGCCGACCTGGTTGGCATCCATGAAGCAGGGGTCGCACATCATGTTGCAGCGGTTCGTCAGATCGATGGTCAGAACAGAACCGCGACCGTGCGTCACCGTGCTGGAGCCGTGATTGTGGAGGTCTTTATCGTTATGTGCCCGGATGTCGCGGCCCGGGAAGACGCGCTCAATGTGTTCAGAGAACTTCAGATCGATCGACATGACATCTTCAAAATGGCCGTGGATTTTGCAATCCTTGACCATCATGATCTTGCCGTCGCGTTCGATGATCTGCGCTTTGATTTCGCCGACCTTCTCGTTGCGGAGGATCTCGACAGGCACTTCACCCGCGACGATTTTGTTGCGGATTTCCGGCACGCATTTCGGACACAGAGAATCGGTGGTGCGGGGCCAGCCGAGGGTCGGCTTTTCCTTTTCCCACGACTTGAGCAGGGGCTTTTCGGACCACTTCGGGGTAAACGAAGGGTTCCGATTGATAGAGTTAAGCGTGTTGAACACGCCCCACGCTGCATTGGCTACGACGGTTGCCGCTTTCTCTGCGTACTTAAATGGTTGGTGCATTCCTGTCAGAATTCTCCTAATCTCATAGAGTAGATGCGGCGCAAACCAGGCGCGATGAAAATTCATTAAGCTGCGCCGGATCGGGGTCGGTTGGGGCTTGGTTTCATCGAACGGGTATGGATTGGGAATACAACTGGCATGGAACGAGTGGTATCTCAGCGGATAAATGGCAATCTTGTCCGTTACTTAGCAGCACAATGCGGCTTCCCGCTGGCGGGCGTTTCGGAGGCGGGGCCTGCACCTGATTTCGGCAGATTTCGGGACTGGGCGGAGCGGGGTTTGGCGGGCGAGATGCGGTACCTGACGGACCACCGGGCGGAAGTCCGAGCGACCGCCGAAAACCTGCTGCCGGGATGCCGTTCGGTGATTTCGGTGGGTCTCCCTTACGGAGGACCGGAGCCGCTTTCCACCGAGTTTTCAGATTCTGCGCGGGCGTGGATTGCGCGCTACGCGTGGGGCGAAGACTACCACGGCGTGATTCGCCGGAATCTTGAAGAATTAGCCGCTTTGTTGCTGAAAGAAAATAATTTCCGGTGGCGCGCCTGCGTGGATACGGCACCGCTGCTGGAGCGTTCCGTCGCTCACCAGGCGGGGTTGGGCTGGATTGGGAAGAACACCTGCCTGATCAATCAGGGGCTTGGCTCGTTTTTCTTCCTGGGGGAATTGCTGACCACGCTGGAACTGGAACCGGATGCCCCCGCGCCGGATCGGTGTGGAACGTGCAGCCGTTGTATTGATGCCTGCCCGACCGACGCGCTGGTTCCGTCGGCACAAGGTGGGTTCGAACTCGACGCCCGCCTGTGCATTTCATACTTCACGATTGAGCTGCGATCGGAAATCCCGGAAGATTACCGCGCTGCCATGGGGAACCACGTTTTCGGCTGCGATATCTGCCAGGACGTGTGTCCGTGGAACAAAAAGGCTCCCCGAAAATCCGAAGCCATTTCGGAAGATCTGTTCGCGCCGCCGCTGGACCGCCTTGCCGCGCTGACGGAAGCTGAGTTCCGGCAAATGTTTCGCCGTACCGCCGTGAGCCGGGCCAAATACCACACCTTCCTGCGGAACGTGGCGGTGGCGATGGGGAACTCACGCCTGGCGAAATTCCGTGCACCACTTGAAAGGCTGGCGCTGTCCGGGGATGCGTTCGTTGCGGGACACGCGCGCCATAGCCTGTCCCGCCTGGAATGATTGCGTTTGCCGACTACAATCGGACCTCGCCCGATTCGCCGCCCTTGCCCGGCGTTCCGGTGACAACGGCTTTTGCAAAGGCTGCGAGGAGCTGAAGCATACCACCCGGACTATCCCAGTAGGCGATGCGCTCTGCATCGAACCGAATCAAAGTGAGGTTCGGATCTTCCAGACCCTGCGGGAACCACGTCCTGATGAGCGGCGTATACAAAGCCTCCATTTTGGGCCGGTCGTCCACTTCAACGGCGGAACCTTCGATGAACAGGTAAACGTGGTCGCTCTCGTTCTGAAAAGTCAGCGAGGCGGGCTTTTGGAGTCCGATCTCATGCATCTTCGGGCTGTTTCGCGCACTGAAGAACCAGAGTGTTCCGTCGAATGCTGCATCGGCATGAAACCCCATCGGACGGGCGTGGGGGTGCCCGTCGTCCCCGGTGGTGATCATCATGGCGGTCCTGAAGTTTTTCAACAGAGACCGGACTTTTTCGAGTTGAACTTCCGTAGTTTTGTCGTTGTTCATGCTTCCTCATTCAGTTGTTGGGCCGCTTCCCGTCCAAGGCTGTTCGCCACGCGGAGGAACGGCCCGGCGGAGTGGTCCAGATCCCGTCCCGGAACTGGCTGGAGCTGCATGCTTGCGGACGGCATCAGACGGTTGATCAGGGTCATGATGTCGGGTACCAGGCCCGGAAAGGCACCATTCGTTCGGGCCAGCAGGGACGCCGGCCAGGAGAGGACTTTTTCCGAGCGACCGTTCGCCACTGCCGCGACTATTTGCCGCGCCGCACGGCCTGCGTCCATGGAAACCACAGGCAGCGTCGCGGCCAGCGTGAACCAGGCAGCTTCTTTTTCCTGTTTGCCCTTAAATTCGGCTCGGCGGTGCGACCCGGTGCGCAGCAGCCCTGGAGCGATGGTGGTGACACTGACTCCGCGATCCGCCACCTCTGCCCTTAGTCCTTCAGAGAACGCAACCGCCGCATGTTTGGCGCAGGAATAGGGCAGCATGTGCGGGATGCACACTTTGCCCCCCACCGAAGTGATGGTGGCGATACGGCCACTGCCGCGCTCCAGCATTTCGGGCAGCACGGCCAGAGTGCAATGCACAACGCCCCAGAACATCACGTTCATGGTGTCTCCGAAGTCTGTTGTTGTCATATTTTCGAACGGGCCCACGCGGATCAGGCCCGCATTGTTGATCAGCGTGTCGATCCGGCCGTAGCGCTCGTGAACCAGGTGGATCATGTCGGCAACCTGATCCTGGCGGGTGACATCGCAGGCGATTGCCAGCACATCACAAGCTCCCCGTTCCATCAAAAGGTCTCGCGCACGCTCCAGTTCCGCTTCGTTGCGGGCACAAATCGCTATGGAACAGCCGTGGCGTGCAAATTCTTCGGCGAGGCGGAGCCCCAGACCCCGCGATCCGCCGGTAATCAGGACGACATCGCCCTGCATCGACGGGAGAGGCCGTTTCATGCTCCTTACAGCGGCCTTGATACCCCAACCGATTCCGAGGCCCGCCGCGCCCCATAGCCCTGCTTTTATTGTCTTTTTCATGGTTTCAGTACCACCTTGATGCAGGCGTCTTTTTTGTTGTGGAAGGTGTCGTAGGCGTCGGCGACGTTTGCCAGCGGGAAGTGATGCGTGATGACAAACGCGGGATCGATTTTGCCTTCGGCGATGTAATTCAGCAACCGGGGCAGATATCGATGGACGTTGGTTTGGCCCATGCGGAGCGTCAGTCCTTTGGCAAAAGCGCTGCCCAACGGGAACTTATCGAGAAATCCGCCATAAACACCTGGGATGGATACGGTGCCACCTTTCGCGCAGGCATAGATCGCGGCCCGCAGGGCATGCGACCGGTCCGTCTCCAGATAAAGGCTGGTCTTGACGCGGTCATAGAGCGCGTCTAGTGTGGCGCCGTGGGCTTCCATGCCCACAGAATCGATGCAGTGGTCGGGTCCTCTGCCGCCGGTCATGCTGCGCAATTGCTCCTGGATGTGTTGATCCCCGTCGTCCAGAACTTCCGCGCCGGCGACCCGCGCCATGGCCATCCGCTCCGGAACGTTATCGAGGGCGATGACACGTCCCGCGCCCAGCAGAAATGCGCTGCGAATGGCGAATTGCCCGACAGGGCCACATCCCCAAACGGCGACGGTCTGACCGGGTTCAATGTTGCAGTTCTCTGCCGCCATGAAGCCGGTGGGGAAAATATCGGTCAGAAACAGAACCTGCTCGTCGGTCATTTCTTCCGGCACGCGAAAGGGCCCGAAATCGGCGCAGGGCACCCGCACGTATTCGGCCTGCCCTCCCGGATATCCGCCGTACATGTGGGAGTAACCGAAGAGACCGGCTGCAGCCTGACCGTAGAGATCGGTCATGGATTTGTGGCCGCTGCTGTTGGTGTTGTCGCACAGGGCTGTTTCTGTACGCGCGCAAAAATAGCACCGTCCGCAGGCGATCTGAAAGGGAACGACGACTCGTTCACCCTTGCGGAGTTTGCTTTCCGGGCCGGCCTCTTCCACCACACCCATGAATTCGTGGCCCAGGATGTCGCCTTTTTCCATGGTGGGGATGCAGCCGTCGTAGATGTGAAGATCCGATCCGCAAATCGCAGTGGAGGTGACTTTGAGGATCACATCTGTTGGTTGAAGAAGTTTCGGGTCCGGAACGTCTTCAAGCCGGACGTCATGCTTGCCGTACCAGCGTGTCGCTTTCATGTGCAGATGCTTGGAGCAATTCCATCGCCAAATTGTTCGTCATTACACTCGCGAAAAAACTGATACCTTGTCATGCGCCGGGCCCGATACGCCTCAATTGCCATGGCTTCCAACGCGGCACGGGCCGGATCTTGCCCCTTCGGCACCCGTTGCAGCGCAGCGCTGCCTGTGCATGACTCACCGATCGCGTAAACACTTTCACCGGATGCGAGGGCAAAAGATCGTTTCCAGCCCGGGCTCTACTCGCCGCCCCGGCCGGAGGCGCTGAGCTGGTAAAGCGAGTCGAGTTCGGCGCGGAAATTCTCCATCACCTGTTTGCGGCGGACTTTGAGTGTGGCGGTCACTTCGCCGTTCTCAATGGAAAATTCGCGGTGCAGAATGCGGAAGCGCTTCACCTGCTCAAATGGCGCGAGCTGTTTGTTGACGCGGGTCACAATGGCCTGCACTTCTTTCACGACAGACTCCGCCTCATGCAGCATTCCGCCGCTTTCCTTCGCGCCGGGCAGGGTCTCCGCAACGTTTGGATGAATGGTGAACAGAGCGACCAGGTGAGGGAGCCTGTCGCCTGCCAGCAGCACCTGGTTGATCAGCGGCTCGAACTTATACAGGGCCTCCACGCGCGCCGGGAAGATCTTCTTGCCGTTGGAGGACACGATGAGCTCTTTTTTGCGACCGGTGATGTAGATATAGCCGTTCTCATCAATGCTCCCGATGTCGCCGGTGTGCAGCCAGCCGTCCCGCAACACCTCGGCCGTGGTTTCCGGATCCTTGTAATAACCCTTTGCGAGACACGGGCTTTTGATGAGGAGTTCGCCTTCTTCGCTTAAACGGAACTGCACGTCATCGAGCGCTTTGCCGATACTGCCGGGGCGCGGGGCATTGATGGGATTGATGGACGCGACGCCCCCTTCTGTGAGCCCGTAGGCTTCGATGAGCGGGATGCCGATGGCGTCGTAGAACTCCATCAGGTCTGCGCCCAGCGGCGCAGCACCGGAGACCGGGAGCGTGAGGCGCCCGCCCAGACGTTCGCGAATCCTGTCGAAGATAAGCCGGTTGGCGAGATGCAGCGGCCAGCGGATGCGCCACGGCACAGGCTTGCCGGCGTGCTTGTATTTTGCCGCGCCCAGCCCCAGGCCGAGCGCCGCATAGAAGGCCTTTTGTGCCAGCGCGGGCTTCTTCAAAACTTCGGCGCGGATGCTGGTGTACATGCGTTCCCAGACGCGGGGCGGGGCGAGGAAAAAAGTGGGGCGCACGGATTTGAGTTCGCCCGGCAGTTTGGCGAGGCTTTCGGCGAAGGAGACGGCGGTGCCGGTGCGAATCGGCAGCAGTTCCACGCCCAGCCGTTGCGCGATGTGTGCGGAGGGCAAGAACGCCACGGTGATGTCGTTTTCGTTGAGCGGGACGACTTTGGGCGCCATGTTGACGTTGGCCGCCAGCGACCCGTGGGTGACCATCACCATCCTGGGTTCGCCAGTGGCTCCGGAGGTCAGATAGAGGATGGCGTTGTCTTCAGGAGCCACTTCCGCAGCGAAGCGACCGTGTTTGCGAAGGTCTTCCAGCGTGGTGACGCCCTCCGCCGTGCCGGTCATCAGAATGACCCGCTCCACGGGCGCATCGCTGAGTTTCGCCAGCATTTTGGGGTCTTCCACGAACAGCACCCGGGCGTCGGCGTTGGCGATGGTTTTCTTCAGTTCATCAGGCGGATAGCTGGGGTAGAGTGCGCCGCAGACGGAGCCATTCATGAGAATGCCCTGGTCGAGCAGGTAGAACTCAGCGCGGGTCTCTGAGCAGACGGCAACGTGGTCGCCATGGCCGATGCCGAGGGCGCGCAGGCCGGCGGCGATCTCTTCGGCCGCTTGCAGATATTCGTTCCAGGTCCAGGTTTGCACGGTTTTTCCGCGCGGTTGCCGCAGGGCCATGCGCTCCCCGTGAAGTTGAGCGGCATTGCGCAGAAGTTGAGGAATGGTTGTGGCCTGAATCATGAGCGTTCCCAGTTTATGACGATCTCACCGGCGAGCAGGGCCACTTGTGCCTGGAGCATTTCATTGAGTCGGCCGCGATCCTGTAATTTCATTTCGCTGGTCTCGATCGGATCGCCCACAAACACGTGCACGGTGCCGGGGCGAACCACTGCGGAATGCATGGGAAGAACGTTGCGGGTATTGACCAGGCCGATGGGAACGGCAGGCACGCCTGCCTTGATGGCGATGTACGCGGCACCTTCCTTGAAGGGTCGCATGTCGTGTTCGGAGCGGCCGCCTTCAGGGAACAGCAGCACAGAGACGCCCCGGTCACGAATGGTTTTTGCGCCTTCAGACATGGACCGGATGGATGCGCGCGGGTCGTCGCGCACCACGGGCAGATGGCCGGCGCGTCGAAGGTGCCAACCAAGGAAGGGACTTTGAAACAGCCCCTGTTTGGCGA
>JBBQDH010000120.1:0-17669 GCA_038319515.1 Bryobacterales bacterium
CCACCATTCGCGAAAGGTCTGTTTGGGGACAGAGGGTGTGTCGCGCGAGGCCGACCAGCCGGGCAGGCCGATCATTTCCATTGGTCCGGTGCCGAGCTGCACCAGCTTCTGGGCCATGCCCAGCCGCTTCGAATCGGCGAAGACGTAGGCTGCGGCGTTCATACCGATGCGTTCGGTTTGGGGGGCATCGCCGTTCTCGACAATGCGGCGGCGGAGGTGGATCAGGATTTCCGGAATGTTGATCTTCACGGGACAGACTTCGTAGCAGGCTCCACAGAGCGAAGAAGCATAGGGCAGCGATTGCGAGTGCTCCATGCCCTGCAGTTGCGGGGTCAGAATCGCGCCGATGGGGCCGCTGTAAATGGAGCCGTAGGCGTGGCCTCCTGTCTGCCGGTAAACGGGGCAGGTGTTGAGGCAGGCCGCACAGCGAATGCAGTGCAGGGTCTCCCGCGATTCGGCATCGGCGAGGACTTTGGTGCGCCCATTATTGAGCAGGATGACGTGAAATTCTTTGGGGCCATCGCCGGGAGTGACGCCGGTCCAGATGGAGTTGTAGGGGTTCATGCGCTCGCCTGTGGCGGAGCGCGGCAGAAGCTGCAGGAAGACTTCGAGATCGTTGAAGGTCGGGATGATCTTTTCGATGCCGAGCATGGTGATCATCACGTCGGGCAGCGTGACGCACATGCGGCCGTTGCCTTCCGATTCGACGACGCAGATGGAACCGGTTTCGGCAATCGCGAAGTTCGCACCGCTGAAGCCGACCTTGACGCGCAGGAAGCGTTCTCGCAGGTAGTGGCGGGCGGCGGCGGCGAGGTCTTCGGGCGTGTGCCCCAGTTCGGTGAGGCCCATCTCACGCATGAAGATCTCGCGGATTTCGGTCTTGTTTTTGTGCAGCGCCGGGACGACTATATGCGATGGTTTATCGTGACCGAGCTGGATGATGAGGTCGGCAAGATCGGTTTCCCAGGGCGTGATGCCGGCGGCTTCGAGCGCTGCGTTGAGACGGGTTTCATCAGAGGTCATGGTTTTGACCTTGATGATTTCGGTTTGCTGATGAGACTGGATGATGCCGGTGATGATGCGGTTTGCCTCGTCGGCATCGCGGGCCCAGTGGACCTGGCCTCCTGCTTTGGTGCAGGCTGTTTCGAACTGTTCGAGGTAGCCGTCCAGGTTTTGGAGAACCTGCTGTTTGATGGCCTGGGCGGAGTCGCGGAGGTCTTCCCAGTCCGGCATTTCGCCGACGACGATGGCGCGTTTGTTGCTGATGGTTTCGGTGGCGCGTTTGACGTTGGCGCGTACCTGTTTATTGAGCAGGAGGACGTGGGCGGCTTTCTTGAAGTCGGGGGCTTCGGCGGCTTCGCCAACATGGATGCTCATGACGCACCTTCATGTGCAGCCCGTATCTCCGCGATGTGAACGCAGTGCGCGGCGGCCTTGTTGCGGCTGAGTCCGCCTTCGATGTGCATGAGGCAGGAGTTGTCTCCGGCGGTGCAGATGGTGGCTCCGGTGGAGGCGATGGCTGCCATCTTTTCGTTGAGCATGGCGGAGGAGACTTCGGCATTCTTGATGGCGAAGGTGCCGCCGAAGCCGCAGCATTGATCGGCGTTCGGAAGGGGGATCAGGGTGAGGCCTTTGACTGCTTCGAGAAGGCGCCGGGGCTTATCGCCGATGTGCAGCGAGCGGATGGAATGGCACGGGGTGTGGAGGGTGACGGTGTGCGGGTAAGTGGCGCCTACGTCGGTGACCTTGAGTTTGTCCACCAGGAGTTCGGTGAATTCGAAAACGCAGGGGAGGACCTCGGCGACGGCGGCTTCGAGCGCGGCGTCTCCGGCGGCCATTTTGGGGTAATGGTCGCGCATCATGGCGACACATGACGCAGAGGGCACGCAGATCACTTCGGCGCCTTTAAACACTTCTAAGAAGTGGCGCATGATGGTGACGGCTTCGGGGTGGTAGCCGGTGTTGTAGTGCATTTGGCCGCAACAGGTCTGGGCCTGACGGAATTCAACGGTGTGACCGAGGCGTTCGAGGACTTTGACGACGGCCTTGCCGGTTTCGGGAAAAAGGGTGTCGTTATAGCAGGCGATGAAGAGGGAGATTAGCATAAGTACTGCCGGAAGCGCTGGTAATGGGCGTTCCATTTGTCAGACTGTTGGGGTTCGTAACGGTCGGTGGGGAAGGATCGGTCGATGATGGCTCTGGCTTCGGCAAGAGATGAGACGGCTCCCATGGCCAGCATTTGCATGGCTATATTTCCTAAGGCGGTTGCTTCTACGGGGCCTGCGATGACGGGGCGCCCGGTGGCATCGGCGGTGTATTGGTTCAGCAGGCTGTTCTTAGCTCCACCTCCTATGATGCGGATCTCTTCTAAGCGATGGCCTATTAGTTCTTCCAGGGACTCCAGAACGGAGCGGTACTTGAAGGCCAGGCTTTCCAAGATCGACCTGGTGTAGGCGCCGGGGGAATCGGGGGTGGGCTGATCGGTACGGCGGCAGTAATCGTCGATCGCCGCAACCATGTCGTGAGGGCTATGGAAGGCCGGGTAGTCGGGATCGACGAGGGATGTGAAGGAACGCGTCTCGGCTTTGGCGGCGGCGAGGAGTTCGTCGTAAGAATACTCGTGGCCGGCTTCGGCCCATTTGCGGCGGCAGGACTGGAGAAGCCAGAGACCACCGATGTTTTTGAGCAGGCGGGTGGTGCCGCAGACACCGCCTTCGTTGGTGAAGTTGAGTTCGAGGGCGCGGGCGTTGATGATGGGTTCGGGGACTTCGGTGCCGAGGAGGGACCAGGTGCCGGAGCTGAGGAAGGCTGCTCTGCCCTGTGTGGCAACGGCTGCTACAGCAGAGCCGGTATCGTGGCAGGCCGGAACAACTACCGGAGTCCCGGTCAGGGCTCCCTGGCGCAGGTTCCCGATCACTGCTCCGGGTTCGAAGATTTGTGGCAGCAGACGCGTGGGCATGCCAAGCGCGTCGAAGATCCCGGTCGCCCAGCCACGGGTGCGGGCGTTCATGAATTGGGTGGTTGTGGCGTTGGTGTATTCGGCACCGAGATTGCCGGTCATCCAGTAGTTGAAAAGATCCGGAATGGTGACGATCTTATCGGCGGCGGCGATGAGGCGCGGGGTGGTTTGGCAGGCCGCATAGAACTGACAGAGCGTGTTGATCGGCATGAACTGAATGCCTGTCAGCTGGTAGATATTTTCACGGCCTGCGATTTTGCAGACGGCATCCACCATGCCTTCGGTGCGGTGGTCGCGGTAGTGATACGGGTTTTCAAGAAGCTGCCCGTTTTCACCGATGAGGGCGTAGTCGACGCCCCAGGTGTCGAAGCCGACGCTTTCGACTTTGGGGACCGGCGGGTGCTCAAGCGTCTTGCGGATTTCGGACCAGAGACGAAGGACATCCCACCGCAAAGAACCTGGGGCGGAGACCGGCAGGTTCTGGAAACGGGAGACTTCCCTGAGCTCAATGATGCCTTTTTGCAGACGACCGAGTACGGCTCGGCCGCTCTCGGCTCCGAGGTCGAAGGCCAGGTAGTCGGCGATCATTGTGGCCTAGGAGAGCTTCCTGTTGGGCGCGTCGGGATTGCCGGGGCCGAAGTGTTTCAGCATGACCAGGTTTTCCGTGGCGCTCTTGTTTTGGATGACGACGCCCTTCTTTGCGGCGTCGGCGGTGACGAAGAATTCATCCTGCGTCATCTGGCCGTAGCGAATGAGGCTGGGGGTCTCGGCGACGTGCTTGCCGATCATGCCCCAACCGGAAGTGAGGATCATGCCGTAGGCGGCGGAGTCCTTTATAGTGACGGTCTGGCCGGGCTTGATGGTGAGTTCTTTGGCCGAGTAGTTGGGGGTGGAATAGACTACCCAGCGATCAACGTGGGTGACGTCTTCGAAGGCCGTGTAGGGGTGGAAGAGACGGTTGGCTGCGTAGTCGGGATCGACGTTGGCGTCCCAGTCCATCATGTCGATGAGGTAGTCGAGATCGTGGTGGTGCTCGACGGGAACGTCTTTTACCAGGAGCTCATACGGCACGCCCCGGCCTTCGACCAATGACTGGTACATCGCGAACACATCGGAGTTGACCTGGGGCTCATAGGTGACCAGAGAGCCGGGGGCGTGGAGGATGCCGGGATCGACCTGCCAGCCGGTGCCGGGCTTGAGTTTATAGGCGCGGGAGAGATAGAGAATCTCATTGTCGCCTTCGTTCCAGCGTTCGAGGCAGCGGCGAATATCGTCCTTCGTGGTGCCGGGGTTGAGACCCATGAAGGTGTAGGGGAAGTTGTTGTCTTTGAAGTTGTACTGGGGCGGGAAGTAGTAGGCTTCCGGCTTGCCCTTTTGGCCCACGCGGGCAGCGAATTCGTTGTTCTGGTGCAGGTGGTGGGGAATGGGGCCGAGGTTATCGAAGAACTTGCAGAGCAGGTTCCAGCCGCCGTGTTGCGCCATGACATCGGCACCCAGAAACTGGTCGCCGACGGTTTCGATGGCTTCTTTGAGGAGAGCCTTTTTGCCGTTGAATTCGATGTAGCTGAGGCCTTCATCATGCGCGGTGAGGGGGCCGTTGGCGGCTTTGGTGGTGGAGGAGAACCAGCGTTCGTCGATACCGCCGCGGTGTGCGCCGAGGGCGTAGAGATCGCGGGGGTCGAGCTTGAGTCGACCGCCGGGCATGAGGAAGGAACGGGGCACCCAGCAGGGGGCGAGACGGACTACGCCGTCGCCGGCGAGGAGTGCGTCTGTGATGAGAGAAGTGTTGGGCATGTTGGGGGGGAATCCTATCTCAAAAATGCTTCGTGGAGGCCACCATCCACGGGGATGATGTGGCCGGTGGTTTTGGCGCTTTCGTCGCCGGCGAGCCAGACAATGGCGGCGGCGCAGTCCTTTGGAAGGATCGGCCGGCGGGTGAGAGTGCGCTGGGCGTAGAAGCCTGCGAGCTTATCACGGAGCTCTTCGGTGGTTTCCGATTCGGTGTGCGCGATCTTGTATTTGGTGAGCGACTGGATGACGCGGTCGCGAGGGAACATGGTGGATCCGGCTACGACGGTGGCGGGCGCGATGCCGTTGACGCGGGCGAGCGAGCCGAAGCCCACGGCGAGTTCGCGGATGAGGTGGTTGAGGGCGGTTTTGCTGACGTCGTAGGCTTCACTGCCGTGCTTGGAAACGACGGCGTTGGCGGAGCTGGTGAGCACGATGGAGGAGGCGAGGCCCTGGGCTTCGAGAACCGGCCTGGCGGCTTCAGCGAGGAGGAAGTTGCCGGTGACATTGACGAGGAAAGTGAGGTTCCATTGGGCGTCTGTCAGTTTGCCGCCGGGGCCGGTGCCGACGGGGAAGATGGCGGCGGTGTTGATGATGCTGTCGATGCCGCCAAATTCCGCGATGGTGTGTTGGATGGCGGCGGCGAGGCTTTCGGAAGAACTGAGGTTCGAGGCGACCGAAGACACGGTTTCGGAGGAGGTGAGTCTGGCGACTTCCGCGGCGACTTCTTTGGCTGCTGCTTCGTTGACGTCAGAGACGACCAGGTGTGCGCCGCGATGGGCGAGCATGAGTGCGACTTCGCGACCGATACCGCTGCCTCCGCCGACGACCAGGACGATCTTGCGGCTGAACTCGGCTTCGGGTGGCATGCGCTGGAGCTTGGCTTCTTCGAGCGCCCAGTATTCGATCTTAAAGGCTTCGGGACGGGGGAGAGCAACGTAGTTGTGGGCCGTGGCGAAGTGCTTTGACTGTTCGGGGCGGCGGGCCTGGGCGAGGGGTTCGGGAATGTTGCCATCCTCCAGCGCGGCGGCTCCGGACATGACGTGGATGGCGTTGATGAAGAACTCGGTGGTGATGCGGGCTTCCTTCTTATTCTTGCCGAAGCCGAAGATGCCGAGGCCGGGGATGACGACTACGGAGGGGTTGGAGTCGCGGAGTTTGGGGGACTCAGGGAGGGCCCAGTCGTTGTAGTAATCGGCGTATTCCTTGCGATATTCGACGGCTTTTCCGGAAATGCGTTGCTTTAACGCGGGAAGGCCTTCGGCGGGCTTCCAGTCAATGAACATCGGGCAGATGCGGGTGCGGAGGAAGTGGTCCGGGCAGGAGGTGCCGAGGGCGCAGAGTTCTTTGGCCCAGGCTGAACCTGCGAAGACGAGGGCATCTTCGTGATCGGCATAGTGGCCGATCTGGCGGCGGTTGGAGGAGCAGATGCCGCGGAGGGCGGGGAGGATGGCGGCGGCGACGTCTTTGCGGTCTTCGAGGGGGGCTTGTTCCAGACCGCCGAAAATAGTGCCCTTTTTGGTTTGGTGGGCATTGATGAAGCGGCCCATCTGGTCAATGGTTTCGATGGAGTTGACGTAGCATTCGCGCTGGGTGTTGCCCCAGGTGAAGAGGCCGTGGCTGCCGAGGATGAGGCCGTTGGCTGTCGGGTTTTCCTGCACGCCTTTTTCGAGCATGAGGGCGAGTTCGAAGCCGGGGCGCTGCCAGGGGATCCAGATGATGTTGGCGTTGAATTCCTTGTTATATTCGTGCATTTTGCGCTCGCCGTTGGCGCTGGCGGCGATGGCGATGGCCCAGTCTGGGTGGAGGTGATCGACGTGGTCCCAGGGGAGGAAGGCGTGGAGGGCGGTGTCGATGGAGGCGGCGACTTTGTTGTGGCCGAAGGCGGAGAGGGGGTAGTAGGAAACCATCTCATCTTCGTGGGCTTCGCCGCGATAGATGGATTTGAGCTGGTTGAGGCGGTCCATATAGAGGATGGCGAAACCGGATTCCTTGATGGAGCCGATGTCGCCGCCGGAGCCTTTGACGGCCATGACGCGGGTGGGGAGGCCGGTGAAGGGGTCGGGCTGTTGGTATTTGGAACTGGTGTTGCCACCGCCGAAATTGGTGATGCGGAGGTCGGCGCCGAGGAGATTGGAACGGTAGCGGAGCAGGGCTAACGGGTTGGAGGCGAGGTTAGCAGCCTCGGAATCATTCCAGAGATCTTTCAGGAGTTCAGTTTTGGCGGTTGACATCGTGGGTTTAAATCTATTTTCGCAGAGAGGGTTTGACGGACTTTGAAACGTATCAGGCGGACGAGGGCCAGCATATCGTTTGGGGGTGCCGGAGTCAAGGTGATTTGGGGGTTGGAGTGGTTTGAGGCGTCAGGCGGCTCTCCGGAGGTTAGGGCGGGCGGCGATTTTTGGGTTGCTGAGAAGCTGTTTACGCCGGAGGAGGCGGGTGAATTCTTCGGTTGAAAATGCGAAGCCATTTTGGGTGCGGGCCCGGTGGGCGAGGTCGGGCGCGGGATCGTAGGTTTGGCCCTTTGATTCAGCGAGTTCGGCGAGAATGGCGGCTTCTTCGAGGGCTTGTTCGAGGGCGGCTTTTCGTTCGGTTTGAAGGACGCGGAGGCGGGTTTCGTTGCGTTCGAGTTTGCGGGAGATGCGTTGTTCGTAGAGGGATAAAAGGGCAAATTTTTCGGGGTTGCGCCAGAAGACTCTTGCCTGCGTCATGGCGGCGTGCATTTGGGTGTTGATGGTTTCGACTTCTCCGTCGATGGAACTGTGGCCGAGGGCGATGACGTTGTTTTCGATGGCGCGGGCTCGGTTGAGACGCCATTCGTCTTCGGCTATGGATTGGGCGATTTGGGTTTCGAGGGGGCCGACGGGGTAGCAGGCCTGGCGGAGTTCTCGGGCGAAGGTTTCGAAGGCGTCGCGGTCTTCTTCGGCCATGGTGAGGACCTGGCCGGTGAGTCCGTGACGCCAGCCGTTTAGGCGGGAACGAACTTTTCCCTCACGGGATTTCGGGCCGGTGGATTTTTTGGCGTTACGGCGGTTTGCGTCGATTTGCTTTTGGGTGGCGGGCATGGTGGCTCCTTTTCGGTGTTGGAGTGGGTGGCGAAGACCACCGACTGTACGTTAGTTCCGGGGCGCCCCGGAGAGCTGCCGGTTGTTTTCGGGGTTTGCCTCGGGGAATTAATCCGGTTGAAGCGAGCCGGTCACCGATGGGGACGACCGGGTTCTTATGGCTTGAGAAATAACATGTGGGCTGGAGGGACCCGTGCGGCGGGCGGCTGGAAATAGGTGTTAAGTGGTTTGGAATGTGCAAATTCTTTTTTGAAAAAAGTTGACACTGATCGCGGATGAATAGGCCCTCACTAATACCCGGAAGGCAGTTCATTCGGTAGTGGCTTTTCAACGAGCTTCACAGCATCGAGCTTCGGTACCGAACCGCTCATATCCACGTAGGGCATCGCCTTCGACTCAAAGCCGAACCGGTGATAAATCTGCTCCATTAGCAGATACGCCGCTCGCGCAGGCCACTCAGTCTCCATGACGCCGATTAGGGCATCGAAGTCACCTGTTTCGAGCTTTTCCAATATCTCTCCAGATGTCTTCATTCTCTTCGCAAGCTCGATAATTCCGCCCTGCGGGTGTCTCCTCGCGCTACCCTGTTCTCTGTACCGGCTCCTGTCATACGCCCATAGAATTATGGAACAGGGTAACGCAGGAATCTTCGCTGAAACCCGGTGGAACCGCTTCAATGCCGTGGCCAGGATTGACCAGTCATTTCCCGAACAGTCAATGTGAACCGGTTAGGCCGGAGACCTTCCCGGAATCGACGGCGGAGGTCTCGTTCTTCGGGCAGGATTGCTGCTAGTGTTTTAGATATGGGCTGGCGCGAGCGAGTTGTGGTCGATCCGCGAATTCTGGCTGGCAAGCCTATCGTCAAAGGAACGCGAATTTCGGTTGAACTCGTGATCGATCTGCTTTCGGCGGGATGGAGCCACGCGCAGATACTCGACAGTTATCCGACGCTGAGGGAAGATGATCTGCGGGCGTGCCTCGCGTATGTGGGCGAGTTGCTGCATGCTGAGCGGGTTTACGACCTCGAACCGGCGTGAGACTGCTTGCGGACGAGAACTTTCCGCGGCCGGCAGTAGCGGCGCTTCGGGAGGCCGGAGTGGATCTGTTGTGGATTGCAGAAATGATGCCAGGCGTTCCCGATGAAGTGGTTCTCGCGGAATGCGTTGGGACTCACCGAACGCTTCTGACCTTTGACAAGGACTTCGGAGAATTGGCGTACGGACGCGGTCTCCCGGCGGATTGCGGAATTATTCTGTTTCGGGTGGGCGCTCAGGCCCCCGGCGACCTGGCGGCACTCGTGGTAGCGGTGATTCGATCACAGAACTCATGGGCAGGTCTGTTCGGCGTGGTGACGGGGCGACGGGTTCGGGTCAGGCCGATTCGGGCGCGCAGGGCGGACGGCGAGGATACATAGCCGAAGCTTGGGATTCTGATGATTTCGGGCGAAAGTGAGGGTGTTCGAACATGGTTTTTGGGCGGTTGGAGTTTCTTTGCGGGGCTCGTCAGCGGCTACCGGGCTCAGGATGCGGTGGATGGGCGGCGCCTGGCGCTCATTGATATGCACTGGCAAACGCGTGGACCTTTCGGTATTAATGCGAAATATCTCTGCCGGAATATAGCATGTGGGCCAGCGCGAATGTTGCAACTGCTATTCCACCGAGTACATAAAAGTTTTTGCCGATAAGGGCGAGCCCATCACTAACTCAAAAGGCGTGTAGTAGCGAAATGGCGAAAGTCAGGCGACCGATTCCGCCGGTTTCCACGCCCGGCCCACGTAGTCGGTCAGATAGGCCGTTAGCGCCGGCAGACCCGCGACGGCGGCAGGCGCAGCGGATAGCCATCGCAATCGCTTGCCCAGCAGAGCATCAGGGCTCACAGATTTATTGCCGGCGAAGCGACCAGCCGAACCGAGGGCCAGCCCGCATCACTTGCGGCGAAACTATTGAGACCGAATCGAGGTTCCGAGGGCCATCATGCCGAGGAGTCAGAGGGTGGAGATCAGCGTCACCAGGATGGACCGGATGATAATCCAGCGCCTGGCCACGGGCCGCGCAAGCAGAAGATTGATGAAGCCCGTCTCAATCTCCATGATGGGGATCGTCGCCAGCGTCACGCCGGCCGGGAGGAGTAATCTGCTTACCCGCCGAAGCAACTGAACGGTCAGTGCGAAAAGCACAGTATTTGACCAGGACATTTTCGAGTCTCGCTTCTTCCACCGAGATGTCGGCCACGGGAAACGCGGATATGGGGTGAAAAGGGGCGGTTGGAAGGAGGGCCGGCGCGTGGCGATCCATGTAGGATAATGAGCCGATATGCCGTTCCAGCTCCAAAACCGGATTTTAATTGTGGAAGACGACGACGAACAATGCAGGATATTGTCCGAGGCGCTCTCCGGGGAAGGTTACCAGACAAGGACGGCATCGGACGGCCTGCACGCTCTTCGGGAGATTGAAGCCTTTCTGCCAGATGTTATTTTGACCGATCTCAACATGCCGAGAATGGACGGGTTTGAGTTGATGACGGACCTGCGTCGGCGGGAATCCCCGATTCCGGTGATTGCACTGACGGCGTTTGGCAGCGTTGAAAAAGCGGTGGCGATTGTCCACGACCTGAAGGCGTTCTGGTTCCTGGAAAAGCCGGTAAAGCTGGGCGTCCTGGTTCCGCTGCTGGAGCGCGCCCTTTCGCAGCGCCATCTGTTTCGCGAAACCGAGCGGCTCAATCGCGAGCTGTCCATGCAGGGATTGCTTGGGGACCTGGTCGGGAGGTCTCCAGCCATGCAGGAGGTATTTTCGTTGATCCGTCAGGTGGCGCCGAGCAGCGCGGCAGTCCTGATTACGGGAGAAAGCGGAACGGGCAAGGAGATGGTAGCGCGCGAGATCCATCGGCTGAGTCGGCGTGCGGCGGGACCTTTTATCCCCATCAACTGCGCGGCTTTGCCCGAAACGTTGATTGAAAGCGAGTTATTTGGACATGAAAGGGGGGCGTTCACAGGCGCGATTGAGCGCCGGGCCGGCTGTTTCGAGCAGTCTCATGGGGGCACGCTGTTGCTGGACGAGATTGGGGAGATGCCGCTGCTGACGCAATCGAAGCTCTTACGGGTGCTGGAAGACCTGAAGGTCAGGCGTTTGGGGGCGAAGACCGAGATCCAGGTGGATTCGCGCGTGATCGCAGCCACGAACAAGGCTCCTGAGGTCGCCATCAAAGAACGTCAACTGCGCGAGGACCTTTACTACCGGTTGAACGTATTTCGGATTGAGTTGCCTGGGCTGCGGGAAAGGCGGGAAGACATTGCCGCAATCGCCGAGGTCATGATCCACAATTTGAACCGGCGGCATGGAACCCGCGTGACGGATCTGATGCCCGCCGTGGTTCAGCGGCTGGAGGATCATGACTGGCCAGGCAATGTGCGGGAGCTGCGCAATGTAATTGAGCGTGCGGTGATTCTGGCGCACGAAGGCCCGATACGCACGGATCATCTGCGGCTGGATCGCTCTCAATCGATTCCGCTGCCGGTTCCGCGGCAGGTAGGAGAGACGTTGACTTTGGAACCGGGCTTGCCGCTGGCTAAAGCGGAAGAAGCCTATATTCAGTTCACGCTGAATCATCTGAAGAACAACCGTCGTGATACGGCGGCGGCGCTTGGCATTAGTCTCCGGACTTTGCAGACACGTGTAGGCGAGATTCGGGCGAGATCAGAAGATGAATCGACAGAAGCCGGGGAAGAGGAAGACGTCACGCCGGAAGTGCTGGAAGCAGAGCACATTCTCAGGGTGCTTCAGGAAACGGACGGTGTGGTGAGCAAGGCCGCAGTCCGTCTGGGAATACCGAGGACGACCTTAAATGCGATGATGCGGAAGCTGAGGATCCCGCGTGATGATATTGATTCTGATTAAGTCTGAGCAGGCAGAGTGAAGAAGAAGGCCGAACCCTGCCCGGGACCGGATTCCAGCCAGATGCTTCCCCCATGAGTTTCGATGATGGTCCGGCAGATTGGCAAGCCTAAACCGTTTCCGGGCAGGCTCTTCCCATGCAGTCGGGTATACAGCTCGAAAATACGCCCGTGGAACTCGGACGGAATGCCGGGTCCGTTATCGTGCACGGTCAAGACCCATTCCCGGTCGGCCCGCCGGGCAGAGATGGCGATCTCCGGGGCCGGTTCGCCGCGGTACTGGACGGCGTTTCGAATGAGGTGTTGAAAGACAAGCCGCAAGCGGTCGAAATCCCCTGACACGACCGGGAGATCCCCGTAAGAGACTTTCGCGCCGGCGGATTTCAATAACGGGTCCAAATGGAGAAGCGCCTGGCGCAACGGCAGATCAAGACGGACCGTCGATTGCAAACGAGAGGGTTTGGCTGTGGCAGCGACCAATTCCGCCAGCCCGTCAAGCAACTTTTGCATCTGGAGTGCCGTTTTTTGCAGAAACTCAACAGCCTGGAGCGCTTCGCCGTCAAGCTTACCGGCGGACGCCGCCTGCAAAATTTCGGTGTAGACCTGCACCATCCGGACCGGTTCCAGGAGGTGATGGACGGTAGTCGAGGTAAACTTCTGCAGTCGCTCGTCCTGAGCGGCGCTCTGGCGGAGAATCAGAGCGGCTTCCGAGCTGGCCATATGGCGGTTAGAGTAGCATAAAATCCAATCCATGAACACTTCCCTCCCCTCCGCGCTCAGGGTCCTGAGAGTGGAACGAATCCTGCTCCCCATAGCAATCGTCGCCGTCGTGGCGATCGCAGGTCTGTTCTATTTCGACTGGACCCTGCTGCGGGATGCGCGAATCGAGGTAGGGCACCTTCAGCGTGTCCTGAGTGCGAATGAAGCCCTCCTGTCGTCCCTGAAAGATCTGGAAACCGGGCAGCGCGGATACCTGCTCACGGGAGATCGCAATTACCTTCAGCCGTATCAAGAGGCCAAAGGTGAGTTGGGTGGCCTGACTGATTCTTTGAGACGCGAGGTGCGATTTCCGAATCAGGTGGAACGCGTTCGGAAGTTGCGACCGTTGATTGAGGCCAGAGTAGCGGAGGTGGACGCGACCCTGCTGATTCGCGATCAGCTGGGAGCCGAAGCGGCAGTGGGGGTAGTCCGAACTGATCGGGGTGAGGCTACGATGGACGCGATACGGGATTTATCCGCAGCCGTGGCGAAGGAAGGTTACACCCGTCTGGTGGCGAACTCAGCGGACCTTGAGGCCCGCTCTCTTCAAACACGGTTTGCCGTTCTTCTGGGATGCGGCATTCTGGCTGCGATGCTGGCGCTATCGCTCGCATTGATTCATCGGTCGAACGCCCGCCGTGAAAAATTAATGAACGAACTGGATGACGCGCGGCGCCGGTTTCAGATCACGCTTTCCAGCATTGGGGACGGTGTCATCACAACCGATGAAGCAGGTCTGGTGACATTCCTGAATCCCGTGGCTGCTCAGCTCACAGGGTGGAGCCTTCAGGAAGCGGAGGGCCAACGCCTGGAGTCGGTCTTTCCGATCGTGAACGAAGGGAACGGGGAGAGCGTCGAGAGTCCCATCCGCCACGCCCTGCGAGAGCGGTGTATTGTCGGGATGGCGACCCACACAAACCTTCTGCGGCGGGATGGGAGTTCCGTGCCGGTGGAAGACAGCGCCGCTCCAATCTACGACTCCGGCAACATTCTGACCGGAGCAGTGATGGTGTTTCGCGATGTAACGCCCCGGCGGACGGTGGTGCAGGCGCTGCGCCGCTGGGAACATGTTTTCCAGCATGCCGGATTTGGGATGGCCGTGGTTACCGCAGGCGAACAGCCCACGCTGGAACAGGTCAACCCTGCATTTGCAGCAATGCACGGGTATTCACCCGAGGATCTGAGCGGCCAGCCTTACTCGCTCGTGGTGGACCCTGAGGTGTGGCCCGACAGAGTTGAAATGCTGCTGAGTTCGGCACAAAACGATCATTCCCTGACGGAAACCATGCACATCCGCAGGGACGGAAGCAAATTTTCCGCCCTGGTGGACTTTACAGCGGTTCGAAGCGCGGACAGGACCATAGTTTACCGGCTTGGGTACTGTTCTGATATTTCCGAGCGTAAGCGAGCGGAGGAGGAACTGCTGCGAAGCGAGGAACGCTATCGGGTGACAGCGGACTCGTTGCCCCACCTCATCTGGACCAGTAAGCCGGATGGGACGACTGAGTATCTGAACAATCGGTGGCACGAGGAAACGGGTTTCACGCTGGAGCAAACGGACCACCAGGGTTGGTCGTGGTTCCTTGATGCTGAGGACCGGGATTGGTGTCTGGAAAAATGGAAGCAAGCCGTGGGTTCGGGGGAGACATTTCAGGTTGAGGCCCGGTTCAGGACACCAAAACAAGACGGACACCGCTGGTACACCTGCCGGGCCGTGCCGGTGCGCGACAGCAATGGCCGAATTCTTCGCTGGTTTGGTTCGTGCACGGACATTCACGAGCAGAAGCTGGCGGCGGAAGTGTTGCGCACCAGCAAAGAAGAGCTGCAGCTGGCAAATGAGGCGTTGAAACGATCAAACATGGATCTGGAACAATTTGCCTATGCGGCCAGCCATGACCTGCAGGAACCGCTTCGCATGGTTGCGATTTACTCGCAGCTGCTGAAGGACGAGATGGGTGACAAGCTGGACGCCCATGCCAATTCGTATCTTGCCTTTGCCTCGGACGGCGCCCTGCGCATGCAGGCGCTGCTGAAGGACTTGCTGGCATACTCACGGGCCGCGTCTCATGAGGAGCCCGTCAAGGAAGACGTCGATAGTCAAAATGCCCTCAACAGAGCGCTGGAGAATCTGACGGCCCTGGTTCAGGAAACCGGCGCTGAGATCACCCGGGCGAGCCTGCCCCACGTGAAGATACCCGAGGTACATCTGGTTCAGGTGTTTCAGAACGTGATTGGCAATGCTCTCAAGTATCGAAAGCCTGAGGAGAAACCGAGAATTCACGTGGACGCGAAGCCACAAGACGGAACATGGGTATTTTCAATTCGCGACAACGGCATTGGGATTGCTTGCGAGTATCAGAGCCAGATTTTTCGAATCTTCGGAAGGCTTCATGGCCAGGAAGTTCCCGGAACCGGAATTGGACTGGCGTTGTGCAAGAAGTTAGTGGAACGGAGTGGAGGAACGATTTGGGTGGAATCTGTGCAGGGAGAAGGTTCGACTTTCTTTTTTGCGGTTCGGGCGTAGGCAGGAGAACTGCCATGACTCAACAAAAACATGACTGAAGAAAAGCTGATGGTGTTGCTGGCAGAAGACAATCCGGGGGATGTGTTTCTGATTCGGCGTGCGCTGGATGGACAGCGGCTTTTCTATGAACTGATCCTGGCCAAAGACGGCGAGGAAGCGATCAACTACTTAGGACAGGCCGCGACAGGGGCGAGGAAGATTGATTTGTTTCTGCTGGATCTGAATCTGCCTAGACACGACGGTGCCGAAGTACTGGCGCATCTTCGCAGTCATTCCAGCCTGGCGAATGTTCCCGTGGTTCTGTTGACATCCTCCGATTCACCGCAGGACCGAGAGCGCTGTCTTTCTCTGGGCGCGAGCCGTTACTTCCAGAAGCCAAGTAATCTGACGGCGTTTATGGAGATCGGGAAGATCGCGAAGCAGCTGATCGAGCGGCAGGCCGGCTAGCCGCTGGGGGCTTTGCGGGAAAGCAAAGGGACTCAGGGCGATGCGGATTTCCCCTGGAACAACGGTGTATTGCGACGCAGTTGATTTCACGCAAAGCCGCAAAGACGCAAAGACGCAAAGAAACCCTTCGGTCCAAAGCTTCTGAGGAATTCGTGAACGGTCCAGCGTCGGGATGCCTTCGACCATGACGAAATTGTCGTCGATCCTGGATGGCTGCAGCGCTGATCAATGCGCAGAAAACGACGAACGTGTTCAGCGCGTTCGGTGTCGGTATTGTGCAGGATGGATTCCTGCAGCAAAGGCCGAAATAATCGAAAGCAGTAGCATGGCCCTTACCCGTCCACCCGGTCTGATCTTGAGTATTCCATCCTTTCGGTTACGAGATCGATGGGCTGGGATTGCGGGTTACTGAACTGGCAGGGCGTAAGCGACGTAGCCTCTGTTCAGGTTTGCGGGGGACGGGGTGCCGGTGTGGCCACCTCCGACATTGATGTTCGAAGAGGCGGGGACGACGAGGTACTGGCGGCCGGCGACTTCGTACATGGCGGGGATGCCTTCGGAGCCGGCCGGGAGGTCGACGGTCCAGAGGGTCTGGCCGGTGTCTTCGTCGAGGGCGCGGAGTTTACCGTCGCTGGCGGCGATGAAGATGAGGCCGGTGGCGGTGACGATCATGCCGTGGTGTTCGGCCATGAAGGCTCCGGTATTGCGGGCCCCCTGGGCTGCTGCGGCGGCGTCCTGACCGAAGGGGACTTTCCATTTGATGGTGCCGGTGTTGAGGTCATAGGCCACGATGGAGGACCAGGGCGGGCTGATGACGTAAGGCTGGTCAGGGTAGAGGCCCCAGTTGGTGTAGTAGCGGACTTTGGGGGTGTTGGAGCCGGCGGGGTAGGCGGGGCCTCCGAGCGGGGTGTATTGTTCGCCGGTGGTCTTTTGGATTTCGAGGCCGCCGGGGGCTCCTCCGGAGGCTACGACTTTGGAGTTGTCGACAGGTGCGGTGGAGGACTGGGTGGGTGCGCCGAGGCTGGTGAGGTAATCGTAGAGGCGGCTGGTTGTGGCGTCATCCAGGTCGCGGAAGCCGGGCATTTCACCGCGACCGGCGCGGACGGTCATACGGAAGCCGTCGAGAGGGAGCCGTTGGCCGATGGCGGCGAGAGATGGCGGGCCTCCGGTGCTCACACCGCCGGCACCGTGGCAGGCCTGGCAGCGGGAATTGTAGATCGCGTTGGCGTCCGTGGCTGTCGAGCGTTTGGCGAGCGGGTCTTCGAGACTGAGCTGGTAGATAGTGGGCCAGTCCTGCGTGTTGAGGTACATCAGACCTTTGGTTGGGTTGGAGGCTCCGCTGCCCCAGTTGGAGCCGCCGCGCGCGCCGGGAAGGGAGATCGTTTCGCCGAGGCCGGGCGGGGTGAAGAGGCCCTCGTTGCGCATGCCGTCGATGCGTTTCTTCCAGGCGGATTGTTCGGCGGGGGTGAGGATCCAGGGGTTCACGTCGGCGGCGGTCATCTTCTGACGCGCGAAAGGGGGCGGGAGCGTGGGGAAGGGCTGGGTGGGCCAGGCTTGCTCGCCGGGCATGTTGCTTTTGGCAACGGGGCGTTCTTCTATGGGCCAGAGGGGTTTGCCGGTGACGCGGTCGAAGACGTAGAGGAAGCCCTGTTTGCTGGATTGCGCAACGACGTCGATGCGTTTGCCTTCGTGGGTGACGGTGAGGAGTTGGGGGGCGGCGGTGAGGTCGTAATCCCAGAGGTCGTGGTGGACGGTTTGGAAGTGCCAGAGGCGCTTGCCGGTGCGGGCGTCGAGGGCGAGGAGGGTGTTGGCGAAGAGGTTCATGCCGATGCGGTCGGCACCGTAGTAATCGTAAGTGGGGGAGCCGGTGGGGAAGTAGGCGATGGCGCGTTTTTCGTCGAGGGTAATTTCGCCCCAGGTGTTGGTGCCGCCCGAGTATTTCCAGGCGTCTTCAGGCCAGGTTTGGTAGCCGAATTCGCCGGGGTGGGGGATGGTGTGAAAGGTCCACGCGAGCTTGCCGGTGAGGACGTTGAAGGCGCGGATATCGCCGGGGGGTGCGAGGTATTGTTCGCCGGGGACGGAGCCGAGGAGGATGAGGTTTTCGAAGATGCGGCCGGGGGTATCGGGCTGGATGCGGGTGATGGTTTGGGGGTCGCGGCCGAGGCCTTCGCGGAGGTTGACGAGGCCGCGTTTGCCGAAGGTGAGGATGGATTTGCCGGTGCGGGCGTCGATTTCCTG
>JBBQDH010000121.1:0-17539 GCA_038319515.1 Bryobacterales bacterium
CAGTAGCTTTTGATACAGCGCCGTGGCCTTGATGCCATCCATGCGCGCGCTTACCAGAGAAGTGGCGCCAGGCGGCACCATTCTCACCAATACGTTGTCGACACGGGGCTGCGCAAATGCCGCCGCCGCCAGCAAAAACAGCACTGTGGAACGCATTAGTAGCTCCTCCGCTGAAATCTCCAGATCCCGATCACCAGAACCACCGCCCCGAAAATCGCCGTGCTCCAGATCGGCATCCAGCTCTGAATCGGCTTGTTCATGATCAGATCCTGCACAATGCCGCGCACTTCCCAGATCTTGGGCAGCGTGTAGTAAAGCACCCGCAGAACTTCGCGGCTCCATTCTGAGCTCAGCAACCGTTCGAGGGTGGCTTTCTGCGCCAAAATCGGCGTGACAATCATGATCGCGAACGTGACCATGATGGCCACTGCTGAACTATCCAGCACCACGCCAATCAGCACAATCACTGCCAGCAACACGCTGAAAATGAAGATGGTGCAGAGGCTCGAAAGCAGGAAGCCTGCGCCCCACACGCCTGTTTTCGCGCCAAAAATAATCCACGAGCCGCCCACCAGGTACAGAATGTTCGCGCTCACCACCAGCACGTTGCCGACATACCTGCCCAGCAGCAGATGGGTGCGCGAAACCGGTTTCGAAAGCAGCAATTCAATTCTTCCCGGCTCAAAGACTGCTGAGACCAGACCCGCCGAGGCAAATACCGCCAGCGCCATGCCGGCGTAGTAAAGCACCCCGGCAATCACGCTCTGCGTCTGCTGCACCAGGTTCTGCACGTTGGTGCTGGGCAGGCTCTGGCCAAAGATCGATACAGTCGCCAGCGCGCCCGCCACCACATCGACGCGCATGATGAAAACCAGGAACAGCAACAGCGCCGTACAGCAGCCAAAGAAGCCCCAGAAGATCTTGCGGGCGAAGGCCTCGCGGAAGGTGTCTTTGATGATCGCTACCGTCGAGTTCCATAAGAGCGGGCTCATAATGTCACAGGCCCTTCCACGGTCTTCATGAAAACGTCCTCAAGTGTGCTTTTCGTCCGCGCCAGCGCTTCCAGTTCGCAATGACCGGCGCGCAGCAGATCCACTGCCACATTGGCCTCTTCCCGGGTCGCGAACAGCATATGGAGTGTGTCGTCAGTCAAATGAAAGCTCCGCGCTTTGGCTCGTAGTTCAATCTGCAATTGCTCCGGCACCGCCAGCGCCTCCACCTTGTAACCACTCCCGCTGGTGAGCGATTCCACCGTCCCCGCCAACGCCATTTTGCCTTTCTGGATAATCACCACTTCGCGGCAGAAAAGCTCCACTTCCGCCAGCAAATGCGAGTTCAGAAAGATCGTCACGCCCTGCTGCTCCAGCGCCTGCAGCACGTCGCGAATCTGCTTGCGGCCCACCGGGTCCACGCCGTCGCTCGGTTCATCCAGCACCAGCAGTTGCGGCGCATGGATCAGCGCCTGCGCCAGGCCCACACGCTGCAACATGCCCTTCGAATACTTGCCCAGCCGCAGATGGTGCGCGCGCTCATCCAGGCCCACCAGATTCAGCATTTCCGGAATCCGCTTGCGGCGGCTTGCCGAATCCATACCAGATAAAGCGCCGTAGAAATCCAGCATGTCCCATCCGGTCATGTAGGTCGGGAACCGGTGGTTTTCCGGCAGGTACCCGATGGGTCGCCGCGCTTCCGCCAATTGGCTGTCTTTGCCGAACACTTTCGCGCGACCAGAAGTGGGATGCGCGCAGGAAAGAAGCATCTTCACGAAGGTGGTCTTACCCGCGCCGTTCGGGCCCAGCAGCCCAAATGTAGTCCCGCGCGGGACCTGAATCGAAATATTATCCACCGCCTTCAGTTCCCGCTTCGACCAGCGGTTGCGGAAGATCTTGGTCAGGCCTTCGGTTTCAATGGCGTATTCCGGCATCGTCCTGCTTTCTGTTGTCTCTTAACAGAATAACGAAGGGGCTGCCCGATTCGTTCGAAATCGAACGAATCTCAGTTTCGCGCGCCGGGTGCTTCAGTCCTGCCCGCCAGCGGCTGCACTGCAGACCCGCCGCAAACGGCCACGCCGGTTTTCGTCAATGCCTGCAAAAAATTGCTCAGCATCATGTAGAACACCTGCTCAGTCAGCGCCTGCCGCCCCGGCAAACGGAACGTCGCGGGTAATTCCTTGGCAATGCGCATTCGCAACGAATACGCCACTGCTTTGCCGGAACGATCACGCTTGTTGGCCACAGAAATCGGTGTCTGCATCACGTTCCCGGTTCTGCCGTCAACATAAAACTGGCAGCGCGAAAACCATCCCAGGTTGGCGGGGTCGGCGGCGTCGAAAAGCAGTAACGGACTCTCCCGTTGCGCGGATGTCAATTCCAACACCATGGTACGGTTCGATTCCTTGATCTTCGCTTCGAAACCCGCCTGCTGCACCACCGATGAGACGGTTGCGCTGTCGATTTCGAGAAGAATAAACTTGTGGCGTCCCGCCTGAAGAACCTGCATTAGGATGCGGATCTACGCCGGGTCCCGCAAGCTTTCGCAGGCGCTTTCGGCGTCCGGAAAGAACTGAATCACGCTTTCAAGCCGGGTGATACGGAAGAGATCCATCACCAGGCCTTTCGCGCCCGCTACCCGGCATTGCGCTCCGGATTGCGTGATCTTACCGAAGCAGTAGGCGATGATGCCGATACCAGTCGAATCGATATACTCCACCGTCGAAAGGTCGAGCACCAGCTTACGCGCCCCTTCGCTCAGCAGCTTTACTACGTTGGTTTCAATTTG
Organism: Bryobacterales bacterium; assembly: GCA_038319515.1. Lineage (GTDB taxonomy): Bacteria > Acidobacteriota > Terriglobia > Bryobacterales > Bryobacteraceae > BOG-234. The sequence goes on from JBBQDH010000121.1 coordinate 2,779, forward strand.
GGCGCTCTCGCGTCCGAGCGTGATCCGCCCCGTGAGCACGACTACTGATACATCCGGCTCACTTTTTCGTGTTGTCAGGCTTAGCACCATTGCTTATGCGTCCAAATCATAAGGATACTAGATCCCGCGTCGGGCCGACGGAACTGCCACCGGCGCGGTTGTCTCCAGGATCATATCGCCTTCACCCGGCGCGAGAAACAGGTTCTCGTCCAACTGGTGTTGCCGCGTGTACATATCCCAATACCGACCGCGCAGAGCAAATAATTCCGGGTGCGTGCCGCGCTCCACAATGTCGCCGCCTTCCACCACCAGAATCTGATCGGCGCGACGAATGGTGGAAAGCCGGTGTGCAATTACAAACGTGGTGCGCCCCCGCATCAGGTGCGAAAGACCTTCCTGAATCATCGCTTCCGATTCGGAATCGAGGCTCGACGTCGCTTCATCCAGAATCAGGATTCGCGGGTCGGCCAGAATCGCGCGTGCAATCGAAAGCCTCTGCCTCTGGCCCCCGGAAAGCTTCACCCCGCGTTCGCCCACAATCGTGTCGTAATTCTCTTCCAGTTTTTCGGCGAACTCATCCACACGGGCAATGCGGCAGGCTTCCAGAAACAGTTCCTCGCTCGCGCCCGGCCGGGAAAACAGCACGTTGTCCCGAATGGTTCCGTCGAAAAGAAACGTTTCCTGCAACACCACTCCAAGCTGCGAGCGATAGCTGGAAAGCTTCAGCGTGTTGAGGTCGGCACCATCCACCAGAATTCGCCCACCAGACGGTTTGTGGAACGCGGCGACTAATCCGATCGTCGTCGATTTTCCCGATCCTGACGGTCCCACGAAAGCCGTCACCGTGCCAGGCTTTGATTCGAATGAGACGCCGTGCAGTACCTCTTTGCCTTCCTGGTAGGAGAACTTCACGTTCTCGAAAACTACATCTCCCGTCATCAGCCCAATGTCGCGCACCCGCTCCGGATCTTCATCTTCCGGTCGCTCCCGCAGCACTTCCCGCGTGCGCTCCAGACCAGCCAGAGCCTCGCTGAGCTGCGTGCCAATATTCACGATGCCGATCACCGGTGCGATCAGAAAAGCCAGAAAAGCGGCAAATGTCACGTACCCGCCCAGTGTCAGCGAGCCCGCAAAAATCTGCTTCGTCCCCAGATACATGATCAGCGCGCCCACAATCCCCATCAGCACGGTCGCCGAAAGCGACATCAGCGACATGGCCGTCAGGCTCTTTCGCACGTTCCGGAACAGTCGCTGCACGCCTTCCGCGAAGATGGCCGCCTCGCGATCTTCCGCATGGTAACCCTTGATCACTCGTACCCCGCCCAGCGATTCCGTCAAACGTCCCGTCACTTCTGAATTGATTTTGCTTCGCTCCCGGAAGATCGGTCGAATAGTCTGGAAGGCCCGGCTCAGCGCCGCCCCAAAACAAAGGACGATGGCCAGCGACAAACCCGTCATCAGCGGGCTGATGCGCAGCAGGATGAACAGGGATGCTAAAGCTGTCAGCAGTCCGCCAAAGAACTCAATCAGTCCGGTTCCCACCAGATTCCGCATGCCTTCCACGTCGCTCATAATGCGGGAAACCAGTTGGCCGGTCTTGTTGGAGTCGTAGTAGGTGACCGGCAGGCGACCGATATGCTCCTGCACCTTCTGCCGAAGTTCCGCGATCACTTTCTGACCTTCAATGGACAGAATCTGGCTGAGCGTGAATGCCGACACGCCCTGGATCACCGTGGCACCCAGCACCGCCAGGACAATCTTCAGCAGCATGTCAGGATTGTGCTTCCCGATCACATCATCGATCAGGTAGCGCGAAGAAAGCGGCAGCACCAGCCCGCAGAGCCGACTGATGATAATCAGGCCGAAGCCTGTGGCGAGAAGCCTGCGGCGTGGCTGAAGCAGCGCCCAAACATCGGGCCAAAGATCGCGAAAACGTTCGGAGGCGGCCTTTTTTGGGGCGAGTTTCTTCGTTTCGGACGCAGACATTTGACTACTTCGATGCCCGCGTTTCTCGCCATGACTCAAACCGGATTGGAGTTTCAATCCTCTATTGTCGCGCGGATCTACTTCGAACCGCCGCCCAGCCAGTAGCCGGGGCGCGTCTTGCAGATGTATTCCGCAGACCGGTCGATTCGAACTTCAATCGTGTGATACCCGCCCTCGTCCTGGTTGTTAGGTTTGTAGCTGATCATGTAATGGCTGCGGATTTCCGTGCCGATCCTCTGCACTGCTTCCTCCAGACCCTTCTGCTTCAGAAACGTGAACTCCCGTCCCCCCGTGGCGCGGGCAAACTGCGTGGCCGGATCTTTGATGAAAATCCCCTTCGCGTCAATATAGATCTCTTTCAGCAGCGGGACGAACTGTACACGGTTGCCCATGCCGAAGTTCTGGTCCATCGTCGTCGGCGTATTCGGAATCCCCAACGGGTTATTCTGCGCGGTCGGATCGCGCCGCGTTGGTCCCGGATCTGGTGGTTTCTCTGTGAACCGAACGGCAATCTGTGTGATGTCCACCGTATAGATCAGTACGTTTGTCAGGTTGGCGCGAATCAGGGCTTCCCTCAGCCGCGTCTCGCTGCCTTCATCGCGTGTTTCGCTCACCAGCAACACAATCCGGCGGTTCCCGGCGGGCTTGTTGCGCAACATATATACGCTGCGGTCCACCGCGTCGATCATGCGCGTCCCGGAGCTGCCTGCGGTGATCTTGTTGATCGCCACCTTCACCTTGTCCGGGTCATTCGTGAAGTCCTGCATAGTGATCAGCCTGCCATCGAACTTGATCACCGCCGCCTCACCCTGCCGCCCGATGATCGTCTCAACAAGCGAACCCAGATGCTTAATCTGAGGCAGAATGGACTCGACGCGGGCCGAGCACTCTATCGCAATTACCAGCGAAATCGGCTCGTACGTCGTATCAACCTGAATGTTCTGCTCCTTGCCGTTATCCCACAAGTGGAACTGATTCGGCTGCAGCCCGTCCACAATGTTGCCCTGCTTATCCGTCACCAGCACCGGCGCGACCACGTTCGTGGTGGACGACCTGCCGATCACCGTCCCCAGTTCGATGGAGTCCTGTTTTTCCTTCTCCGTCTTCGGTGCCTCGGCCTGCGGCGCCTGCGCAAACGCCGCCACACACATCGCGATCGGTAATGCTGTCCGGAACAATCTCATCGTCTAATGTCCTGTCCGCCCGTTAATCAAATCCAGCACGTGCGGCACCAAATGCAGCACCGCATCCATCGACTCCACCGCTCCGCGCGTGGAGCCTGGTAAGTTGACGATCAAAACCCCTCCCAGGGTTCCGGAAACTGCACGCGACAGCACGGCGTTCGGTGTCGACGCCAACCCCCTTGCCCGCATCAGCTCTCCGAACCCGGGAATCTCCTTCTCCACCACATCGCGCGTGGCCTCAGGCGTAATATCTCGCGGCGTGATCCCCGTGCCGCCTGTCGTAAAGATTGCCCCGGTCTTTAGTCCCGCAGCCAGTTCCCGCAACTTCGCCGAGATTACACCCCGCTCATCCGGGACGATCACAGGCTCAGCCACCTCGAATCCGGCTTCCTTCAAACGTGCGGCAACCGCCGGACCGGACTTGTCGATCCTTGTCCCGTTATACCCGCTGTCGCTGACGGTCACCACCGCGACCCGGATCCCGGGTAAAACGCTCACCGGTGAAAATCCCCGCTCTTACCGCCCGTCTTTTCCAGCAGGTACAAGTCCTGTATTTCGATGCGCTTGTCCAGCGCCTTCGTCATATCGTAAATCGTCAGAGCCGCCACGGAAGCTGCCGTCAGCGCCTCCATCTCCACCCCGGTCTGCGCCGTGGTGGCCGCTGTCGCGATGACGCGAATGCCGTTTGCCTCAATCGTCATCTCCACGTCCGCATAGGAAAGAGGCAGGGAATGGCACATCGGGATCAGGTCGGCAGTCTTCTTCGCGGCCAGAATTCCGGCCACCCGCGCCACGGCAAGAGGGTCGCCCTTCGGATTCTGCGGTAACGCTTCCAGCACCTCCCGCGACATCTTCACGAAAACGTGCGCTTTTGCCGTGCGACGGGTCTCGGCTTTTGCCCCCACATCCACCATCCGGGCGTCCCCGGCCGCGTCATAATGCGACAGTTTATTCATTTCAACAGCACCCCGATCAGATCCCCCGCCGCGTATTCCGCGTGGTCCGCATCTGCCACCAGAAACGCATTGGCGCGCGACAAAGACGGCACATCCCCTGACCCCTGCCAGTCTACAGGTGTGATTTCGAGGCAACTCAATGTGGCCGGCAGAAAGCGCGTCAGCCCTGGCTTATGTCGGAATGGCCGGGTCAACCGCGCCAGCGTCATGGGCAGAGGCGCTTCCGCGGCTCCGCCGAGCAGGTCGAGTGCCGCGCGGGCAAACAGTTCGAAGGTCACCATGGTCGATCCCGGGTTGCCCGGCAGGCCAAAGATAAACTTTCCCCGGGCATGGCCAAACACCACCGGTGCGCCCGGCTGAATCAGCACCCGGTCGAAGAAGAACTCTGCCCCCAGATCTGCCATCGCCAGTTCCACCACGTCATATTTGCCTGCCGAAACGCCACCGGACAGCAACAGCAGATCGGACTGCAGACCCCGTTCAATTAACCGGCGTGTTTCATCCCGCAGATCCGGCGCCACCGGCAGCACGTCCGGGACGCCCCCGGCGCGTTCCACCTGTGCCGCCAAAGACCACGCATTGGAATTGCGAATCTGGTGGGGCGCAGGCTGTTCATCCACCCCGACAATCTCGTCGCCGGTGGCCAGAATCGCCACCCGGGGCTTCCGGAAAACCTGCACAGAAGCATAGCCGGTCGTCGCCAAAAGTGAGACGGTCGCGTAGTCGATCCGAAGCCCCCGCGACGCCAGAATCTGTCCCGCCACCGCTTCGCAGCCTCGCCGCGAAATATTCGCCCCGGCGGGTAATTCCCGGTCTGTCGAAACCCTGCCATCTTCAGGCTGTGAGCAGTGTTCCACCATCACCACCGCGTCGAACCCGGCGGGAACCGCCGCGCCCGTCATGATCTCAATCGCTTCGCCCGGTTGTGGAGTGCCTTCAAACGTCTGACCGGCGCGCGCCTCGCCAATCACCCGAAACGCGCCCGGAATATCTTTCGCGCGAACCGCAAACCCATCCCGCATCGCGCGGTCAAACGGCGGGGCGTCACGGTCCGCCGCGATGTCTTCCGCCAGCACGCGTCCGTTCGCTTCCGACAGAGCAACAGTTTCAATCGAAGGGACCTGCACGCGCGACCGAACTTCCCGCAGTACCATCGTGCGTGCGTCGAGAAAGCTGAAGGCAGGCAAGCCTACAGTGTATCTGTCCGTAAAGCGTATCTGGCCCTAACCGGCTCGCTTCAGCGTATATTCCACCGGGCCGTTGCCCGCGAAATCTATACTCAGCCTGATTGTGTATCCGGAGATCTTCCCCTTGAAACGCAGCTTCATCTCATTGCCCTGAAAGTTGGCATTCTGGTGGGGTGTCGTTAAGGTGGTGTCGTTAATGGGATTTCGCCACGCCGTTGGCGCACGCCCAGATCTTGTCGTTAGCTGCGTCATACCCGATGATGCCGTTCGGAACTCCGGCACACTCCGGTACACCCAAAATTGCAGGCAGGGTAGGGGATTGCAGGCGCCGTGATACCGCCGCGCCTCCGGTCGCCACGTATTGCGGCGTCCCCGCAACGTCCAGCCAGGCTTGCGGTGCATAAACGTAAACCGCCCGCGTATCCATCCCGGCCTCGCCGTCATTTGCATAGAAGCGCAGTCGAATGGATGCTGCACCCCCCGCCGCATCCGTGCTCACGTTCGTATGGATCCATCGCCAGTTGCCGTCGACGCTCTGTCGCAGCGGCTGGTTCAGCGTCGTCCCCGTGTACGTCGCCGATAGATCCGCGACTTCCACCCAAGCCGTAGCCGAGCCCGCGTTCGTGCGCATCCACGCTCCTGCGCCGATCAGGCTTCCCGCAGTTTTCCCCTGCAGCGCCTGCGTCACCGTCGTCATATTCGCCGCGCCGGACCCGGTCGCGAGCGGAATCTTCCATGCGATCCCGTTTTGCTGAAAGCGCGATCCATCCTGACAAACCGACGCCCCGCCGACGCAGCCCTTGCCCGTATTGCCGTACTTCCAGACCGCCCGATTCATCGCCGTCGAATACCGTAACAGGTTTTCGGAAAAGACCGGGGCCGATGTGTGGATTGGCACTCCCGCCGCGCCCCGCACCTCCACCCGCGTGTTCCCTTCAAACACAGGATTCACCACGCCAGGACCCAGCACCACCGCATTCTGCGTAAACGGATCTCCCTGGAGCGCGGGTATCCCAATGTTGTGGGAGAACTCGAAATCCACTGTGTTCTCAACGTGCACCGCGTACTCAGCATCCAGAGAATTGAAGAGGCTGTTGCGGATGGAAACGCCTACCGCAGGCTGATCGTAATCCAGCAGATCGCCATACACATCCCAGCCGGTGCGCTTCCGCCCGTTGCCCTCGAAGTACGCGTCATTGATCTGCAGACCTGTGATGTGCCCGTGGTAGTAAATCGCATACTTCACATTGCCTTCAGAGATCGAGCTGAAGTACAACTGGATCGCACCCGACCCGATAAAAACGCCACCAACGCCGTTCTGCGAGTATTCGCCACCCACAATTTGCGTGGCGTTGTTGAAGCCGTCCCGCAGGTACAGGCCCCAGCCATTGGAGCCCGTGGAGTGCACGTTCAGCAACAGAAACCCGTACGATTTATTGAGTTCGATATTCTTCCTGCCAAACCCCGCGACGGTGATTGCGTCCAGCGTGCAGAGCATCGCATCACTCGCTGCGGTGCCGTCTGACTGCAGCCCCTCCGCACCACTGAACTGCATCCCGACCTCCGTCCTTCCGTCTCCCCGCAGTTCGAAATTGCGCAGCCGGAATTTGTATGCCCCTTCCGAGAAGAGAACCGGCTTATTGCTTCCGTCGGGAATGATGCAGCTTGCCTCGCCGTCACCTTCGAGCATGGTGCCGGTGAATATATGAATCTGACTAACCCGATAACAGCGCAGTTGTGGGACGATCTGCACCACCGTTGGTTCCGAGTAGCCTGTACCCGAACTGGCTATGGTGATCCCGACCAGGTGACACCTGCCGTCTACCCGAGCCGCAGCGCTCGCGTCTTTCCCGCTGCCGACAATGCGGATAAGAGGCGGCTTGCAGTAGTTTGCGCCGGGATTTGTGACTTCCACGCTCACCACTGTTCCGCCACTAAGAGTGGCCCGAGCAATGGCGCCGGTACCCGCCACATCTCCCGGAAGGTAAACCCGGCCCGCCTTAAACGCATTGATAGCCGCCTGAATTCCTGGCGTGGCATCTGTTGCTCCGTCATCCGGGTGAGCACCGAACTGCGCCACTGAGCGCGATTCCCCGCCGGTCTGGGCCTGCAGGACCGCAACGAAAAGCAATGCTGCGAAGAGAGTTCTTACCATCAACGCCATGATATCGGGCGCGCCTGCTAAACTGAAATTCTTCATCCGGGCGGTTAGCTCAGTCGGTTAGAGCACCTGCTTTACAAGCAGGGGGTCCGCGGTTCGAGCCCGCGACCGCCCACCATTTTCCTTCGGCGGTTTCAGACTTTTCTGCTGAAGGAGTTCGGGATCATCAACTCTTTTGCTGAGCGACTCTATTCACTGCGCAGCACCTGACCGTGGCCAGAAAGCCATTCTTTATCTGCGTCGGAAAGAGGCGTAACGCCTTGAATGTACTATGGCCGCAGGCAACGCTAATTTACGCTGCGCTTTCAGGTCACGCCCCATAAACCCGCTCATAATAACTTTGGTACTCCCCGTTTCGCGCTCGCTGCACCCAGCCCTGGTTGTCCTGGTACCACGCAATCGTCGCCGTTAACCCGTCCTCAAACGGAATCTCCGGAAACCATCCCAGTTCATCGCCGATCTTCCTGCAATCCACCGCATAACGCCGGTCATGGCCCAATCGGTCCGTCACATGGTTCAACAGCGATTCGTCCCGCCCCGTGATCCGCAGCAACAGCCGCAGCACATCCAGATTGGGCAGCGGATTCCGGCCCCCGATGTGATAAGTCTCCCCCGCGCGGCCCTTCCGCAACACCAGCATCAGCGCCCGGCAGTTGTCCGCCACATGGATCCAGTCGCGCTCCTGCAGGCCGTCGCCGTACACCGGAATCGGGTTTCCCTCCATCACATTTGAAATAGCCAGCGGCAGCAGTTTTTCCGGAAACTGGAACGGGCCGTAGTTATTGCTGGTGCGCGTCACAATCGCATCCATGCCGAAGGTATGCGCCGCGGCCCGGACCATGTGTTCCGCCGCCGTCTTGCTGGCGGCATAGGGGCTGGAAGGCAGCAGCGGCATGTCTTCGGTGAACCATCGCCCCGGCTCCATGCTGCCGCCCACTTCATCGGTGGAAATGTGCACGAACCGCCCCACGCGCTTGTGCCGCGCAACATCCAGCAGCGTCTGGGTGCCCACCACGTTCGTGACCACGAACTCTTTCGCGCTGAGGATGCTGCGATCCACATGGGATTCTGCCGCGAAATGCACTACTGCCGCGCAATCGTCGGGCAACGCCTGCAGCACCGCCTGCTCGTCGCAGATATCGCCCTTCACCAGTCGGTAATTCGGCAGGTGCGCCACGGACTCCAGATTCTCCAGATTGCCCGCGTACGTCAAGGCATCGAAATTGATCAGCAGTTCATCCGGGTTCTGCGAAACGTAGTCCCGAATGAACTGTGATCCGATGAAGCCTGCCCCGCCCGTTACGAATATTGACATCGTCCCCCATTTTTCCACACGCCAAAACGGGACGCCGCCTTGCCGATCAACGACCAGGATCGAGAACGTATTGGGCGGCACCCGGGCTAGTCCTTCGCCCCTGGACTCCAGGGGCCAGGAAGGCGATTAGGTCTGTCTTTTCTTCCGCGCATGTGTCGTCAAAGTTGACCACTCCGCCCAACGTTGTTCCCCCAACCTGGGCACGGCGGTGACATCTACCGCAACTGCGAGCGTCCTTTCCCGGTGGTTGAAAAAGGGACGGTTGAGAATTATCGCCCGCCCGCGGCTTCGCCTGCCTGAATAGCACTGCGGGCCACCAAAACTGATGAAAGCGGAGAGATCGAAAGACCACCAGGTGCCACCCGCACCGCAGTGCCCCCCGGTAGCACTGGCGATCTTGTGTGTGCTTCAAAGGGGCTGAATACCATTGAGGGAAGGACCACTCGAATAGTGGATGGGTAGATTCGATAGCGGGCGAGCGGTCCGCACGGGTAACCGGGCGGGTCGGAACCTCGTGACATGTAAGGCCGTATGTAGGTTGACTATTCCTTCACTTCCCAGGGGATCACCTGGGTACTTGTGGCATCGCCTTTTTTCGCTTTAATAGTTACATTCCACTTCCCTACCATGAAGAAATTCGGGCTGCCCTCATAGACGCCCGGTTTCGTCATTTTTGCCGGCGTCCTGAATTCGCCGTGGTCCATCTCAACCATAGTCAGAACAATCTCGACCTCAGCACCGCTGACGGGCTTGTTTTTCTCGTCCTTCACCTGAATGCTGAGGGGAGCCGGCGTGTTGGCCTTCACTTTGCCAACCGGCTCCATGGAGATCTTCCAGATGGCATCGGCGGCCACTGCGGAGAGCTGGCAAAACATAAGCAGGCTAAGGGCAAAAATAATTCTCATCGCCTCATTATATGTGCGGCGCAACCCGCTATCTGGTTCTCATGTCCGAACCGGGCAATGGCTGTTGCGGCTTCGTATAACGCTCGCTCTTTCTGCTGCCGCCATTCCTGGGTCCTGCGCGGGTGGCCGACCGGACCCTGACCGGACGTTCCGGATGGGGTTTGGTGGTGCCAAGCCTCTCCACTATGTGGTGCCGGACGGCCAGGCCACCGGTCTTGCCGATGACTCTAACAACCTGCTGACAGTGATCAACGGATACAGGGATTTGACCCTGAGGGAAGCGGGCCTGCCCGCGAAGCTGCGTTCGCGACGGAGCACATTCGCAAAGCCGGGCAGAGAGCGGCTGAATTGATGGCACAATTGCTCGCATTCAACCGCAAGCAGGTGATTGAACCCTGTGGCTTGAGTCTGAACGCCGTGGTGAATGAAGTCCGCGGCATGACGGCGCGTCTCATGCCGGAGAACATCGAAATAGTCTGTTGCCTGGAAGAAGATCTGAACAGTGTCATGGCCGATCCGGGGCAAATGCATTCAGGTGTTGATGAATCTGGTGTTGAACGCCGCAGATGCAATGCCGAACGGGGGCACGTTGATTCTTGAGACACGCAAATGAATCACTGGACGCGCAGTATGCCGATGCTCATGCGCAAGTGATGCCCAGGCCCTGCGTGATATTGGGGGTGACCGACAACGGTACGTCAGCATGGCGGGTGGATTTGGGTTTACCGCGAGCCGGGCAAAGGCACATCATTCAAGGTACATTTGCCCGCCGGAACGGATGTTTCGCCCCGTCAGGAATGTGTGCCTCCGGTCGGATCGCATGAGGGCGGCGCAACCATCGTGGTCGTAAAAGACCAGAGCGGGTATGAGAGCCCGATCCATTTGCTGTTGACTGACGTTGTGCTGCCTGGGATTTCCGAGTGTGAACCGGCAGGTAGCCTGCGTGGTTCCCAGCCACAAACGATAGTGCTTTGATATATCCCGCTATACCGGGAACGTGATTGTTGCACGGGGTGTTCTCAAGCCCGAAATCGAGTTCCGCCCGAAGCCTCTTACGCCGGATTCCCTGTTGCAGAAGATGGAGCAAGTGTTGCGGGGCGAATCCAAACGCGCCGGTTGAAACGGTGGGCAGTATTATGGGATAGCTCGCGCACATTCGGGTGAGTCAGGACTGAGGAGAAACGGCTATGGAATACAGCATTGGTCTGGATTTGGGCGGCACCAATCTTCGTGCGGCTGCAGTTGACCGGAACGGCAAGATGCTTGACAGAGTTTCGGGCAGAACTCAGTACTCTGAGGGCCGTGAGGCGATTATTCACGACATGGTGGATGCCATTCGCATCATGCGTGACCGCTTTGGTAAAGAAGACCTGGCTGGAATCGGCATTGGCGTACCTGGTTTCATTAACCTGCGCGACGGGGTGATCCTGAATTGCAACAACATCTCAGTGCTGGAGAATTTCCCTATTCGTGACGAGATTGGGCGTCTGCTGGAGACCACTGTAATTCTGGAAAATGACGCCAACGCTGCTGCCCTGGGTGAAAAGTGGATCGGTGCCGGCAGGGATGTGGACGACCTGGTGATGCTGACGCTGGGCACCGGAATCGGGGGCGGCATCATTTCGGGCGGCAAAGTTCTGCGCGGCGCCAACGGCATGGCGGCTGAACTGGGTCACATCACGGCAGTGCCCAATGGCAACCCCTGTGGCTGCGGGAACCGGGGCTGCGTGGAAAAACACGCCTCCGCCACGGCGATTATCGCAATGGCGCGGCTGCTGGGTTTGGGTGATAACCTGACCGCGCGGGAGGTGTTCGATCTGGCTGCCGCAGGCAACCCCAAAGCGCAAATGATCTTTGTCTCGATGGGTGAGGCAATTGGTATTGTGCTGGCGATGCTGATCAATACTTTCAATTTCCCCCTGTATCTTGTGGCCGGTGGTGTGATTGCGGGCTGGGAACTGTTTGCGCCCCCGATGCTGGAAGAAACGCGTCGCCGGTCATTCACTTTTCGGACCACCAAAACACGGGTAGAAAAAGCCCAGCTGGGCAATGAAGCGGGGCTCTACGGAGCGGCCTATCTACCCTGGTGCGAGCTTTAAGAACCGGAACCTATGTGGCTTGGGATTGATATCGGAACAGGCGGCAGCCGTGCGCTGCTGGTGAATCGGGAGGGCGAAGTTCTGGCGGCCCACACCGTTGCGCACGAAGACATACTGATGCATGCGCCACTGTGGGCTGAGCAGCGCCCGGAGAACTGGTGGGATGCGGCAGTCGCTGCCATTCAGGGTGTTTTGGCGCAGGCCGGGGTAAGCGGCGAAGCGGTGCAGGGTATCGGGCTTTCCGGGCAGATGCACGGGCTGGTGATTCTGGATGCCGCGCATCAGGTGATCCGCCCGTCGCTGATCTGGTGCGATCAGCGCAGTCAGGCCCAGGTGGACTGGGTGAATGAGAAGGTTGGCAAGACAAAGGTTCTCGAATGTATTGCCAACCCTGTGTTGACGGGTTTTACCCTGCCGAAGCTGCTTTGGGTGCGCGATCACGAACCGGCGCACTATGCACGGATTCGGAAAGTTTTACTCCCGAAAGACTATGTTCGATTTCGCCTCACGGGTGAGTTTACAACGGAAGTTTCTGACGCCTCCGGCACGGCGCTTTTCGACGTGGTGAATCGTCGCTGGTCATATCAACTTGCAGATGCGGTGGGCGTCGACCGGTCGTTCCTGCCCTCGTGTTTTGAATCGAGCGAAGTGACTGGTGTGATTACCGCTGAGGTAGCGGCACTTACCGGGTTGCGGGCCGGCACTCCCGTGGTGGGTGGCGGCGGCGATCAGGCTGCGAGCGCGGTGGGCAATGGAATTGTGGCACCGGGGATTGTTTCCTGTACCCTGGGAACTTCCGGCGTGGTGTTCGCTCACATGGAACAGGTGGCTTACGACCCGGATGGGCGCGTCCATACGTTCTGCCATGCGGTGAAGAATAAGTGGCATGTGATGGGCGTCACGCAGGGTGCCGGCCTCAGCCTGCAGTGGTTCCGCAACCAAATGGCTCCCGGCGTGGACTATGACACGCTGATGGCGGAAGCGGCGACCGCACCGGCGGGTTCGGACGGGCTCTACTGGCTGCCTTACCTGATGGGAGAGCGCACACCGCATCTGGACGCCCTGGCACGCGGTGGCTGGCTTGGCCTGACCGCCCGGCATCGTCGCGCGGATCTCATTCGTTCGCGGATTGAAGGGGTTTCTTATAGTCAGAAAGACTGCCTCGATATTGTGGTTTCACTTGGTTGCGAGGTCTCATCGGTGCGGGCTTCAGGTGGTGGGGCGAAGAGCGCTTTCTGGCGGCAGGTGCTTGCCGATGTGTTCGCAAAACCGGTTGTCACGCTGGCTTCCCAGGAGGGCTCCGCACTGGGTGCGGCATTGCTCGCCATGGTGGGCACGGGTGAATATTCCAGCGTTCCGGAGGTCTGCGGCGCGGTCATTCGCGAAGAGGCGCGGGTAGAGCCGGGGGCAGGTGTACCTGCCTGTGCGAGAGGCTATAAGGTCTACCAGTCTCTGTATGCAGCGCTGAAGCCGCTCTACCCGAATATGTGATGGCGGGCGATTACAATGGGGCAATGCGCTACCCAGCCATCCCGCTCATAACGCTTCTGGTTACATTTGCGCTGCAATTGCCTGGACAGGCCCGCCGTGTAACGGATGCCATGGTTCGCGAAGTGCAGAAGTCGGTAATTCTCATCGATACTCACAACGACGTAACAACCCGTACCGTGGATGGATTCGACATCGGGAAGGGTGGTTCTGATGCCCACACGGACATACCCCGGCTGCGTGCGGGTGGCGTCGGCGCGGTCTTTTTTGCCGCCTATGTCGCGCCCGAATATGCGAAGAGCAAGACTTCTGCGATTCGTGCTTTGCGGATGATTGATACGATTCGTACCGACATTGTCGCGAAATATCCCGATGTCTTCTCTTTCGCCACCACCGCTGCCGGAATTGAAGCCGCGCATAAGCAGGGTAAGATCGCCGCACTGATCGGAATCGAGGGCGGTCATGCCATTGAAGATGACCCGCGCCTGTTGCGCGATTTCTATGCTCTCGGGGTGCGCTACATGACCCTGACCCACACGAACACGAATAGCTGGGCCGATTCGTCCGGTGACACGAATGACAAGTCTGTGAAGCGGCACGACGGGCTGACGCCTCTTGGCAAACAGATCATTGCGGAAATGAACCGGCTGGGAATGATGGTGGATATTTCACACGTATCGGATAAGACGTTTTTCGACGCTTTAGAGGCGTCCAAAGCGCCGATCATTGCATCTCACTCTTCATGCCGGGCTATCTCAAATGTGCCGCGAAATATGACTGACGCGATGATTGTTGCGCTGGCGAAAAAAGGTGGCGTGGTCCACATCAATTTTAACTGTGAATTTCTCAACCAAAAGAGCGCTGATGCGGGCAAAGGGAAGAACGGCAAAGCTCTGCTGGGGGCCACGCTGGCGGATGTTGTTGAGCATATTGACCATGTCGTGAAGCTGTCCGGTGTGGATGCTGTCGGGATTGGCAGCGATTTTGATGGTGTTACGTGCACTCCCACCGGTCTCGAAGACGTTTCTAAGTTTCCGAATCTGACAAGAGCTCTGCTGGAAAAAGGGTATTCTCCGGAGGACATCCGTAAGATGTACGGCGGCAATACGCTTCGGGTCATGCGAGCGGTGGAACATGCTCGCGCAGAGTAGGCAGCTGCAGGCCTCGCTTGTCGGGGCCCGGGCGGAAACGGACAGGTTGTTCGGTTTGATCTCGCCGGAGGCTCTTTACTCGCGGCCTGTGACGGAGCGACACAGGCTGATTTTCTATCTGGGCCATCTGGACGCCTTCGACTGGAACCTGCTGGCCCGTCGCACCATGGATGCGCCGGCGTTTCACTCTCAGTTTGACCGGCTCTTCGAACGCGGCATTGACCCGTTGCCGGGGCAGGCTCCCGCGGACAGCGCTGCTGACTGGCCGCAGCGGGCAGAGATTGAGAACTATAACCGCCAGGCCCGTGAGTGGATTGACAGGCACCTGG
>JBBQDH010000122.1:0-17484 GCA_038319515.1 Bryobacterales bacterium
GCGCGCATGCACTCCATCTTGGAATCCATATCGTCCAGATAGTGCAGCAGCAACGCCTCCGGGAATACCGGGACCTTCGGGGAACCAAATTCCAGACGTCCGTGATGGCTCAGAATCATGTGCTCCACCAGGTTTCGCAACTCCACCGGGAAATCCGGCAGGGCGCGCAGTTTATCCGAAACCATGCGCATTGCAATGGAAATATGACCGATTAACTGACCTTGTGTGGAATAACCGAAGCCGCGCTCGTAAGTCAGCTCGTGGATCTTGCCGATGTCATGCAGAATCACACCGGTGATCAGCAGATCCCGATCCACCGACGGATAGTGCGGGCCCACAATATTCGCAAGACTGCAGAGAGACAACACATGCTCCAGCAGACCGCTGCGAAATGCGTGGTGAATCGTCTTGGCCGCCGGTGCAATTTTGTACCGCGTGGCTATGTCCGGGTCATCCAGGAAGGCAGCAAGCAATCCGCGCAGGTGTGGATTCGACAGGCCCGCGGCCAGCCCGCGAAGCTCAGTCCACATTTCCTCCGCGTCGCGCGCCGAAGCCGGGAAGAAGTCAGCGAAATCGACTTCGCTGTCTTCCATGGGACGCAGCTTGTGAATGGTGAACTGCGGCCGGTTGTTATAGAGCTGCATCACCCCTTTGACTTTGACGAAGTCGTCGCGATCAAAGGTATCCATCACCTCCGCCACGTTATCCCACATCTTGCAATCCAGCTCGCCGGACTTATCTGACAAAGAGAGCGAAAGATATGGCTCACCTGTTCGCTTCTGCCGAACTTCCTTACTATGAACCAGAAGCACAACCGTAACCATCTCGTTCGGCTTTAGTTCGCGGACAAAGGGAGATTTCATCTACTTGGAGGGTGAACTGTCCGCGTTCTTCACGGGCGTGGAAGGCACGGGAGCCACTTCCGGCGCTGCGGGGCCCTGCGTGTCTTTCCTGCCGGTAATGCCGTACGGAATCACCTTCAGGAACTTCTTCAGGTGGCGCTGGTTGGCAACAGCTTCCTTGGTGGTGGTCTGCGGCTTCAGCTGCGCCGGATCCTTCCAGGTGGTGTCTTTCTCCGGCGCGGCCCCGGAATCCATGTAGCCGTTCTTGATCTGCAGGAACGCGGTGGTTCGCAGTTTGGTCAGGAGTTCGCGCAGTTTGGGCTGCACGCGCGGTTCAGACAGCCGTCCGTTGATCTCGTTCTGAACTTCGTCAAAGCTGGCCTGACCTTCGGCAGTCCGCTCTTCCACCTTCATGATTTCGAAGCCGGCGTCGATCTTCACCGCGTCTGTGACGTAGCCTTTCTTTTGCGGAAACACCAGGTTCTCAATCGCAGGATTCAACTGGCCTTTGGTGAACGTGCCAAGCATGCCATCTTCCTTCGCGGTTTCGGCGTCTGAGTACTGGCGCGCCAGTTCGGCGAATTTTTCGTTCTTGCGGGCGCGGTCCACAATGTCTTTCGCCTTCTTCTCAGCCGCAGCGACTTTCCCGGGAGATTTGTCGCCGGTTGAGATCAGGATTTCCCGCAGCGAAACAGTCTCTTTCCGAACAAATTCCGCTTTGTGGTCCTCATAATACTTCTGCATCTCCGCTTTCGGGATGGAGACGTTGCGATACACTTCCTCGCCCACTACACGCTGCGTCAGCAGTTGGTTCTTGAAGGCAAGCTTCATGTCTTCAAAGCTCTCGCCCGTCTGCTCGCGAACCCAGTCATGGAACTTATCCGCATCCGCCAGACCACTCTGCTTCTGAATGTCGGCAACGCGGCGGTTCACTTCCGCATCCACGTTGATGTTGAGATCCTTGCCCTTTTGCACCAGGAGAAGCTGGTCAATCTGATCGCGAAGGGCGTCTGCGGCAGCTTTATTTACGCCCTTCTCCAGAGCCGGACCCACCAGCCCTTGCTTTTCCAGCTGTGCCTGAATCACCGCCCGTTGCTTTTCCAGTTCCCCGCGGGTGATAATTTCGCCGTTCACCTTGGCGACAATCTCTTCCACGATGAAGGTCTTGATTTCAGGCCGGTCGGCAGCCTGCAGCGAAACAGGCGAACCGCCATTGACGGCAGTCAGAACAAGAGCGGCGCCCACGCCGGAAAGCCAGTGCTTCTGGAACATATGTAGCTATATTATGGCAGATGAAAACAGGAACTCAATTGTGCTTTCCCGGCGTCACCTGTGAAGATCGGCCAGCGGGAAAAAACCCGGCCAGAGCACTACGGTCGTTTTGGCGACGACTGAATCCTGTATGATCTTTCCGTATGCATTTCCTCCGCACCATCTCACTCGCCCTGGCCCTGGCCGCATCCATCGTTTCCGCGCCCGCCCAGACTCCCAAAGCCGCCGCACCCGCCAAGGCTGCCGCAAAGAAAGCCGACGCGAAAAAGGCAGAACCCAAAGCCGCGGAGAAATCGGGCGCCCTGGTCGACATCAATCACGCCGGCGCGACCGACCTGAAGGCGCTGCCCGGTATCGGTGATGCCTATTCCGCCGCCATCATCAAAGGCCGCCCATACGCCAACAAGACTCAGTTGAAGAGCCGCAACATTGTGCCCGACGCAACCTACGAAAAGATTAAAGATAAAGTCATTGCCAAGCAGTAGTGCTGTCCTTTCTGCCGTTTGCGGCGTGATCTTCGTGTTTCTGGCCATGCCTCCCGTCCATGCGGGGGGCAAGGGCTTCCGTACTCATCACCTGCTGGAAGAACACTACGGAAAATACGGCGCTCAGTTCGGTGCCGTCACACAGGATAAGTACCTGCAGATGGCGCAGCAGTTGCGTGACGCGCGGCCCGGCAAGAACGTTCTGGTGACGAAATTCCCGGGCGGCGCTGTCGCTAAGTTCGACAAGCGTTACGGCTGGTTTGTAGCCTTCAATGCCGATGGCACAATCCGCACATTTTTTATTCCCAAGGAAGGTATCCGCTATTTCGCGAGACAGGGCGGCAATCTTTCGGCTCCCGAATGATGACGCCTGTGCTACATTTCAGGGTTATATGGCATCACGTAGTGTCAACAAAGTCATTCTGGTCGGGCACCTGGGGCGGGACGCGGAAACTAAGTTCACCCCCGGCGGAGCGGCTGTCACCCGCTTCTCGGTAGCCACCAGCCGCCGCTGGAAAGACCAGCAGTCGGGCGAGTGGAAAGAAGAGACCGATTGGTCGAACGTCACGCTCTGGCGTGCGGAGAATTTGTCACAGTACCTCACCAAGGGTAAGCAGGTTTATGTCGAGGGACGCCTGCAGACCCGCAGTTATGAGGACAAGGACGGCAAGAAAGTTTACGCGACCGACGTGGTGGCGGACGAAGTGATCCTGCTGGGTGGCCAGGGCGGCGGTCCCGGTGGTGGTGGCGGCGGCGATTACGAGTCCCCTCGCGGAGGTCCGGTTTCCATGCCCCGTTCGGCGCAGAGAAGCCCCGCTCCGGCGCAAACGGAAGAGTTCGGCCAGGGAATTACGGACGACGACGTTCCGTTTTAGGCCGGCAGACCGCTGACGACGAGGCAGCGACCGGCATTTTAAACATCCTCTACTTGCGTTTGTGGTTGCAGTGCCAGGAAATGCGGGAAAGAAGGCACTTCGGGCACTCTGAACGATATGCAAGGATGAGGGAAAGACGAGGTCAGTCGTTTGAGAGTGCCCTCGAAGCACATTCGACGCATTCAAGGGAAGTTGGGGCACCGTTCCCGGAACCGAGTGTGTGGGTCGAATTGTCGAAGCCACCCCGCTAAACTAAAATAGTGAACGTACTTAAAGAACGGCGCGAGGAACTCGAAAAGCACGAATTTATGATGGGTGTTCCGAGAGGCCGCCTGGCCGTCACGCTGGACGTTCTCACCGACGCGCTGGTGCTGGTCGGCCAGCACGGCGTTTACTGCCAAAGTGCACGCCAGCCTGGAAAACCTGCGATGGACATTCAGATCATTGCGAAATCCATTGTGGACGCGAAGGATCTGATCAGCAGCGTGATGGCGGAACTCAAGGCTAACCGGTAGCTCGAAATCGTCGGGACAAGATCGCCGACGCTACTCACTAAGGCCTGACGAATGGATTCGAAGCCTTCTCATGCCCGATGGACGTCTCGTCCCCGTGTCCGGTGGTCACGATCGTGTCCTCCGGCAACGTGTAAAGCTTGCTGCGAATCGAATTCGCCAGCGCGCGTGAATCGCCACCAGGCAGATCGGTGCGCCCCACACTTCCCAGAAACAGCGTGTCCCCGGCAATCAGCTTCTTCTCATCCGGAATGAACAGCGAAATACTCCCTGGCGTGTGTCCCGGAGTATGCAGCACGTGGGCCGCAACCGAGCCCGCCCGCAGCACATCGCCCTCCCGCGCCGACTGATCAATCCCCGGATTCTCCGGCGTCTCACACCCCACCCAACGCGCCTGCATTTCCAGATTCGCCGCCAGCACTTCATCCCCGGCATGCATATAGACCGGCGCGCCGGTCAGTGCACGCAGCTTCGCCGCCCCGCCGATATGGTCGATATGCGCATGCGTGATCACTATCATGTTCACCTTCAGCGCATGGCGCTCCAGGATCTGCACAATCTCCGAAATATCGTCGCCAGGATCAATCACCAGAGCCTCATGGCTCACTTCATCACCGATAACAGAACAGTTGCAGGCCAGCAGGCCGACGGGCAGAACTTCGTGAATCATGCGTTGACTGCATCCAGCGTAGCCCATGGCTCATCATGATAGTTTCATGCCTGCTTTGAATATTTTGATGCGGTTTGTGCATATCATCTCGGCCATTACGCTGCTGGGAGGCGTGCTGACGTGGGTGTTCGCGGTCACCCCGGCCCTTGCGGCGCTGGGCCCAGCTCCGGGAAATGACACTCGCCGCAAGGTCGATAACGCCATCGCGGCGGCGCTGCGGCCTTTCGTGCTCGCGGCCATCGGTGGCCTGCTGGTTTCGGGAATTTACAACTTCCTGAATAAAACAGGCCTCACGCCTGCTTACCACGCAGTGATCGGCGTGAAATTCCTGTTGGTGCTGCACGTATTTGCAGTCGCCATTATCGCAATGAAACCGGACAACGCGAAGCGCTCGCGCCAGTTGACGGGTGTGGCGTTCAGCGGTGTAGTGATCGTGATTCTTTCCGCGGTACTGCGATGGATTCTCACACAATGACACCCGGTTACAACGCACTCACCCACGGCGCTGCGATCCTCGATCTCTCCGCGCGTGGCCGAATCCGCGTCACAGGCGAAGACCGAGCCCGCCTGCTGCATGCCATGACGACAAATCACGTCAACCAGCTCAAGCCAGGCGAAGGCCTCTACGCGTTCTTCCTGAATGCCCTGGGCCGCATCCAGGCCGACGTGTACGTTCTCTGCTTCGAAGATTACCTGCTACTCGATACGGAGCCCGAAACGCGGCAGTTGCTTTACGACCACCTGGACCGCTACATCATTGCAGACGATGCGACCTTGGAAGACGTCACCAGCGAGACCTTCTGCCTGGCGCTGGAAGGACCCGGTGCAAACGCCATCATTCCGGCGGGGGCGCCCTGGTCGCACATTGCGTGGAACGGCAATGCAGCCGCCACCATCTCGTCCACCGGCGCGCCAGGCGTAAGGATTTACGGGCGTGCATCAGACCACGCCGCTGCCGTGCAGGCACTGGAAGCCGCCGGTGCGGTCTCAGCCGCGCCCGAAGACGCCGATAACGTCCGCATCCAACATTTCAAGCCACGCTTCGGCCAGGACATCACGGAAGCCACTCTGCCGCAGGAAAGCCAGCAAATGTTCGCGCTGCATTTCCAGAAAGGCTGCTATCTGGGGCAGGAGATCGTAGAGCGCATCCGCTCCCGCGGCCATGTCAACAAACAACTGATGGGCTTCCGGCTGGAGGGCCACACAGCGCCCCCGCCGGACACAAAACTCTTCGCGGGCGGCAAGGAGACGGGCGAAGTCACATCCTCCACAATCTGCCCGGAAGGTAAGGTCTACGGCCTTGCCTACGTTCGGGTGCCGTACAACAAACCCGGCTCGACAGTCGGCATTGACGGGCGCCCCGCAGAGCTCTTCCCGCCGGCCGGGGCCGTTTAGGGTTATTCTTAAAGCAGGCAACGCTATGCGACTTTCATTCGCTATTTCTATCTTCTTCGCGACAACGCTTTTGACGTCCCCCGTTCTGGCAGAACTCCCCCCCGGCAAAGGCCACGACGAAACCATGAAGGTCTGTGGCAAATGCCACTCCCCCGAACAGGCCGCGTCCCTGAAACAGAGCAAGACCGGCTGGGAAGAGACCATCTCGAAAATGGTGAACCTCGGCTCTGAAGGGACCGACGAAGAGTACGAGTCCGTCCTGAACTACCTCGTGAAGAATTTCGGCCCGGAAGCGCCGAAGCCGATCAACCTCAACAATGCGACCGGCGTGGAGCTCGAAGCAACTCTCGGACTAACCAAGGCCGAATCCAGCGCCGTGCTGCAGTTCAGGACAGATAAAGGAAACTTCAAGGAACTCGAAGACCTGAAGAGCGTCCCTGGCCTCGACTTCAAGAAGGTCGAAGCCAAAAAAGCCCGACTGGCGTTCTAAGAGAACGGCTACGTACAGTTCCGGCCCACCAGCGTAATGATATACTCGCCCGCAGGTTTGAGTCGTTTCAATCCCTGTACAGAGTTCTGACCAAAGGAAGGTCGTTGCATGCGAAAGTTCATATTGATAGGCCTGTCGGCTGCGGTGGCTTGTGCCGTCATCCGGGGTGCAGACTGGCCCAGCCAGAGCGGCAATCCCCAGCGGGACGGTTGGGCAAAAACCGAAAGGGCCTTCACCAAAGAAAACGCCGGGAAGATCGAATTTCTTTATAAATATAAGGCCGATAACGTAGCTCGGGGCCTGACTGCCACCGGCTCACCTGTGGTGAACGGCATGTTGATCACCTACCTCGGCTTCAAGGAAATCCTGACCTTCGGCGGCAGTTCCGACAACGTCTTCTCTATCGACGCCGACCTGAACCGCATCTTCTGGAAGACCCATTTCGAATACAAGGCCGATAAGCCCCAGGCCACCCCCACCGCAGTGTGCCCCGGCGGCATGACCGCTGCCATCGCGATGCCCGGCACCAGTGCCGGTCCGCAGGGTCGCGGCGGTGGTGGTCGTGGACCAGCCGGACGCGGTCCCGGCGCCCCCGGAGCGGGCCGTGGTCCCGTGGCCCCGCCGCAGCCGCCTCCCACGCCGCCGCTTTTCGCAGCGGGTAACTTTGGGCGCGCGGCAAACTTTGCAGCCATCAGCGGAGACGGTCGCCTGAACGCGCTCAACTCCTCCACTGGTACGAATCGCACCCCCGGCATTCCATTTGTCCCGGCCAACGCAAAACCCAGCAGCGTCAACGTGAATGACGGCGTAATCTATGCCGCCACGCAGGACGGCTGCGGCGGCAACGCGAATGGCATTTACGCCCTGGATCTTTCCACCGACGACCACAAACTCAGCACCCTGGAACTCAACGGCGCGGGCGCGGCAGGTTCGGCCGGTACTGCAATCGGTACCGACGGCACGGTATTCGCGCAAATTCCCGACGGTTCCGGCGACATGGCCGGTCCCTACAACGACACCGTGATCGCGCTGTCGAAAGATCTCAAAATCAAGGATTACTTCACGCCCGTGGGTGCACCACGCCCTGTCACCAAAGGCGTTCCGTCAACCGGCGTCACCCCGGCAGTATTCGCCTGGAAGGGTAGCGATGTCGTCATCGCCGGAGCCCGTGATGGCCGCGTCTACCTGCTCGATTCGAAATCCCTTGGCGGTGCCGACCACCACACGCCGCTCGCCATGTCCGACCCTATTGCCACTCCGGAAGCAAAGTTTTCCGGCACGGGTATCTCGGGCGCCTTCGCCACTTCTGAAGAGCCCGACGGCACCCGCTGGATTTTCGCCTCCGTCTGGGGCGCACCCAACGGCAGCATCGTAGCCCTCAAGGTTTCCGAGCAGGGCGGCAAACCCGTCCTGACGAAGGCGTGGTCGTCCCGCGACATGGTCTCCCCCGCCCCGGTGGTCACCGCCAACGGACTGGTCTTCGCGCTTTCCTCCGGCGAAGCATCCCGCAACGCGAAGGAAAACGGCACCCCCTACACGGTTGCGGAAAAGATGAAGATGTCCGCCCACGCGATTCTCTATGTTCTGGACGGGGCCACCGGCAAGGATCTTTACAACAGCGGAACTATCGCCACCACGTTTTCCCATGGCAGCGGCGTGGCGATTGCGAATCGCCGCATTTACTTCACCACGCATGACAACGCGGTCTACAGCCTCGGCTTCCTTGTGGAGCAGCCCCAACTGACCGGGAAATAAGGAAACTACAATGCAAAAACTTTCATTTGCTCTCATTACCTCAGTTGTCGTCTGCGCTTCCGCCTTCAGTGCCGACTGGCTGACCGACGGCGGCAACATCCAGCGCACCGCCTGGCAGAAAGACGAGAAGATCCTCTCGCCTTCGAACGTCAAGGGTATGCAGGTCCTGTGGAAAACCCAGCTCGACAATAAACCGCAGCAGATGCACTCGCTCTTCCCGCCGCTCATCGTGGGCGCGCTCAAGACGTCCGCAGGCGAGAAACAGGTCGCCATCGTCAGCGGTATTTCCGACAACATTTACGCCATCGACGCAGTGACCGGCACCACCCTCTGGAAGAAGCATTTCGACTACCCGACGCCCGCCAACGTGCGCATCGGTAACGACGATCCGCTTTGCCCGGAAGGAGCGCTGGCAACGCCCGTCATCGGGCCAGTGAACGCTAGCGGTCAGCGCCCCGTCTACGCCCTCGCCGGCGACGGTAAGCTGCACACCATCAACGCAGCCGATGGCGAAGAGCTTGCACAGCCCATCCAGTTCCTGGGCGCGAACTATAAGTCCTATGCGCTGAATCTCTACAACAACGCGATCTACACCACCACTGCACAGGGCTGCCATGGCAATCCGAACCAGATGTGGGTACTGCGTCTTGACGACCCGACCCACAAGGTCCTCACCGCCAGCCCGAAGAGCGGCGGGCTTTGGGGACGCACCGGTGCCGCCATCGATTCGAACGGCGTCGCCTGGGCTCCCACCGGCGATGGCCGCTACGACAAAGAAACGCAGACCTACGGCAACGGCCTGGTCGGCGGCAAGATCTTCGGCGACGAACTGAAGATCGCCGATTACTTCATCCCCTCCAACTGGAGCTGGCTGCAGAAACGCGATCTGGATTTCCAGGTCACTCCCGCCATCTTCATGTACAAGGGCCGCGAGCTGATGGTGACTGCGAGCAAGGAATGCCGCGTCTACCTGATGGACCCGAAAAATCCTGGTGGCGATGATCACCAGACCCCGCTCGACCGTACCCCGCTGCTCTGCAACGAGGAAGTGAACTTCGCTTCTGCAGGCATCTGGGGCTCCATGGCCAGCTGGGAAGATTCGAAGGGTACACGCTGGGTGCTGACCCCGTTCTGGGGCCCGGTGCACCCGAAGCTCAAGGTGCCGATCACCAATGGACCGGTGACTCACGGAGCGATTGTGGCCTTCAAGGTGGAAGAGAAAAACGGCAAGCTACAGCTGACTCCGGCGTGGATTTCACGCGACATGGATCAGGCCGAGCCGCCGGTGATCGCGAATGGTGTGGTTTATGCGTTCGGCAGCGGCGAGAATACTGTGCAGGCATACGCCGATATCGGCCTGCGCGATTCCAGCAAAATGCGCATCGCGGCGTCAAAGCATGCGACGTTCTATGCGCTGGATGGCGAGACCGGTAAGGAGCTGTACTCCAGCGGCGATCAGATCAAGAGCTGGGTGCACTTCGGCGGCTTGTCAGTGGCGAATGGCCGGGTGTATCTGGGGACTTACGACAGTATGTTGTATTGCTTTGGATTGCCTGGCACGAAGTAAAGTAAGCGGTTTTTCAGCGATTCGCTGACATTCTTTTGACCGGGGGCACCAGAAATGGTGCCCCTTTTTCTGTGCCTGTGGAACAATCAGCGTTTAGGGTCGGTCTAATCCCACAGCGATGGAATCCATGATTCGTGCGGTCTGCCGGAACACCGACGCACGCATCTTTCTGCTTGAGTCGTGCGCGGTAGTCTACTCCTTTACTGCATCAGCTTTCCACACCGACACGCCTTCCGTTACAGAGGATCCGCTCGCCATCCTGAAGCTTGCAATACCAACAGTCGTCGTGCTGTCCGTGTTGTTGTTGCGAAATGCATGGACAGGAGATTCCGAACGGTCACAACTGGCATCCACAGTGGACGTCAGCTTCGCATTTGGCCTGGTTGCACTTTCACAGATGGAACTCTGGAGACACTTCCCCGCCCTGGTACTGCCTCGCTGGAGACCCACGCAGGGATCATGGGCCGCATGGCTGGTCCTCACCGAACTTCGGACGTTGTTCCCCCCGCGCTCTGCGGCGCTGCGCAGGGCCGAGCCCGAAACAGGGCTGCGAATGTATTGGGAAGAAATCCACTGGAAGGCGCAGGAACTGGGGCGGGTTCGGCTGCGGAACAACATGTGGATTCGTGTCGTCGCTGCGGCTGCTGTGGTCGGCTGCGGAGCTTGTTTCCTGCTGACAGGCAAAGCGAATGTGCGGTTTGGCGCGGCGTTGATTATTGCCGGGGCACTTTATGCCGCCTGGCAGGGCGGAGGCCTCGGTGCGTCCCTCACGGCGCCTGCGGGTCATGACTTCGAACAGTGTCGCCACTTCTGTTTGCACGAACTGGATCGCCAGCGGCGATTGCTATCCCGCCTCCGGTACACTTTGATCGGTTCTCTGATACCGGGCCTGATGCTGTTTCTGGCGGGATCAGTGGTGTATGCGTACGTCTTGTTGCTCCACGTCCTGGTCGCAACAGAATTGTTTTATCGCGCGGCGCTTCACCTCCGGAGGGAGCACGATGAGATTGCCTTCGCCCGGGCGCCGCTAAGTAGAGTTCTTTTGCGATAATGAACCAGAGAGCCAGATGACGATTCAGATTCCGGACGAACTTGCGCACAATCTCGAAGATCTCGCCGCCTCCCGCCAGATGAGCGTTGAGGATTTCACGGTCGGGCAATTGCAGTCTCTGTTTCAAAATCGCCTCACGCCGTCGGCTCTGTTCCGCGTTTTGCAGGAATTGCCGCATCCAAGTCCGGGAGCAGTGGATGACATGGAGGCGGCGATTGCAGCCGGACGTCTGCCAGTGCGCGACCAGGGCATCTTTGATGAGTGATTCAAATCGGTGATCTACTTGCTCAACACTAATGTGGTGAGTGACATGATGCGGTCGGATCCGCGAACCAAAGCCTGGATCGGGTCGTTGCGGGACTCGGATGAGATCATCATCTGCCCGGTCGTGCGGGGAGAAATTCTATTTGGTATAGCGAGACTACCGCCAGGCCGAAGGCGCACAGAACTTGAGGGGACTGCGCATCGTATTCTCGCCGGACTGACGTGTACTCCAATTCCCGACCACGCCGGCGACTTCTACGCCTCGGTCAAGTCATTGAGACGACGGCAGGGACTGCCTCTCGATGAAAACGACCTGTGGATCGCGGCGACCGCACTGGCGCTTCGCGCTACCTTGGTGAGCCGTGACACCGACTTCTCGGGAATCGAAGGTCTGGCAGTCACATCGACTAAGCCGATATAAACCTCACTCCCCATACCCTTCCATGTACTTCGGATTTGTCGCGAGATCCTTCGGCAACCCCCTTATGGACCCGATCAGATCCCCGGCCAGGTCAAGAGCCGACACAAATTCAGCACTCGACTTCGTCTCCGGATCAGACCCCTGCGCAATCCCCATCTCGTCGTAGCCCAGAATCTCGTCCGGCGTGCGGTCATCGAGCACAGGCCTGGAAGCCGCCCTGCGACCAATCTTCATCACCTTTTTTATAAGTTGTTTCTTCATTTCCCTACTCCCAGTCCATCACAATCTTCCCCGAACTCCCGCTCTTCATCAGCTCAAACGCCTCACCAAAATCCTTATACCCGAACCGGTGGGTAATCACTGGCTTGATATCCAGCCCCGATTCCAGCATCACGGTCATCTTGTACCAGGTCTCATACATCTCACGCCCGTAAATCCCGTGAATCGTGAGCATATTAAAAATCACGATATTCCAGTCAATGGCAATCTCATTCGGAGGAATTCCCAGCATTGCCACTTTACCGCCGTGCGACATATTCGACAGCATGTCACGGAACGCCGACGCATTGCCGCTCATCTCCAGCCCGACGTCGAAACCCTCGCTCATCCCGATCTCTTTCTGCACCTGCTGCAGGCTCTTCTCGCGGGGGTCCACCGCCAGCGTAACGCCCACCTTTCGCGCCAATTCCAGCCGGTAGGGATTCACATCCGTAATCACCACATGCCGCGCGCCCGCATGCTTCGCCACCGCCGCCGCCATGATTCCGATGGGCCCCGCGCCCGTCACCAGCACATCCTCGCCCAGCACCGGGAAGGCCAGCGCTGTATGCACAGCGTTCCCCAGCGGATCGAAAATGCAGGCCACTTCAGGGTCCACAGCGTGCTTGTGCACCCAGACGTTCGTCATGGGCAGCGCGATGTATTCCGCGAACGCACCGGGTCGGTTGACGCCCACGCCGCTGGTATGCGCGCACAGATGCCTGCGCCCGGCCAGACAGTTGCGGCACCGCCCGCAGACCACGTGCCCCTCGCCGCTCACCATCTGCCCGGGGAAGAAATCCACCACGTTGGAGCCCACCGCGGCAATCTCTCCCATGAACTCATGGCCAATCACCATGGGCGCGGGAATGGTCCTGGCGGCCCACGCATCCCAGTTCAGAATATGGATGTCGGTGCCGCAGATGGCGGCTTTCTTCACGCGCACCAGAACATCGTTGATGCCGATCTCCGGGACGGGTACGTCTTCCAGCCAGAGCCCGGGTTCGGGACGGCTTTTCACAAGTGCCTTCATCAGCTTGGTGGTTGGCATACTTTCATGGTAAGTAATGGGGAGCCTACATGACCAAACAGGAAATACTGCTCGCCCAGAAAGAGTTCCTCTTTCCCGCCGTTTTTCACTACTTCAAAGAGCCTCTCGTGGTGACCCACGCGAAGGATCAGTACGTGTGGGATGCCGACGGCAACCAGTATCTCGATTTCTTCGGCGGCATCGTGACCGTCAGCGTGGGCCATTGCAACGATCAGGTCAACGCGAAAGTACACGCTCAGATCGACAGGCTCGAACACGTCTCGACGGTCTTCGTGAATGAGCCGCAGGTGGCACTGGCGCAAAAACTCGCGCAGATCACACCGGGCTCCCTGAGTAAATCGTTCTTCACCAACAGCGGTTCGGAAGCAAATGAGATGGCGATTCTCGCGGCCCGCTGCTACACCGGATCAACCGAAGTCATTGCCCTCAGACACTCGTATCACGGGCGCACGGCTGGCACGATGGGCCTCACCGGGCAATCCACATGGAAGCTCGGGCCCCCGCAGGCAGGCGTGGTGCATGCCGTGAACGCGTACTGCTACCGCTGCCCGTTTGGTCTCGAATACCCTTCGTGCGAAGTGAAGTGCGCGCAGGATGTGGAACAGGTGATCCGCACCACCACAACCGGCAAGATCGCGGCATTCATCGCGGAGCCCATCCAGGGCGTCGGCGGCTTCATCACACCTCCCAAAGAGTACTTCAAAATCGTGACCGACATCGTCCGCAACTATGGCGGCATCTTCATCGCCGATGAAGTGCAGACGGCCTGGGGACGCACCGGGACGAAGTGGTTCGGCATCGAACACTGGGGCGTGACACCGGACATCATCACCAGCGCCAAAGGCCTCGGCAACGGTATGCCGATTGGCGTGACGGTGGCGCGACCGGAAGTGGCGGATGCCGTGAAGGGCGTGACGCTCTCCACTTTCGGCGGCAACCCGGTGGTGACTACAGCCGCCAAAGCCGTCATCGACTACATCGAAGAACAGGACCTGCGGCGCAACACCGAAGAGACCGGCGCCTACATGCGGGGTAAGCTTCTCGAACTGAAAGACAAGCACCCGCTCATCGGCGACGTGCGTGGCATGGGCCTGCTGCAGGCGATAGAGCTGGTGGACGACCGCCAGACCAAAGCACCCGCAACCGCGGCCACGCTTCGTGTGATGGATGCAGCGCGAGAGAACCGCATCATGATCGGCCGGGGCGGGCTCAACGGCAACGTCATCCGCATGTCACCGCCCATGAACATCAGCCGCGCCGATGTTGATGAGATGGCGGTCCGCCTGGACGCGGCGCTTACTCAAGCTGCCGGACAGTAACCAGCGCGCCGAACGCGCCGAACCCGCATGCCAGTGCCCCGACGACTACCTGCAATGGCGTGAGCAACATCGCCGTGCCGCGCTCACCGCGAACGTAAATCATCTGTAAAAGCTTTGTGCGTTAGCTCTTGAGCTGCCACACGGTGAACAGCGCGCCGCCTGCGATCATCACGAACGCGACGACGACGGCGACCAGGTGAGCGGGCGAAAGCGCCATCGCGGGAATCGCGACAACCGCGGCGTCGCCAACCAGGAAGGCCATTAAAACGATAGCGCCGAGGATCCGGTATTTGAAGTTCGAAGGTTTTGTGGTGGTCATTGTTACGCTCTCCGCCCACTGAAACCCGCAATGGCACCTGTTTATTCCCGCCTCCTAAACGAATATGATGGGACCCATGAAGAAACTGTTCCTCGTCGCCGGCCTCGCCGCCGCCCTCCTCGCGCAGCAGCCAAATACCCTGCTCTCCTGGGCACCCAAGCCGCTGCAGCCCACCAAATGGGTTGCGCCCCACAAGCCCGTGCAGCGCTATGCCGGGATGCTCGCCAAACACAAGGGTCAACAAAACTGGAGTGAGCCGGTGATGGACGATGAGCACCTGCGCAGCGAGTTCGTCTCTTCCGCCCCGGGCACGAAAACGCCGCGCCGCTTCCATCCCGACACGCGCGAATGGTGGGTGGTGACCGAAGGCCAGATCCGCTTCAGTATCGACGGCCAGGAACCCTTCGTCGCGTCAAAGGGCTGGCTGGTGCAGGTCCCCTACCGCACCATCTACAGCATGGAGACCATCGGCGAAACGCCGTCCATCAGGCTCGAAACCAACATTGCACATGCGCAGACCCTCTATCCCATGGACGTGAAGCCGCCAACGATGGAAGCGATGGAAGGCTTCGAGTTCGTGCCGGTGCGCATCGCCGGACCCGTCACGCCCGATTACAAAACGAACCGATTCCACGCCACCTACGAAGAACTTGCCGCCGAAGCGGAAGCCACGCCGAGGCATACGGCAACCCTGCGTTTCGCCCATGACGACCGCGGCACCGTCAACTTCATCTACGGCTACGGGAAAGATCTGCCCCCCGTCACTTCCGCCGACCGCGGCCACTACCACCCCGAAGGTGCCGAGTTCTGGATCGTCCTGCACGGCCGGATCTCCTACAAAATCGAAGGTATCGACCCGTTCATAGCCGACCTGTACGACTGCGTTTATGTGCCGAAATACAAGTTCCACCTCGCGCGCTGGTACGGCGATGGCCCCTCCACACGCCTCGCCATGAACGGCTACTTCGACATCGCCCATTTGTTCGACCGGAAATAGACATATAATTTCAGACGTGTTGCGTACTTTTGTCTTACTTGCAGCGACCGCCCTGTCGCTCTCCGCCGCTGACCGCATCTTGTCCTTCTCAAAGGACATCCAGCCCGTGTTTGAGAAGAGCTGCTGGAACTGCCACAGCGGCTCTGTCCAGCTTTCGAAGCTGAACCTCACCACGCGGGAAGGCGCCCTCAAGGGCGGCGAACACGGCTCGGCGATTGTGCCCGGAAACGCTGACAAGAGCAAGTTGTATCGCCTGGTGGCCGGCCTCGATAAACCGACCATGCCAATTGGTGGCAAACTCGCTCCGGATCAAATTGAATCGATTCGCCTCTGGATCGAACAGGGTGCAGTCTGGGAAGGCACCGCGCCGGTCATAGTGTCGCGGGCTGACCCGCTTGAGGACGCGCCGATTCGCCCCGAAGAACGCAGTTACTGGGCTTTTCGCCTGCCTGAAAAACCGAAGCCGCCGGTGGCCACCCGGAACCCCATCGACGCATTCCTCACCGCCGCGCTACAGAAGAAGGGCATGCAACACGCCCCACGGGCGGACCGCGTGACACTGCTCCGGCGCGCTTATCTCGACCTGATCGGACTGCCTCCCACACCCGCTGAAACCGCGGAATTTCTAAACGACAAATCGCCGGACGCCTGGGACAAACTGGTCGACAAACTCCTCGCCTCTCCACACTACGGCGAACGCTGGGGACGGCACTGGCTGGACGTTGCCCGCTATGCCGATTCCAACGGATTCGAACACGACTTCGACCGCCCCAACGCGTGGCGCTACCGCGACTACGTAATCCGAGCCTTCAATCAGGACAAGCCATACGACACTTTTCTGCGCGAGCAGATTGCGGGCGATGAACTCAAAACCGTCACCTACGACAGCCAGATCGCCACCGGCTTTCTGCGCAGCTACGCCAAAGTCGGCTTCCGCGAAAAAGATAATCCGGAGAACCGTTTCGAGTACCTGGATGACATGATCGCAACCATCGGCAAGGGTGTTCTGGGCCTGACGGTCCAGTGCGCCCGCTGCCACGACCATAAGTTCGACCCCATCCGTCAGGCTGATTACTACCGCCTGCAATCGTCGCTATGGGGTGCCGTGGAGGTGGATCAGCCCCTGGTGCCGAAGGCCGAAGCCGAGGCGTGGCAGAAGAAGAACGCCGAAGTGGACGCGAAAGTTGCCGACCTGAAGGCCGAACTCAAAACGCTCGAAAAGCCGTATCGCGACCAACTGCTGCCGGCAAAGTACGCAAAGTTCCCGAAGAACGTGCAGGACGCAATTGCCACGCCGGAAGCGAAACGGACTCCCGGGCAGTTACTGCTCGCCGGCCAGGTGATCCGGAGCGTGGGTGTTTCCGATGCCGAAATCGCCCGCGTGATCTCACTAACCGACAAGGCCGAAAAGCAGCGGATTCAGGCAGCCATCAAGACAGCCGAGAAAGAACATCCGAACCCAATTCCTCTCGCGATGGCCGTGACCGACGGTGACTACCGGTTCACGCCGGACGGCCCGGGCGACGAGCCCGCACCCGGCAAAGGCAGGAAGCAGGACGTCGTGGAGGGCAGCTATCTCCATACCGGCACAACCACTTATCAGCCGCCGGCTTCGTATTTTCGAATTCGTGGTGACGTAAACAGCCGCGGCCCGGAGACCCAACCCGGCTTCGTCAAAGTGGCCACCTACGGGAACCCGCCCATACAGCTAACCCCGCCGACCCCGCACACTTCCGGGCGTCGTTTGGCACTGGCCGAGTGGCTGGTGTCGCGGGAGAACCCGCTCACTGCCCGCGTCGCGGTGAACCGTATTTGGAGCCACCACTTCGGAACCGGTCTGGTTTCCACGCTCGACAACTTCGGGAAAATGGGCGAGGCACCGACTAACCCCGAACTGCTCGACTGGCTGGCTGTCGAATTTCAGGAGAAGGGCTGGAGCTT
>JBBQDH010000123.1:0-17454 GCA_038319515.1 Bryobacterales bacterium
GACACACCCGGAATGGGCGGTCAGCAGAGCACTGATCTGGAGACCCGTTCGGTGGTTAGGAAGAATGTCCTACAGTCTGTATTTGTGGCAGCAGGTCTTTCTATATCCACCCTGGCAACCACATCCGCTTGGAACCGTGCAGTGGTTTCCACTTGGGATAGTGCTGGCCTTCGCCTGCGCGACAGCCAGCTACTATCTGGTGGAGAAACCTACGATTTCATGGGGACGGGCGTTAGCCAGCCGTGCCGGTCAGCCTTCTCACCATGAACGATCGCGAAGAATTCCTTCTGGATCTTCTCGGTGATCGGCCCGCGCCGGCCGGAACCAATAGTGATGCGGTCGACGGAGCGGATTGGTGTCACTTCCGCCGCAGTGCCGGAGAAGAACACCTCATCCGCTATGTAGAGCATTTCGCGCGGAATGGTCTGTTCCACAATCGGGATGCCCATCTCAGCGGCGAGCGTCAACACCGTATCGCGGGTGATGCCGGGAAGAACAGAAGCGCCTACGGACGGCGTAACGATTTTGCCATCACGCACCAGAAAGATGTTCTCGCCGGCACCTTCACTAAGATAGCCGGACTTATCGAGCGCGATGCCTTCGGAGTAGCCGTTTTCGACGGCTTCCATGTTGATCAGCTGCGAGTTCATGTAATTTGCGCCGGCCTTGGATAAAGCGGGCAGGGTATTTGGAGCGATGCGCGTCCAGCTGGAGATGCAGACGTCGACGCCACCGGCCATGGCCTCTTCGCCGAGGTACTTGCCCCACTCCCAGCAGGCGAGGTAGACATCGACAGGATTCTTCATTCCGTTGACGCCCATGTTGCCATAGCCCCGCAAAGCGATGGGACGGATGTAGCAGGAACTGAGTTTGTTGACGGCGACGAGCTCGATCATGGCTGCAGCGAGCTCATCCTGGGTGAACGTGAAGGTGTCCATCCGGTAGATTTTCGCGGAGTCCACAAGGCGGCGTACATGCTCACGAAGGCGGAAAATCGCCGGACCCGCGGGGGTCTCATAACAACGAATCCCTTCAAAAACGGAGCTGCCATAGCTGACGACGTGCGAAAGAACGTGAATTTTCGCGTCGTCCCAGGCAATGAACTCCCCGTTGCGCCAGATCTTCTCGGTGGCCTTTAACATTTAACCAGTATAAACGGGGTGCTGTTGAGGGATGAGTCGGCAAAAGGATCGCCGACTGTACTTGTTTTGCTTACATGTGGTAGAGCATCAAATAAACCACGACGCCGGTGACGCTGACGTACATCCAGATGGGCAGGGTCCACTTTGCGATGGCGCGGTGTTTATCGAATCTCTTCGAGAGGCTGCGGTTCAGAGTGATGATGGCCAGCACCGGCACGGTCACGGCGAGGGCTGTATGAGTGCCCAGAATCCATAGATATACCGTCTTGATAGTGCCTTCGCCCCTGAAGTAGACCAGACCGGCATGGTAGTGGTGCAGCAGATAGCTGGCGAGAAAGACGGTGGAGACGGAGAACGCCGCCAGCATGACCTTCTTGTGGGCATCGCGCTTGCCCTGGCGTATCAGAACGTAGCCAATAAACAGCAGAATGGCTGCAGTTGCGTTTAGAAATGCGTTCAGGGTAGGAAGTGATTCGTAGAAATTCAACTTTGCTCCTTTTCGAGGCGTTCGGCGTCATGGGCGATTTTGTTAACGGGATTACCTTCGGCGATGCCGTAGTAACCGCGAATCCGCCCACGCTTGTCGACGAGCACAAAACGGGTGCTGTGATCCATTTCGGCGCCGATGGTACCCAACTTAAAGACGTCACGATCCAGGGTATTAAGAGCTTCTTTTTCGCCGGTCAGGAATGCCCAGCGGGATTCGTCCGCGCTGAAACGTTTGGCGTAGGCCGCAAGAACAGGCGGGGTATCGTTATCGGGATCAACCGTGAAGGAGACGAGTTTCACACCCGGGCCGGTCTGCTTTTGCAGGGCACGCAGGTGGGAACTCATGCGCGGGCAGGGCCCCTGGCAGGTGGTGTAGACGAAGTCGGCAACCCAGACGTGCCCATCGAGAGACGTTCGGTCAAACTTTTGGCCCTTTTGATTAATGAGCTGAAAATCGGGGACGTTACCGAGGATTTGGAGGGGTTTGTCGGGCGTGCAGCCGACAAGCAAAACCGCGATGAGCAAGCAGCGGCGCGTCATTTATAAAGACGGCGGATCGAAGACCATCAGGCCATAGATCACGGGCAGGTAAATGACGGACGCGAGCAGTACTTTTCGGGCGCGGACGTTGGTGCGGTCGAAGGCGACCCGGACACCGGTGTACAGGAACCATATGCCGAGCAGCAGTGCCCCAACCAGGTAGATCCTGCCGGACATGCCGAGCAGCACGGGAAAGAGGCTGACGGGAATCAGGGTGGAGGCGTAGAGCACGATCTGGCGCGCGGTGGAAAGGCCGTCGGGTTCCACCACGGGGAGCATCTGAATGCCGGCGCGGGCATAATCGTCGCGGTACATCCACGCAATCGCAAGGAAGTGCGGGAATTGCCAGATGAAGAGGATGGCGAAGAGAGTCCAGGCCTCGGCGTTGAGGGAACCGAAGGAAGCGGCATAGCCCATGAGGGGCGGCATGGCTCCGGGGACCGCTCCAATCACTGTCGAGAGGTGTGAGCGCTGCTTCAGCGGCGTGTAGACGAACAGGTAGCCGGCCAGGGTGAGCGCTCCCAGCAGTCCGGTGAGGAGGTTGACTGCGATGGCGAGTTCCAGAAAACCAGCGGTAGCAAGCACGATGCCGAACCAAAGTGCCCGGTTGGCGGTCATCTTGCCTGTGGGCAGGGGGCGCCCGGCGGTGCGGCGCATCAGCGCATCGGACTCGCGTTCGTACCACTGGTTCAAAGCGGCAGTTCCCGAAGCAATGAGAGCCGTACCAACGATAGTGTGCAGCAGGAGCGGCCATTCCTGCCAGCCGTTCCAATCGCGCTTGAGGCCGAAGAAATAGCCTACGCCGGTGCTCATCAGAATGAGCCAGGTAATGCGCGGCTTGGTGAGTGCGATGTAGTCTTTCATTACGCCGTTCTGCTTGTAAGCGTGGCCCGCACGAGGTTCGGGGCCGGTACGTTTCGGCGCACCAGAATAGCCAGCATGACGCTTGCGGCCAGGGTCAGAGCTCCGACAGCGACGTGAAGGACGGTGAAAGTGACCATCAGCGGCATGGGCTGAACGGCGTCGGCATAGGCGATTCTGGTCATGTAGGCGGCGATTCCCAGAAAGACCTGACAAAAGGTAATCCCAAGCAGAGCCACCGCGCCCGACCGCAGTTCGCGGTTTTCGGCGTAGTGGAGGAGGATTCGCAAGGAAACCCAAAGTACCACGCCGGTGACAATCGGGGATCCGGAGATATGGTAAATGGAGCCGATGGCCTTGTGGCGGGCGGCGGCCCCCATGGCGAGCTGACCAAGGACGAAAAAGGGCACGGCGAGAGAGACACCGCGAATGGGGAACTGTGGATTTTCGTCCGTTGCAATGGATCCGCGGAGCCACCGTTCCGAAGTGAAGAAGGCGATGGCGACCGTGGTGGAAAAGAACAACTGGGCCAGGCTGGCATGTGAGGAGGAGATCCACCACGGCAGGAGGTAAATCACGGTCAGCCCGCCGAGCAGGCCCTGCGCGATGACGGCGAGGAGTGCCGCCACGCCGAGGTATCTGAGCCAGTGGCGCTTCTCCGTCCGCAGCAGCCAGACCATTGAGATGACGGTGAAGAAACCGACGGTGGTGGCGATCATGCGGTGGCCGTGCTCATAGAGGATGCCGCCTTCCATGGGAGGCATCAGTTTGCCGTAAGAGAGGGGCCAGTCGGGAACCGAAAGCCCGGCATCACGGCTGGTGACCACGCCGCCTGCAACCACTAACAGCAGGGTGCAGCAGGCGAGCAGAATGGACCAGCGGTGCAGGCCTGCGTTGTAATCGCGCTCAGTTGCCATAGGTAAACTCCAGAAACGCATTGCCGGAGGGCGCGACGGTGACCTTGCCCTCTTTGCGACCGTATTTTTCGTGCACCGCTTCCACCGTATAGGCGCCTGGCGGCAGGCCCTTCAGTGTGAAACTGCCGTCATCGCCGGTGACCGCAAAGAACGGGTGGGGCGAGACGCCGATCCAGGACTTCATCCACGGGTGCACGCTGCAACTAACCGGGATGAGCACTTCTTCTGACGCAAACTGTTTGAACTTGTGCTCAGCGCGGGGTGGTTGCGATTCATTCCATGCGGAGTTCGCGACACTTTCGGCGTGGATATTGTGGTTCACGGGGTCGCTGTTGACAATTTCCAGACGCTGATCCCGCATCATGCCCAGCACGTGGGGTTCGTAGAGACATCCCGTCTGGTCGAGCTTTGCCGCTTCCGCGGGCGGGGTCCAGTGTGCGGCGGGTAATCCGGACTTGACCCACACAAATACGTTTTTCAAGGTGCCGTTTGGATTCACCACCACCACCTGAGCCCTCTGTGGTTTAGGATGCTGACGTTCGCACTGTGGATTGGAAGAGAAATCGATGATCGGCATCACAGGCGCGGCACCGGTGAATAACACTTTCCCTGAGATGGCGCCAGCCGTGGCGGCGTCGATACTTGCTTCGGGCAGGCTGGCTGGTACCGCCGATTTCTGTTCACGAACGTTCCCGCAGGCTGCCAGAAAGAGCGGGAGGATGACCGTCAGGCGTTTCAAAATCCCATTTTCACATAGTGGCGAATGAGGCGGAACGCTGTTAACCTTTGGCGACCCGGTACCAGCGGCTGTTGACCTGAGAGGTGCCAGCACCCATCATCAATTCAGGACCATGCTAACGAACGGGACCAGGCAAGGGATTTCTCCTGTGGAGGAACCAAATCTCCGCAACAACGAACGCAAAGCGGCGGACTGTATAGTCGAGCTGACGTGGAAGTCTAAATCGGACGAAAAGCTGTTCGAATCCTGCCGGGCTCTGGATCTGTCGGAGAACGGTGTGGCTGTTGAGTGTCCGGAAGCCATTCCGTTGCTGGCCAACGTTGTCGTGTGGGCTCCGGACTTTCAGGTAGCGGCTCTGGCGCAGGTTCGGCACTGCACCTGGAGAGGCAGCATCTACGTGTTGGGTTTGCTTTTTCGGGCCCGCACGACGACGGTTCAGCATGATCCGTCTGCGCCGGATCACTATGAAATGTTGCGCCTGAATCACATGGCGGACCAGGAAACGATTGAGCGTGTTTATAAAACGCTGGCGCTGCGTTTCCATCCCGACAACCAGAACACCGGGGATGCGGAGGCGTTCCTGCGGATCAGTGATGCGTATCGGGTGCTTTCAGACCCGAAGCGACGCACGCGGTATGACTCTGAGCGGGAGGCGAATCGCAGCACCCCGCGTTTTCAATTGCAGTCGCCTGAGTTCTTCAATGGGATGGTGGGAGAACAAAATCGCCGCCTGGCAATTCTTTGTCTGCTGTATCGCCAGCGGAGTATTAACTTTGAACTGCCCGGGCTCTCACTGCTGGAGTTAGAACAGCTTACCGCCTGCACGCGGGAAGAGCTGGGTTTCTCCCTCTGGTATCTGTGCGAGAAAAGCCTGGCGCGGATTTCTGACCGCACCGATTACCTGCTGACGGCCGACGGGGTAGATTTTGTCGAGGCGACGCTGGCCGAGGGCCGGGCAGATTTGCGCGCCATTGCGGCGGTGAGCCGACCATTGCTTACCGCAGCCACCGGAATTTTCGGACAGAGCG
Source organism: Bryobacterales bacterium (assembly GCA_038319515.1). GTDB lineage: Bacteria > Acidobacteriota > Terriglobia > Bryobacterales > Bryobacteraceae > BOG-234. The sequence continues at coordinate 5,717 of JBBQDH010000123.1, forward strand.
CCTGAGTTTCGCGTGTCGCGTGTCATTCTAAACGCGTGAAACTTCGGACAATAATCCTTGTCGCAACAGGCACGGCGGTTGCCATCGCCGGCGGCCTGTTTGGCGTGGGAGCATATTCAGCCGAGGGGGCGCTCCACCCCGCGCGGATTCCGGTTGCCCTGGTATGCCCCTGCATCGCGCACGTCAGTTGCGGCGACGCACTGGCCAGGTCATCCGATGGCACTGTGCTGCGCGGCTGGTACTACAAGCCTGAAATCCCGACAGGGAAAGCCATCCTGCTGCTGCACGGCGTGGGTGGTAACCGTGAATCGATGGTTTCACTGGGAAATCTGTTCCTGCAAAACGGCTATTCGGTGCTGGAACCGGACCTGCGGGGGCATGGGGAAAGTGGCGGAATTACGACGTACGGTGTGCTGGAAGAGCAGGATATCCGCGCGTGGGCTTCGTGGATGCTGTCGCAACCGGGCGTGATCAGGATTTACGGTTTTGGGGTATCACTGGGCGCGTCGGTATTGCTGGAATCCCTCAACCGGGAAAGGCGCTTCCGGGGAGTGATTGCGGAGAGCGCGTACTCGGATTTCCCGGCGATCGCGACGGAACGTCTGGGGCGGGATATGGGGCAGATGGCGTTCCTCGCGGCGCCGGTGGTGGATGCGGGTTTCTTTTGGGCGAAGATGCGGTACGGCGCCGATTTGCGAAAGGCTTCGGCGGTGGACGCCGTCCGTGGCACGCAGGTACCGGTGTTTCTGATTCATGGTCTGGCGGATTTGAAGACCGCCCCGGAGAATTCCCGTCGTATTGCGGCGGCGAATCCCAAGGCGACGCTTTGGCTTGTGCCGGGGGGAGGCCATGCGAACATACGGAAGTTTCTGGGCAAGGTTTTTGAGAACCGGATACTGGCCTGGCTGGCTGCACTGGAATAGAAAAAGGGGCCTCGTGGTTTTCGCCACGAAAGCCCCTTGTCCGTACAGTAAATGATTTGAACTACTTGTCGGACAGGCGCAGGGTGGTGCCGTCCGGACTGCTGCTGCCGTTGACAATCAGCTTCAGGGTGGCATCACCCGCGGCGACACCTGCCGGAATCTGGATATTGACCTGATACACGCCGGCCATCAGGCCCGGGGCCATACCGGCGTAGAGTACGTTGGCTGCCGGAAGGGGCGTCCCGTTCAACAGGACGGTTACCGGGTTGACCGTCGGTGCTGCGGCCGTGACGATCACCGCTGCGTCGAACGCCGGATTGGTTGCACCGAGGCCGGTGGCCCACAAAGTTACCATATCGCCGGGCTTTGCGGCCTTCGCGCCGGTTCCCGTGGCGGGATCTGCCACCAGCGTGTTTGTGCCGGCGAAAGTCGCGACGGACTTTTTGCCATCCGCCGTGAACAGGGCCGGGGCTGCTGCGGCGGCTGTGACGGTGATGGGGGCGCTGAAAACTGCGCGGTTGGCCGGGTTGAGCACGACGCGAATTTCAGCCGGTCCGGGAGCGGTGCCGCTGGGCACTACGATATTGAGCTGCCCCCAGGACGAGTAAGCGATCGGGGCACGAACACGGTTCACTTCCACTGACGCGCAGGAAAGAACGCTGGGAACAGTCTGTGATCCGAGATCGAGAGCGTTGAGTGCGCGGGTGAGACCGAGCGTCTGGAAACCGGTACCGAACAGGGAGATGAGGGAGTTCGGCGCAATGGGGCCTGACCAGGAGGCGGAACTCACCGCTGAGGTGAGAATTGGCAGGGCTGAGAGATCACAGGTGGCCGGCGAAATGATCGCGCTGGTCGTGTAGATCCGGTCATTCGAATTGGCACCGTTGCCGTCCGCGGCGTTTCCGGCGGCATAAAAGATGATATCTCCAACGGCGTTGGCCGGAGGCGTCCAGTCAACGTTGAAAGTGAACCCGGCACCAACCGCGGTGACAGGGGCGGAACGGTGAGAGGCGAACTCGACAAGGCCGTTACAAGGTGCATCGGCTCCCACCTCGCATCGAACACGGACGTTAGTATTTGGCGTAAAGGTTCCCGCAACCTTGCCCGGGTCACTGGCGAGACGTGCAGAAAGCTGATATCCCCATCTTTTTGCATCCGGATGGGAGACGGTCACGCTAATTGTTTGAGTGACACCGGGCGTATAGGCGCCCACGGTAACTACGAATTTTCCTCGGGTGTCTGAGTTGGCGGGGGCAAAGGTACGGTGGCAGGCGGTGCATGACACGCCTCCGTCGATTGCGGCGCCGGTTCGGCGTTGGGGGGGGCCGGTGCTGAACGCCATCATGGTGACGGGGAAGACTAGGGCGGCCGTGAAAATGAGTTTGCGGGCTGTTGAGCGGATCACCCATCCATCATCTGCACAGCGGACCTTATAGTTGGCTCAGAGTTGTAAAAGAGTTGTAAAAGGTTCGGTTGGGGATTGATTCGGTGCAACGGAACGCCAGGGTGGGAGCGGCTGCAGGCTGCTTTGGTGCGCTTTATGTATCTTTTACCTCAATTTACAATGTCGCCAGAGGAGGAAATCGGGGTGTCGGGGAAACACGCCGCCCCTGGTGACGATCCCCCAAACGAGCGAAATCTTCAATGTTGACGGCAAAACGCAGGTGTCGCGACAGCATCGGGCAGCTCGCCAGAGGGCTCGCAGGGTGCCGCCGGTTGCTCCAAACTATGCCAATGGCAGGTTCCCGCATCGCACCGGTAGCAGTACAATCGTTTTAATTGGCAGTAAATGCCGGACATCTTTTAGGAAGTACCCGCCGAGTTGCGGGACCGGGTGTGAGGACACCATTAATCATTAGCATGCCCTGGCTGAAAAGCCGCCCTCACCCTGTTTGGCTGTTACCTGGCGCTGTTTGGCTGTTACCTGGAGTGGCTGCTTTCAGTCACTTATGATTACGCCTTTGCAGGACGAATCGAACGCGGCTTGAATGACGACGAATACATCAACTTCTGAAACGAACGCTCCGGTGCCACACTCCGACCCGGCTCTCTCCCCAACAGACGGGGGTACCCCCCCAGAGCCCAGGAAACGCGGCTTTGTGTGGGTGATCCTGTTGCTGATGGTGGCGGGAGTTGCCGGTTTTGCCGTTTGGCGGGCCAGTCAGCCCGGCCTTATTGCGGTGAGTCCTGCCGGTGGCGGCGGTCGTGGAGGTGGTCGGGGCCGTGGTGCGCTTGGTCCGACTCCGGTAGCGGTGGTTAAGGCGAAGCGCGCAAGTGTCCCGGTCTATCAGACCGGACTCGGAAACGTTTCGGCGTTTTATACCGTTACCGTAAAGTCCCGCGTGGACGGGCAGCTGATGTCGATTGCCTTCAAGGAAGGCGACTTCGTCAAGCAGGGGCAGATTCTGGCGGAGATTGATCCACGTCCCTTCCAGGTTCAGTTGGAACAGGCGGACGGTACGCTGGCGCGCGATGCCGCCCTGCTGGCAAACGCGAAGGTGGATCTTGAGCGTTACCGCTCGCTGCTCGCGATGGACGCGATTCCCAAACAGCAGCTGGATACGCAGACCGCGACGGTCGCGCAGCTGGAAGGCACGGTGAAACAAGACGGAGCGGCCATTAATAATGCCAAACTTCAGCTGACTTACGCCCACATTACAGCGCCCATCAGCGGACGCATTGGGCTCCGGCTTGTCGACCCGGGCAACATCGTGCGTGCCTCCGATAACGGCGGCATGCTGGTGATCACCCAGTTGCAGCCCATCTCGATTCTGTTTACGATTCCTGAAGACAGTCTGCCGCCCGTGATGGCGAAGCTGAACAAGGGCGTGAAACTGCCGGTGGAAGCCTGGAATCGCGATAACTCGAAGAAGATCGCCCAGGGCACACTGGTCACGGTCGACAACCAGATCGACCAGACTACCGGCACATCGAAGCTGAAGGCCATCTTTGACAACAAGGACAGCTCGTTGTTCCCGAATCAGTTCGTCAATATGCGGTTGCTGGTGGACACGCAGGCGAACCAGATTGTGCTTCCCTCCGTTGCGATTCAGCATGGGCAGCAGGGAACCTTTGTGTTTGTGGTGGGCGAGGACAGCAAGGTGAAAATCACGCCGGTCACCGTCGGAATTGTTCTCGACAATGACCTGACATCCATTTCGAGCGGTGTGGAAACGGGAGACGCGGTTGTAGTGGATGGGACGGATCGTCTTCAGAATGGCAGCACTGTCCGGGTTCGTGTACCGGGCGAAGACAACGGCGGTGGTCGCGGGCGTGGCCGCGGTCGTAGTGGCGGAGGTCCGCCCCGGTGAGTCCCTCCCGCATCTTCATCCTGAGGCCGGTCGCCACTTCGCTGATGATGGCGGGACTTGTGCTGGTTGGCGTGGTTGCATTCCGGCAACTGCCTGTTTCGGCGTTGCCGCAGGTGGACTACCCAACCATCCAGATTCAAACGTTTTATCCCGGTGCCAGCCCGGAAGTGATGACTTCTTCCGTGACTGCACCGCTTGAAAAGCAGTTCGGTCAGGTTCCCGGTCTGCAGCAGATGACGTCGATCAGTTCGTTTGGCAGCTCTGTCATTACGCTGCAGTTTGGGCTGGAACTGAACATCGACATCGCGGAACAGGAAGTGCAGGCGGCGATCAATGCGGCGGGCAGCTTTCTGCCGCGCGATTTGCCGAATCCACCGATTTACAGCAAGACGAACCCTGCCGATGCCCCGATTTTGACCATCGCGATTACGTCAGAAGTGGTGCCTTTGCCGAAGGTCCAGGAACTTGCTGAGACACGCATGGCGCAGCGAATCTCGCAACTACAGGGCGTCGGTCTGGTCAGCATCAGCGGTGGGCAGCGGCCGGCGGTTCGGGTCCAGGCAAACCCCCGCGCGCTTGCGTCCTACGGCCTCAGCATGGAGACCCTCCGCAGTGCTCTCGCCAGCGCCAACGTCAATGCCGCCAAGGGCAATTTTGACGGGCCGGACCAATCCTGGACGATCAACAATAATGATCAGCTAAAGTCCGGTGCGGAGTATGGCCCGATTGTGATTGCTTACCGCAATGGCGCGCCGGTTCGGCTTCGGGATGTCGCGACGGTCATCGACGGCACGGAAAACACACGGCAGGCCGCATGGGTGAACCGGCAGCCGGCGCTGATTCTCAACGTCCAGCGCCAGCCGGGCACGAACATCATCGGTGTGGTCGATACGATCCGCAAGTTGTTGCCGCAGATTCAGGCGTCGCTGCCGGAGACGGTGCACCTGCAGATCATTAACGACAGAACGGTGACCATTCGCGCGTCCGTGGAAGACGTGGAATTCACACTTGTGCTCACCATCGGACTGGTCGTGATGGTGATCTTCCTGTTCCTCCGAAGCTTCTCGGCCACCATTATTCCCGGCATTGCTGTTCCGCTCTCGCTGATCGGAACCTTTGCCGTGATGTACATGCTGGGTTACAGTCTCGACAACCTTTCGCTGATGGCGCTGACGATTTCCACCGGCTTTGTGGTGGACGACGCTATCGTGATGATCGAGAACATCGCGCGTTACCTCGAAATGGGTGACAGCCCGATGGAGGCGGCGCTCAAGGGGTCCGGCGAAATCGGGTTCACCATTGTCTCGCTGACCGTATCGCTGATTGCGGTGCTGATCCCGTTGCTTTTCATGGCGGATATCGTGGGACGTCTGTTCCGCGAGTTCGCGGTGACGCTGGCAGTGACGATTATTCTTTCCGCATTCGTGAGCCTCACGCTGACTCCGATGATGGCCGCACGTATTCTTCGCCACAAACCGGAGAGCGAACACGGGTGGTTCTACAAAGGCTCGGAGTGGGTTTTCGTCAAGTCGATCGAGGCGTATGGCAGAGCGGTTCGGGTGGTGCTGAATCATCAGCCACTGACCCTGCTGATCGCCGCAGGCACGCTGGCGCTGACGATTTACCTCTACATTATTGTTCCCAAAGGCTTCTTCCCGGTGCAGGACACGGGCGTGATTCTGGGGATTTCGCAGGCTCCCGAAACCATCTCATTCAGCGCCATGGGCACGCACCAGAAGGAACTGGTGGAGGCTATCCTCACCGATCCGGCTGTGGAGAATGTCACTTCGTTCATCGGCGTGGATGGCACGAACACGACGATGAACAGCGGTCGTATTCAGATCACACTGAAGCCGCTTGAAGCTCGCAAGGAATCGGCGGTCCAGATCATCCGGCGGCTGCAGCCGAAAGTGGATGAGGTCCAGGGGATCCGGCTCTACATGCAACCGGTGCAGGATCTGACGGTGGAAGACCGCATCAGCCGCACGCAGTATCAATACGCGCTGGACGCTCCGCAGAAGGAAATTCTGGACGAGTGGGTGCCAAAAGTTCTGGCGCGCCTGCAGAAAATTCCTGAGTTGCGTGATGTTGCCAGCGATCAGCAGAACAACGGCATTGGCATTAAAGTGGATATCGACCGCGATACCGCCGGTCGGCTGGGCATCACGCCGCAAATGATTGACGACACGCTCTACGATGCGTTTGGACAGCGACAGGTCTCGACCATCTTCACGCAGGCGAACCAGTATCACGTGGTACTGGAAGCGGCTCCGGGTTTCGCCAATGATATTGAAGATTTGAAAGATCTTCGGATCCAGATCGGCTCGGCTTCACAGAATCTGGCATCGACCGTGGCGCTGGCGGGCACCAACACAGCGCTGACCGGCGCGGCATCCCAACCGCAAGCCCCGCTGAGCGCATTCACGCGGATCAGCACGGTTCAGATTCCGATCACCATTAACCACCAGGGGCAGTTCCCTGTGGTCACCATTTCGTTCAATCTCGCGCCGGGCGCTTCGCTGGGCGATGCCGTCGATCATATCCGCGGCGGTGTGAAAGAAATCGGCATGCCGGCCAGCATTGAAGCGACGTTCCAGGGGACCGCTGCGGCATTTGAAAAGTCGCTGGCGAGCGAGCCGATCTTAATTTTGGCCGCAATCGTGACGGTGTATATTGTCTTGGGCGTGCTTTACGAGAGCTATATCCATCCGGTGACGATTCTCTCAACCCTGCCATCCGCTGGCGTGGGTGCCATTCTCGCCCTGATTCTGCTCAAGCAGGAGCTGGACGTGATTGCGCTGATCGGCATTATTCTTCTGATCGGTATTGTGAAGAAGAACGCCATTATGATGATCGATTTTGCTCTCGAAGCGGAGCGCACCGAGGGCAAATCGCCGGAAGACGCGATCTTCCAGGCTTGCCTGTTGCGCTTCCGTCCGATCATGATGACCACCATGGCTGCATTGCTGGGCGCTGTCCCTCTCGCGGTGGGATCCGGCGTGGGTTCGGAACTTCGCAAGCCGCTGGGCATCACGATCATCGGCGGCCTGCTGGTCAGCCAGGTGTTGACGCTGTTTACCACTCCTGTTATCTATCTCTGGTTTGGTCGGATGGCCACCTGGGCGGCGAAAGTACGGGGAGCGGAACCAACTCCTGTGCCGCACATGGCGTATGGCGACGAGGTGAGGTAAAGCGATATGAGTGTATCTCAATGAGCGTATCGACGCCGTTCATCAACAGGCCGGTTGCCACTACGCTGCTGACGTTCGCCATGACGCTGGCGGGGGCCATTGCCTACACGCAACTGCCGGTGTCGCCGATTCCACAAGTCGATTTTCCGACCATCTACGTGAGCGCCTCGCTGCCCGGTGGCAGCCCGGAAGTAATGGCGGCCTCGGTGGCCACGCCGCTCGAAAAACAATTTACGCGCATTGCCGGTGTCACGGAAATGACATCCAACAGTTCGCTCGGCTCGGCGACCGTGGTGATGCAGTTCGACCTGAATCGCGACATTAATGCTGCCGCCCGCGATGTACAGGCCGCGATTAACGCGGCCACAGGCTACCTGCCGGCGAACCTCCCCACCAACCCGCGGTACAGAAAAGCGAACCCTTCAGACCAGCCAATTCTGATCATGTCGCTGCAATCGGAAGTGGTGCCGACGCCGGTTCTCTATGACATGGCCTCGTCGATCCTGGCACAGAAACTGGCGCAGGTGCAGGGCGTGGGCCAGGTGAGCGTCATGGGGAGTTCTCTGCCCGCCGTTCGCGTGGAGCTGAATCCGCAACCGGTTTCCCGCTACAACTACGGTTTGGACCAGATTGCCGCGTTCCTCGCAAGCGCCAATGCAAATAAGCCCAAGGGCGCGATTTCGACGGAATCGATGATGCTGCCGATCCAGACAACCGACCAGTTGCTCGAGGCGAAGGACTATCGGAACCTGGTGGTTGTTTACCGCAACGGTGCGCCGATCCGTCTGAGCGATCTGGGTCGCGTGATCGATTCGGTGGAAGACGTTCGGAATCTGGGCATGGCGAATGGCAAGCCTGCCGTGCTGATCATGGTGACCCGTCAACCGGGCGCCAACATCATTGCGACGGCCGACCGCGTGCGCGCCGTATTGCCGCAGTTCCAGGCGTCTTTGCCCCCCACCATCAAGCTCTCCGTGGACAATGACCGCACCGGGACCATCCGGGCTTCCATCAAGGACGCCCAGACCGCCATGGTGATCTCGATCAGCCTGGTGATCGTGGTGGTGTTCGTATTCCTCCGCAATGGCTGGGCGACGTTTATCCCCAGTATTTCCGTGCCGGTTTCGCTGATCGGCACATTCGGCGTGATGTATTTGCTGGACTATTCGCTGGACAATCTTTCGCTGATGGCGCTGACGATCGCTACGGGTTTCGTGGTGGACGATGCCATTGTGGTGATCGAAAACATCACACGCTATATCGAAATGGGCGTCCCGCCCCGGCAGGCCGCTTTGCGGGGTGCGCAGGAGATTGGCTTCACAGTGCTCTCCATGAGCGTCTCGCTCATTGCAGTGTTCATTCCGATCCTGCTGATGGGCGGCATTGTCGGCCGTCTGTTCCGTGAGTTCGCGGTGGTTCTCGCCACGGCAATCACCATTTCGATGGTTGTTTCGCTCACACTGACGCCGATGATGTGTTCGCGTTTGCTGAAAGTGAACCACAACCATGGCAAGCTCTATCGGTGGAGTGAGAACTTCTTCCAGTGGATTCTTTCCACCTATGCGTCGGCGCTCCAGGTGGTGCTTCGCCACCCCGCAGTGACAATGCTGGTGATGGCGCTGACAATCGGCGTGAACGTCTATCTGTACGTCAAGATCCCGAAGGGCTTCTTCCCGCAGCAGGATACCGGACGCCTGGTGGGCAGCGTGCAGGGTCAGCAACATATTTCATTCGCGGCCCTTGCAGAAAAAGTTCGGTACTTTGAACAGCAGGTTCGGAACGATCCGGATGTGGAATCGGTGGACGCTTCCATGGGCGGTGGTGGTCGTGGCGGTGGAAACTCGGCGTTTATTTTCTGTCAGCTCAGGCCTCTTGGAGACAGGACGGCGACGGCCGAAGAGATCATTTCCCGGTTGCGACGCAAGACTGCAGGCATGCCGGGAGCCGGTCTTTACATGCAGTCCGCGCAGGATATTCGTGTCGGCGGCAGGCAGTCAAACGCCCAGTATCAGTACACTTTGCAGACACAGGAACTTGCGCTTCTCGCGGAGTGGGGGCCGAAGGTCATGCAGCGCCTGCAGCGGCTTCCGGAGATTACGGACGTCAGTTCGGATCAGCAGAATTCAGGGCTTTCCGAAAATGTGAAGATTGATCGCGATACTGCGTCGCGGCTTGGTCTGACAGCGCAGGCGGTTGATACCGCTCTTTACAGTTCGTTCGGCCAGCGCCAGGTTTCGACGATGTACAAGTCGATCAATCAATACCACGTGGTGCTTTCGCTTGAGCAGAAATGGTGGAGTAGTCCGGAAGTTCTGAACAAGGTCTACGTACAGACGCCGCGCGGCATCGAAGTCCCCATTTCGTCGTTCGCGACGTGGAGCGAGGGTATTACGCCGCTCTCTCTGCCACACCAGGGACAGTTCCCGGCGAGTACCATTTCATTCAACCTGACGGAGGGAACCTCGCTGAGCGATGCGGTGCTGGCCATCCACAAGACGGAAATTGAAATGGGCCTGCCGACCACCATTACCGGGAAGTTTGCAGGCACGGCACAGGCTTATCAGGATTCACTCTCCAGCCAGCCGATTCTGATCCTGACGGCGCTGCTGGCGGTTTACATTGTTCTGGGCATTCTGTATGAGAGCCTGGTGCACCCGCTCACCATCATTTCCACGCTGCCGTCAGCGGGCGTCGGGGCGCTGATCGCGCTGGTGCTGTTCCGAACTGAGTTGACCATCATCGCGCTGATCGCGATTATTCTGCTGATCGGCATTGTGAAGAAGAACGCCATCATGATGATCGATTTCGCATTGGCGGCCGAACGCAATCAGGGCATGAACTCCCGCGATGCCATTTACCAGGCATGCCTGCTGCGCTTCCGGCCCATCATGATGACCACCTGCTGCGCGCTGCTGGGCGGTCTTCCGCTTGCGATGGGCTACGGCACCGGCTCGGAACTGCGCCGCCCGCTGGGCATCGCGATTGTCGGTGGCCTGATTGTCAGCCAGATGCTGACGCTGTTCACCACACCTGTTATTTATCTTTCTCTTGACCGCCTTCGGTTGCGATTCTCCGGAAAGCGCGGCAGCGCCAGACCGTCCAGCCACAGGCCGGGCATTCTGATTCCGGGAGGCCTTGCCGAGAGTGCCGACTAAATACATGACCTTTCGCCAGAACTCTTTGTACTGTGTTGCGATCCTGGGTGGCTCGCTTTTTTCCGGCTGCGCGGTCGGACCGAAGTATGTCGCTCCCGTGGTGCCGGCGCCGCCTGCTTTTAAAGAACTGGCGGGCAACGACCAGTGGAAGACCGCTTCGCCAGGCGATGGCATGTTGAAAGGCAAGTGGTGGGAAGTTTTCAACGATCCGCAGCTCAACGCACTGGAAGAGAAAATCGGTGTCAATAACTTCAGCGTGAAGCAGGCTGAGGCGCAGTTTCGGCAGGCACGCGCGGTAATTCTGCAAAACCATTCCGGGTATTATCCGACCATCGGTTCCAACCCGGGCATCAATCAGTCGGATCGGGGCACCAACTCGGGCGGCCGGGGCACGTCGCAAAGTTTCCAGCTGCCTTTTTCGGCGTCGTGGGAACCGGATTTGTGGGGCCGCGTGCGGCTGGCGGTGGAGAATTCGGTGGACAACGCGCAAGTGTTCGCAGCCGATCTCGAGAACTTCCGGCTCAGCCTCCAGGGAACACTGGCGACGAACTATTTCCTTCTGCTGGCCAATGACATGCAGCTGGCGTTGCTGAATGACACCATCACCAACTACCAGAAAAACTTGACTCTGACGACAAACCGCTTCAATGGCGGCGTGGCGTCAAAAACTGACGTGACTTTGGCTCAGACGCAGCTCTACACCACGCAGGCCCAGGCGACTGACCTCGACGTGAATCGCAATCAGCTGGAGCACGCAATCGCGGTGCTGACTGGTGAGGCTCCGTCAAGCCTGACGATTCCGCGTGGGAAGATTGCTGACCTGCCGCCGCCCATCCCGGTTGCAATTCCTTCACAACTGCTGGAACGGCGCCCGGATATTGCGGCACAGGAACGGTTGATTGCCGCTGCGAACGCAAACCTCGGTATCGCGCAGGTGGCTTTCTACCCGACGCTGACGCTTTCGGCAACCGCGGGATTGAGTACCTCGGGTTTGCAGAACCTGCTGACGTGGGGCAGCAGGGTATGGTCTGCGGGGCCCGGTGTTTCCCAGACGCTGTTTGATTTTGGGCGCCGTGATGCACGGATTGAACAGGTGCAGGCGTCCTACGATGTCGCGGTCGCTGCTTATCGGCAGACTGTTCTGACGGCGTTTCAGCA
>JBBQDH010000124.1:0-17297 GCA_038319515.1 Bryobacterales bacterium
CTTTCGATCTCTTCTCTGCGGAAGTGGTCAGCGGGAAGCGCTGTCGCCAGTTCCCGCACGCCCGCAATCGCCCCCGCGTCGGCGTCTGCCCCGAACACTTCGTAGCCCTTGCGAAGCAGATAAACCAGGTTCCGCCCGTAGCCGCAGCCCGCATCCAGGATCCGCATTCCCGGCGTGATCCGCCCTCGCAGCAACTGATCGAAGAGGTAGATATCGATGGGTCCGAACTGTTCCTGCAGCGAAGGCATGTACTAACCTTAACGTCATGCGGTTCCCTGCTTCAGTTGTGGCTTTATCCCTGTTTGGCTTCGCTTTTTCAGCCCTTGCCCAGACTCCGGTGGTGGTAACGAATGTCAATGTTATCGACGTTGTTAAAGGTGAGGTCAGAACGGGCCAAACCGTCGTGATTTCAAACGGCCTCATCCAGGTGCTGGGGCCGAATTCCAAGGTCTCGATTCCCGCAGGCGCCACCCGTGTTGCAGGCGATGGCAGGTATCTCATGCCAGGCCTCTGGGACATGCATGTACACCTGCGGAGCGATCAGGCGAAACCGAACATCCGGATGGCAGAAGACAACGCGGCGATGCTTGATCTGTTCCTGCCCAACGGGATTGTCGGAGTTCGTGAGATGGGCGGCGACCTGTCGGACCAGGTGATGGTCTGGCGCGACGAGATCCGCACCGGCAAACGGACCGGCCCGCGAATTCTGACGGCGGGACGAAAGCTCGATAACGATCCTCCTGCCTGGGCGGGCTCCCTTGGCGTGAAGACCGCAGAGGATGCCCGCGAAGCCGTGCGGCAGATGAAGCAGGCCGGCGCCGACTTCATCAAGGTCTATTTCCGAAAGGTGCCCGCGGAGGTTCTCCGCGCCGTGGTGGACGAAGCCCACCGGAACCAACTCAAAGTCACCGGCCACAAGCCGACTAACCTCTCCATCCAGGCGTTTCTCGAAACCGGCATTGACGGCATGGAGCATGCGCAGTATTTGGCGGCCACAGACCCCGCCGACTACGATCACCTGATTACCGAATCGGCACGCCGGGAAGGCAAGGCCTGGTCGATGGACGGTGCGGAGATGGCAGCGCGCCTGCTTGACCTGCAGGACGACAAAGAAGGCGCGCGTGTCTGGAAGCGGATGGCGGAAAAGCAGTTCTGGGTCACGCCGACACTGGCCGTCAGCACAAACGTCATGCAGACGGGCGGCAAAGACTTCGAGACCGACGACCGCAAGCGCTACATCCCCGCTGGTATCTGGGCCACCTGGGACGCAAAGTCCAGCTTCCGCCGCCCGATTCAGGGGCGCGCCCTGACCATTCGGGAAGCCTCCAACAAACGCTGGGAGGCCCTGGCCCTCGCGGGGCAAAAAGCTGGTGTCGCCATGATTCTGGGTACCGATTGCGGTGCCAACAACAACTACACAATGCCCGGGTTCTCCATCCACGAAGAGATGCAGGCGCTGGTCCGCGCGGGATTCACCCCGGCAGACGTCCTTCGCATGGCGACCATCAACGCCGCGAAATGGCGAGGCACCTCCAATCTGGAAGGCACGGTTGACACGGGCAAGGTCGCCGACATGGTGCTGCTGCGCTCGAATCCGCTGGAAGCGATTCGTCACACCGAAGAGGTGGAAGCTGTCTTCCAGGGTGACCGGTACTATTCGCGAAAGATGCTGGACAACATGCTGCACCGCGCGGAAACGAAGAAATAGCCCTTACAAACCGCCCGTCCCGGCAAAGAACGCTATACTCGAACCGGGTGCGAACACAAAGACTCATCTGGTTGCTGGCGGCGCTGCTCTCGCTTGGCTCACTGCAGGCCACCACCCCGATCCGTGCCCCGTTCGCGCAGGTCCGATCCGCCGTTTGCCTTGTTGAGCAGGAACGCCGTGCGGAACACGCCGCTTTGATTCGCGCGCTTCCGTCCATCAGCCCTGCACATCGCGCCGTTGCCCTGCCGGCAGAATGGGTTCGGATTTTCAATCCTGAATTTGTTTCGCGTCTTCGTTTCCAGTTGCCGCCGCCCGTCTCTTTCTCCTAAGCGTATTTCCCCGTCAGCGAAGTCTGTTGCCAAATTACCAGGAGACGAAATGCGTCAATTCTTGCGCTCCCTGCTGCCCCGCGCGGCGGCGGAGCAGCATACTGTCCGGGATATCAATCGGCTGCGAGAGCAGTGGGCTGATCACAGCGACCTCCAACTCCAAGAGACTTGCCGGAAGAGCCGCGCCCTCGAAGAGGTGATTGCCGTCACTGCCATCATGGCCAAACGGGTTCTCGGGCTCGCCATGTTCGACGTCCAGCTGCAGGGCGCTATCGCGCTCGCGAAGGGTCGCATCGCGGAGATGCAAACGGGTGAGGGTAAGACACTGGCCGCTGTGCCCGCCGTCCTCTGGTACGCCAGGCAGGGCAAAGGCGTTCATGTCATGACGGTGAACGATTACCTTGCCCGGCGCGATTCGCAATGGATGGGAGGCATTTACGCACGGCTCGGTTTTTCCGCGGGCTGCATTCAACAAGGCATGACCCAGGCGGACCGCCGGCACGGCTATGCGTGCGATATCACTTACGCCACGGCCAACGAAGTGGGGTTCGATTTCCTGCGCGATCAACTCGCACTGCAGCCTTCTGACCAGGTGCATCGCCCGTTTGCTGCGGCCGTAATCGATGAGGCAGATTCCATCCTCATCGACGAGGCCCGCATTCCGCTCGTGATTGCCGGGGGCGATTTCGAGGACGAACTACTGGCCGTGCGTGCCGACCATACGGTTCGTCGCCTGCAGCGCGGCTTCCACTTCGTGATTGAAGAGCATTTCCGCAATACCAGCCTGACCGACGAAGGGATCCGCGTGGCGGAAGCGGGGCTTGGGTGTGGCAACCTTTTCGCGGCTGACAATCTCCCCCTGCTGTCCGCCGTTCAGGACGCGCTGCACGCCCATGCTCTGTTGCGTCGCGATGTCGATTACATCGTCAGGGACGGCACTATCCTGTCCGTGGATGAATTCAAGGGCCGCGTCGCGCAGGACCGGCGCTGGCCGGCCGGGCTGCACAGCGCCATCGAAGCAAAAGAAGGCGTGGCGCTGAAAACGCAGGGGCGAATTCTCGGCTCCATCACGCTGCAGAATCTGATCGCGCAGTACGCCAATGTTTGCGGCATGACGGGGACCGCCGCTACCCAGGCCGATGAACTGCTGAAAATCTACAACGTGGATGTGGCGGTGATCCCTCCCAATCGCCCTGTCATCCGCTCCGACTACCCGGATCTGGTCTGCCGCACCCGCTGGGAGAAAGAGCAGGCCGTGCTCAATGAAGTTCGCGCCGTTCACCTGACCGGTCGTCCGGTGCTGATTGGAACCGCGAGCGTGGGCGAGTCAGAGCGGCTAAGCGCTTTGCTGGGGGACGTGCCCCATCAGGTGCTGAATGCGCGGCATGAGGAACAGGAGGCCACACTGATCGCCGCCGCCGGGGAACGCGGAGCGGTCACCATTTCCACCAACATGGCAGGGCGCGGCACTGATATCAAACTGGGTGAAGGCGTGGCGCAATTGGGCGGCCTGCATATTGTCGGCACGAACCGCCATGAAGCCCGGCGCATTGATTTTCAATTGCGTGGACGAGCGGGCCGGCAGGGGGACCCCGGTAGTTCCCGCTTTATCGTCTCGCTCGAAGACGACATCATGGTGCGGTACGGCGAGGATATCGGGCGGCTGAACCATACCCCGGAATCGGTGCAGCGGGTGGTGGAGGGGAAGAATCTGGAGATACGACTCTTTCTTCAGAAGTATGAAGGCACCCTCGAAGGACAGCGTCAGATGATTCATACCCGGCGGCAGGATGTTCTCCTGGACGGTTCCATACCCGCGTTTGATCGCCTGGTAACTCTGCGTGCCATCGACGACCTTTGGGCTGATCATCTGGCTGAAGTGACGGAACTCCGCTCCGGGATCCAGTGGGTGGCATGGGGCGGTCGCGACCCGCTCTTTGAGTTTCTCACCCGCATGGACCAGATGTTTCGCGACCTGGTTGCCACACTGCCTTCTGAAATCGAACAGCGAATCGAAGCGTCGCGGCTCGAAGGCCTGGACCCATCGCAGCGGGGCGCTACGTGGACATACCTCACGACTGACAATCCGTTCGGTAGTCTGAGCGACCGCATTCGCAAAGGAATTCTGAACAAGGTGCGGCGTTGACTGGTGCTTCCGCTCCTGGGCTTTCATGACAATTCGTGGCACAACAGTGCCACGCAGGCAAAGTGGGCAAGGTGAAGATCCGGGCGCGGTAAAACTCCGGTAATGATTCTGCCCCGCGTTCTGCTCAGCTTTCGTTTCAGCCTTTGTTTTGCGGCTGCGCTTGAGGCTGCCGCGGCGTGTGGAGGGCATGGTGACCGCACCTCCATGCTTGTCTCCACGGAATGGCTTGCGTCTCACTTGAATGTCGGGGGACTCGTGGTGATCGGTGTGGGGCCCGCCGGCGTATTTGCGCAGGGACATATTTCCGGAGCCGTATCGCCGGAACTGGCGGAACGACGACACGCGCTTTCCTGACGCTGGACGCGATGGGGGTGGGGAAGAATACAGCGCTGCCCGATGGCGGCTATGCCGCATGGACTACAGACGCGAGACCCGTCACCACCGTTGTTCGTGCCGCGCAACGGGGCTCAGTGGCACCCTGTGCCCAGACTGACATCATCGTGGACGCCGGTTACTTGAGCGCCAACCTGCGAAAGCCCGGCGTGGATATTGTGGATGCGCGCCTCCCCGATTTTTATAGCGGGAGACAAATTCCGAACGGGCAGCGCGCCGGTCATGTGCCGCTCGCGGAGATGTTCTCAACAGCCGGCATTAAGGCCGGCGATCGCGTGGTCAGCTATTGCCACATCGGCCAGCAGGCCACCGTTCTCTACTTCACGGCTCGCTACCTTGGTTTCGACGCGCGCCTTTACAATGGTTCCTGGCAGGTCTGGAGCGCCCGCCAGGAATTGCCTGTCGAAGTGAACCCGTTGAGTCCTGAAGATTAGCGACTGCGCTGGCTCCTGGCACCGGCAGCCCGCGAATACTCAAATTCCGTTTGTGCCACCGCAGCGGCGGCACGGCCGTGGTCGAACGGGTCCGCCATCTCCATCATTTCGCCCGGAGGCATGTCCTCCGCCGTTTTCACAAAAGTCAGTATTACTGCTTCCGCGTCGAAATCTACGTGGAGCAGATCACCTGTCCGAATCTGCCCGGACGCAATCAGATTAGACAAGGGATGCAGCAAGTGGCGTTCAATGGCGCGCTTCAGGTGGCGCGCACCGTACTTCATGTCCGTTCCTTCCGACAGCAGAAATGCTTTTGCGCTCTCGGTCAGTTTGAACACAAACGCACTTGCCTGCCCTCCGTTGAAGACTCTCTGCTGCACCAGACTCAGCTCCAGGTCGAGAATACTTTTCAGTTCGCCCGCGCCCAGAGACCGGAACACCACCAGCTTGTCGATGCGGTTCATGAACTCCGGCGTAAACTTACGCCTGGCCGCTTCCACCCCGGCCCGGGAGATCTTACCTTCCATCGCCGGATCCACAATTCCCGCCGATTGATTCTGCTCTTTTTCGGAAGCCGCGAATCCAAGATGGGGGCGCATCATGGAACTCATTTCAGTCGCACCCAGATTGCTGGTCATAAAGATCATCGCTCTCGAGAAATCCACCCGGCGGTTGTCACCAAGCGTCAGCGTGCCTTTATCCAGAATGCCCAGCAACAGATTCCAGAGGGCGTCGCTCGCCTTTTCAATTTCGTCGAAAAGGACAAAGCTCAATCTCATCCGCTCCGTCTGAAACTGATTGAGTACTTCCTGGCTGAGCAAAGGATGCGTCTCGCGATGCCCCAGGTAGCCGGGCGGCGATCCGATCAGTTTGGCGATCTCGTGACTGTGTTGAAACTCCGCACAATCAATCTTAATCACCGCGCGCATGTCCCCCACCAGGGATTCCGCGGTGGCCTCCACCATCCGCGTTTTCCCCGTGCCGGTGGGGCCCAAAAACAGGAAATTCCCAATTGGCCTCCCCGGGCTTGTCATACCCGACAGATGCATTTGATAGATATTGACGATCTGGGTGACAGCGTCGTCCTGACCGATCACACGCTTCTTCAAATCCTGATGAAGCCTGTCCGCATCCTGCCCCGTCAGCGACGGGTTGAGTCTTTGATTTAACCGGACCATACTGAATATCCTCCCGGCAGCGCTTTTCATGTAAAGCCTTGATGCGCTGTCCTCTTGTATGTCTCTCTCATAAGCAGGTGCAAGGCCACTTTTATTGATCGTCCTCACAGCGCCCGCCCAATCTGTCTGTTTACCGGGGTTTTGACGCGGGCCTGGAAGGCCGAATCTCCACACGGCTGACCGTTGTTCCCGCCGGCATGCAAAGCAGCGTAACTACTACTTCTGCAATATCTTCCGGGGCAATCTTCCATTCATCGCCGGCTCCCGCCGGATGACCACCAAATTCTGTATTCACGCTCCCGGGCATAATGCTGGATACCCGGACGCCGTCGTTCCTGTGGTCGAGCATCATCGCTTCCGAGAAGCCGTTCAATCCGAACTTCGACGCATTGTAGCCCGCGCCACCGGCAAAGGGATTCTTTCCCGCCAGCGAACTGATATTGATAATGTCCCCAACCTGCTTCTGTTTGAATATCGGCAGAACGGCGTGCGAACAGTAGTAGCTTCCGGAAAGATTCAACGCGATCATCCGGTCCCACTCTTCGGGATCGAGATCTGCAACCGGTCGAAAAATGCCGATGCCGGCGTTGTTGATCAGAATGTCGACGGTCCCGAAGCGGGCCACGACGGCGGAGATGAAGTCTTTTACCTGGGAAAGTTTGGAGACGTCGGCCACCATGCCGAGGACGCGATTCGCGGCGGACGAATCGCGTTTCAGAAAATCGGTGGCGCTATTGACGGTCTCCTCACGCGTGCCGCAGATCGCGACCGATGCACCTTCCCTCAGCAATCGTTCCGCAATTGCCAGACCGATGCCGCGGGTTCCCCCCGTGATGACTGCGATTTTACCTGTGAGTGTGGTGGCCATCTTCCCAGTGTGTGCTACTGGTCGCCCGGCCACCAGATTTACTTTGGTGGTGGTACTGGTTGCTTATAACCACATCCGTGCGATGTGTCGAATCTATTTTGCCTGCGCGATCAGTGTCGCAACCTGCGAACCATCAGTCACCGGTTCCACAAAAATAATGTGATGCGCATTGATAGTCATCTTGTCTGGTCCGTGCCATTCCTTGCCGCGCTTCACCAGGATGTTGTTGGTTTGCTTGGTTTCCGGATTGGTGACACTCTGCACGTAGAAAACGTTTTTCAGCACAGGATAGTCCGTGCCCAGACCTTCCATTTTCCCAAAGAAGACTGCGCCGGAATCGAGGAATACCGCCTGATACCCGGACTCCGCCTTTGCGGCCGGCTTGTCCAGGGTCTTTCCGCAGCTACCCAAAGCAACTGCCATCACGCTCACTGCTGCCAAACCTGCAAGACTCTTCTTCATAATCCCGGACCTCTTTTGCATCCTATTCACTCTACCAGCGGCCATGCGCAATTATGCCTTCAATTTGATATGCGCAGAAGCGCGGCTAAACGGCTCACACTGCGGTAACCGTGCTTGCCGGCTCTCCGCCTCATGACCGTCTCCTGCATCCGAACCTTCGTCATCGCCCGCTAAGGCTATTCGCCGGATTTGCTACCATACCGCTCATGCAGAAGGTTTTGTTGTTTGTCGGCCTTTCGTTGACCTGCTTTGCCGCGGAGATGGTTCTGAATTACCCCACGACTCGTAAATCCACCCAGACCGATGACTATCACGGCGTGAAAATAGCCGATCCCTACCGCTGGCTGGAAGACGATAATTCCCCGGAAACCACCGCCTGGGTGGCCGCGCAGAATAAAGTCACCTTCCGCTATTTCGAAAGTATTTCCTGGCGTCTCCCGCTGCGGGAACGCCTTCGCAGCCTCATCAATTACCCGAAATACGGCACGCCTACCCGGCGCGGAGAGTATTACTTTTCTTCGAAGAACGACGGCCTGCAGAACCAGAGCGTCTGGTACATCCAGAAGGGCCTTGACGGCGCTCCAGCCCTGCTGCTCGACCCCAACAAGCTTTCGTCTGACGGGACCACGGTGCTCGGTTCCATGGGCATTTCGCGCGACGGACGGTATCTCTCTTATGGAGTCTCGCGCGGCGGTTCGGACTGGCAGGAAGCTCATGTGATGGAAATCGCCACCCGCCAGGTGCTTCCTGACAAGCTGCAGTGGCTGAAAGCTTCCAGCTTTGCCTGGGGCAAAGACGGCTTCTATTACAGCCGCTACCCGGCTCCGGAAGCCGGGAAAGAAATGTCCGCAAAGAACGAGTTTCACTCGGTCTGGTTCCATCGCCTTGGTTCGGCTCAGACCGAAGATCAGATCATCTATGAGGACAAAGTCCATCCGCAGCGCTTCCACAACGTCCGCACCACGGAAGACGAACGCTTCGCCATCCTGACCATCTCAGACCGCGGTATCGGCAAGAAGGGCAACGCGCTGTTCTATCGCGACCTCTCGCTCCCGGGTGGAAAATTTGAGCCCATTACGGGTGAGATTGGCGATGATTCCTGGGGTGTGATCGACAACATCGGTTCGAAGTTCCTGATCGAGACGGACAAAGGCGCGCCCAATCGCAAGGTAGTGCTGTACGATCCCGCGAACGGCACCCTTCCCGCCAGCTTCAAAGATGTACTGCCCGAACGACCGGAGCCTTTGCAGAACGCCACCACTGCCGGCGGCAAACTGTTCGCCCTTTACATGAAGGATGTGGTCACCCAGGCGGGCGTGTATTCTCTTGATGGCAAGCTGGAAAATCAGGTGACTCTGCCCGGCGTCGGTACAGCAACTGGTTTCTCCGGCCGGCATGACGACAAGACCGTTTTCTACACGTTCACCAGCCAGGTCTATCCCCCGACCATCTTCCGCTACGACATAGCGACGCAAAAGAGTTCGCCTTTCCGTACCCCGGATATCCCAGGCTTTAACCCTGCCAACTACGAGACCAAACAGGTGTTCGTCACCAGCAAAGACGGCACCCGCGTGCCGATGTTCCTGGTCCACCGGAAGGGGCTGAAGCTGGATGGCTCAAACCCGGCACTACTGACGGGCTACGGCGGCTTCAATATCACCGAAACGCCCAACTTCTCAGCCCTGCGACTGGTGCTTCTCGATCAGGGCTTCGTCTTTGCGTCCGCCAACATGCGCGGCGGCGGCGAGTACGGCGAGAAGTGGCACATGGCCGGCAGCAAACTGGAAAAGCAGAATGTGTTCGACGATTTCATCGCGGCCGCTGAATGGCTGATTGCCAACAAATACACTTCGCCCGAACACTTTGCGGCGAACGGGACTTCGAACGGCGGTCTGCTCATCGGCGCGGTGATTAACCAGCGCCCGGATCTGTTCCGCGTCGCGGTGCCGCAGGCCGGCGTGATGGACATGCTGCGCTTCCAGAAATTCACCATTGGCTGGAACTGGATCGCCGACTATGGATCCAGCGACAACCCGGCGGAGTTCGCCGCACAGCGGGCCTACTCGCCCATCCTCAATGTTCGGAAGGGCGGTAAGTATCCGGCAGTCCTGATCACCACGGCCGATCATGACGACCGCGTGGTTCCGGCGCACTCTTTTAAATACGCGGCCGCCATGCAGGACGGCGCCGACCCGGCGCGCCCCGTGCTGATCCGCATCGAGACCAATTCCGGCCACGGAGCGAGCAGTACGGGCAAGCAGATTGAGATTACGGCGGACGTCTACGCGTTCATCATGCACAATCTCGGCATCACGCCGAAACTCTGACGCTCGTGCTGCGGTGGCGCCGGCGATCTTGTCGCCGGGCTTTCCGGGCTTTCGGGCATGTCGCTTTTTTGGGCTTGCCGACTTTTCAGCAGCATCAACAGGCAAAACTACCGGGTGAACCTGTTTGCCCTGGAGACTCCCAGGGGTCGGCCGGTTTGCACATCTTCGAAAATGCCCTCAAGTATCGCCTGTGTTCTGCCGATAAAGAATCAACTGCCGAACTTGCGTGGTGATGCTCAAATTTTTAATCCGCCGAAGATCGCGGTGCGAGCACTACCCCGGCAGCACTACGGGTCTCTTCCCGGTTTGTTGTAATCCTTGTGGCGTCTACGGCCTTAACTGGCGCTTATGGCTTCAGTTGACGGTAAGTTCCGCCCTCGAATGTGAAAACGTACGAATAGTGGCTCCAGTCGACGGGTTTCATGGCCATCATCTTGAGGCGGTCCACCACCAGACTCTCGTCATTCCAGGCGAGTTTCATGATGAAGTAAGGGGTCCACTCAGACGTGGGGAAAGCATCTTCCACGAACAGAATCTTCGCGTGGAGCGGAAACGCCGGTTGCAGCGCTTTCATCTGTGTAACCATGGCGTGAATCATGCGCGGGGGGTCATAAAGCCAATGCCGCGCGTCCACCCTTTCTTCATGCAGGCTGATCTTTCCAAGACGCCATCCCGCAATCACAAAACACAGGCATGCCAGTGCCGTTCGGTACTCCACGCGGTCGCGCAACAACAGATCCTGCCCGGCAGTTAGAACCACTGCCGCATAGAGCGCCCAGCCTGTCCACGAAATGTACACCGCATAGCCGCCGCGATACGCGATAAAGCACACTGGCAGCGTGCCGAAAAAGATGATCACCCACGCCACGATGAGCCTGCGGGAACGCGCCGCGAGCGCTGCCGCAAGCAGCACTGCCAGAATCGCAATCGCCACACCTGGCCGAATGTCATCGCGCAGAAACACAAACTGCAGGTAGACCTTCCAGGCACCCGCAAACTGCGCCCAGGTGTACTTCGGCGTGTAGTCCGGATTCCCCACCAAGAGCCCCGCGCCATGCGTCTTGCCATAGATGTAAGGCAGGTTCATGGCTGCCATGCAGGCAATCACCCACAGCCGCTTTCGAAGCGGGCGGTTGTACAGAACCTCCCACGCCAAGAGGATCACCGGCAGCGAGACGGCCATTTCCTTGGTATTCAGCGCGCCGATATAGCAGGCGAAGATTGCGATGAACCAGGCACCCTGACGCCCTGAGATATACAGGCACGCAGCAAGGTACAGAAACGTGAAACAGAGCAGATCGTAAATTACCGCCGTGCGGTACCAGACTTCCAGCAGGCGCGGATGAAACGCAAATATCAGAATGGCCAAAGCTGTCACGCGTTCCGATGTCGAAACCATCCGGACAAACCACCCGCACAGCGCAATATTCGCGATTCCCAGCAACAGACACACCACGCGAAACGGCATGGGGTCGAAGCCTGCCAGCGCGAAGACCCCGCGATAAAACAGCGCGCCCATCGGCCTGTAAAAGCCGCTCCAAAACTCCGCCTGAGCCCGCAGAATCTGTCCCCACGGCTTCGTCCATGCGAAGTAGAGGTTCAGCATGTCATCGGAATCGAAGTACAGGAAGACGCTGCGCCAGGTGAAGAACAGAAAGTACGCCAGAACAATGAGGATGGTCAGCGGACGGAGGAGTTTCCGGATCCGTGCTTCAGACCACACGCCGGGCACTCAGCTGGTAGACCAGACCGCCGGTCAGAATGGTGGCCAGGGCCGCCACAGACGGCACGGGAGCCCAGATCACGCCATAGATAATCATCCCGGCGCCCACCAGAATATACGCGCCCGGAATCAGGGGGAACAGGAAACTCACCGCCCGCAATCGCTGCCAGTCAGCGCGCTTCCGAAAGATGAACAGTGACGCCACTGCCATCACCGTGAAGAACGTGAGGCTGAAACCGATATAGATAATCAGCTGCGGGAAAGGAGTCAGGGTCATGACAATCGCGCAGACGCCCTGCATCACAATGGCGTTCACCGGCGTGCGCCATCGGGGATGCACCACGCCCGCAGCCGGAAAGAACGCCTTGTTATGCGCCATTGCATAGTAAACGCGCGGCCCGATCGTCACCATCGCATTCACCGTCGACATGAGCGAAACCGCCATCAGCGCCGCGAAAACCCCGCCGATATCCGCGCCGAACAGGTTCCTCGCCGCCAGCGAACCGACGGCCACCACGTTCTTCATCTGTTCGAGCGGCGTGGCGTAGATGAACAGCAGATTCAGCCCCAGATAGGCAGCCATTACGATTCCGGTCCCGATCCCCAGCGCCAGCGGCAACGTCTTATCTGGCTGCCTCACCTCTTCACCAACATAGGTCGCCGCGTTCCAGCCGCTGTATCCCACCATCACCCACAGCAGACTGATCACAAACGCCACTGGAACCGCATTCGCGGACGTGCGTTCGGCAGGCGTCCAAAGATGAGACCAGTCGCCATTTCCCACCGTGAAGCCCGCGACAATCAGCCCGCCAATCACCAGCAGCTTTGTGCCGGTGAGCAGATTCTGCACCCGCGCCACGCGCTTCACCCCGAAGAAATTCAGGATGGTGAACACCGCGATCAATAAACTTGCAAGAATTTGTGCCTTCCCGAAATGCAGCGAGAATGCCCCGGACCCAACCGCCCACGCCTCGCGCGATTGCAGGAACTCCGGGTTGAAGTATCCCGCGTAATCCGACACGGCCAACGCCGCCGCCGCGATGGGAGCGGAGAACCCTGCAAAGAAGGAAATCCAGCCCGACATGAACCCCCATGCCGGCCCGAACGCGCGCGTCAAATAGACGTATTCGCCCCCGGAGCTGGGGAAATTCACGCTCAGTTCGGAGTACGCCATCGCGCCGCACAACGCGAACAGCGCTCCCACGAACCAGGAGGCCAGCACCAGCCTCGCATCCCCCACATAGCCAATCAGAAATCCGGTCGTGGTGAAGATCCCGGTTCCGATCATGTTGGAAACAACCAGCGCCGTGGCGCTGACCAGGCCCAACTGTCTCAGCAGCGGGCTGTTGCGAACTGAGGTTGCAGAAGGCACAGAATTATCGCTGGCTCAGTTCGCCCGCCAGAACCTTCTGATTGAACTGCGCGGAATTGCCCCTGGGCACCGTCAGCGCCTGCCAGTTCGAATGATTCAGGTGCCTGGCCAGCCACACAATCTGGCCGATGTGATACGTATAATGCGCCAGTTGCCGGTTGATCGCCTGCAATACCGAGTGTGCCTCGCCACGGATCGTCACGGTGCGGTGCAGGTCCTCGTCCGTCAGTGGTTCCAGCGCACCAAACAGGCAGGCCCACCCGGATTCCCAGCCGTCCATCACGCCGGCCCTGGTCTCTTCCCCGGCAGTTCGAAAAGTGGCGGCGAACTCCCGGTCACGGTCCCGCCATGGCTTCTCGCCGTCAGTGGTTAGAAAGTCCGTCCACCGGGAACGCATATTGCCCGCCATGTGGCGAACAATCACAGCAATCGAATTCGATTCCTGGTCGATATCCGCCCCGGGCACCACAAACAATTGCTCGTCACCCACCTGCGCCATCGCCCCTTCCGCCAGCTTCTTGTAGTGGCGGAAGAGCGAAAGCGAGTCCTGCAGATACGAAGTGGTGAGTTCGAGCGCCATTGAGCTAGTTGGTGACGTCCTGCGTCTGGCTCTCTTCGCGGATCGGCAGGTAAACCTTTTCCCACGCCTTATGCGCCGGGTGGTTCGTGTAGGCATCAAAAGCGGCCTTGCTCTCAAATTCGATGGCGAAAACTGTGCTGAAAGCGGCGGGCTGCACTTTTACCTTTTTAATCCAGACATTCTTGATTCCAGGTACTTCCGCTGCCATCTTCTTAATTCCATCCAACGCTGCCTGCTGCTGCGCGGGTGTGGAATCAGCCTTCCATTGCACAGCTGACACGTGCAGGACGGTGGTGGGTGCGTTGAAGCTGTTCGCACCAACCGCCACGCCCAGGCCCAGCAGCACTGTCGCGGCAATCGCTAGTGAAAGTTTCTTCATTTTTGAGGTCATAGATCAATCCTAGCCTATGAGCCCGACCTATGAGCGACGCCGTCCGATGCCGCTCCACTCCTCGCAGATTACGATGGAATTCGCCGGAATGCGCGGGTTGAATTTGATCCCGACATGGCCGAGTATCTGCATTCGATCCATGGGCAGCAGCGCTTCAAGCGAAGACACATCCTGCGAGTTCGAGTACTGCACTCCCGCCACCACATACGAATACAGAATCATCGAGCCTTCCATATCCACAATTTCGCCCACCCCGCGCTTGCCCGTCCTGTTCACCGCAAGGCGCCGGCGTCGTTCTATTTCGTCCGGCGCAGGGCGGGTTCGCCCGTACTGCCAGATTCCCAGCGCCGCTGGCAGTATCAGGACCGCGCCTATTGCAGCCTGCACAGCGTAAGCGGGCAGCATCTTAGGGAATCACAGCCTCGACTGGCTCGGAAAGCTTGCTCTCGTTGCCCGCCACATCCACAGCGCTCACCTGATACCGATACCTCGTGCCTGGCTTCACGCCCTTGTCACTGTACGACGGCGAGGCTTCTCCTTCAGCCACCTTCACGCCGTCCCGATAAATCCGGTACGCCGCGAGATCTTTCTCAGAGTTTCTTTCCCAGACAAGTTCCATAGTGCGTGTGCCCGGCACCACGGTCAACCCGATCGGCGTGGCCGGTGCGAAGCGGTCCGTGGCCGTGAAAGTGATCTCCTGCGAAAGCTCGCTCTCCGCATATTTGTTGCCGGTCTTCTCCACCGACTGCACGAAGTACTGATAGGGTTTGCCAAATTCCACGGTGGTATCCAGATAAGCAGCCTTCGGGCTGCTGCCCAGAAGTGTCCAGTCCTTATCTTCCGGGTTCTTCCGGAAAATCCGGAACTCCGGCGCCGTGGCATGCCACTCCAGCGCCACTGCATCCGGGGCATCTTTTGCCGAAAGGCCTTCAGGAACTGCCAGCGCGGGCACCACGACGACCAGTTCCAGATTTGACCAGCCCACATCCCGACCCTCCGGGCCATGCACCCGAACCCCCACCACTACGGTCTTGCCATAAAACTGCGTGACCGGAATCTCGGCTGATACCGACGCCTTTTCTACTTTCACGTCACTGGCCGGAATACGCGTGGAATTTTGCTCCCAGTCCGGCATTGTGCCCAGCCGCAGCTCAATATCCGGCAGGTCCTTCACCGCCAGACCTTCCGTGGTTTTGGCAGGCAGCGTGAAGTGAAGGTAAATCTTCGTCCCCCGCTGCAGCGCTGCCAGATCCAGCACCCGGTTCGGACGATTCAACGCAGGCGGCAAAGGGTCACCCGGATAGCCACACCCGATGAGATATCCACACCCGGCGAGCCCGATCACACCCAAAACGCATGCCAGTGGAGACGCGCGCATCACAGGATATAACGGCTCAGATCCTGATCTTTCACGATGTCCGCAAGCTGTTTGCGCACATACGCCGCGTCCACCTTCACGTTCTTCTTCTTCAGGTCCGGCCCTTCAAAGGAAATCTCTTCGAGAAGTTTTTCCATGATGGTGTGCAGCCGCCGCGCCCCAATGTTCTCTGAAGACTCGTTCACCTGAGCCGCGAACTTCGCCACTTCCAGCAGCGCATCGTCGGTCAGATTCAGCTTGATCCCTTCGGTGTCCATCAGCGCCACATACTGCTTGGCCAGCGCGTTCTTCGGCTCTTTCAGAATGCGGACAAAATCGTCCACCGTAAGTGACTTCAGCTCTACCCGAATGGGGAACCGCCCCTGCAGTTCCGGAATCAGATCGCTGGGCTTCGAAACATGGAACGCACCCGCCGCGATGAACAGAATATGGTCGGTACGAACGAACCCGTACCGGGTGTTGACGGTTGTGCCTTCCACGATGGGCAGAATATCCCGCTGCACCCCTTCACGGCTGACATCCGGGCCATGGCCGCCTTCGCGACCCGCAATCTTGTCAATCTCATCCAGGAAGATAATGCCGCTCGATTCCACCCGGTCCAGCGCAATCCGCGTCACCTGGTCCATATCGATGAGCTTCTGCTCTTCTTCCTGGATCAGGTAATCCAGCGCATCCGCCACCCGCATATTGCGCCGCTTGGATCGCTGGCCGAACATCGCAGGAAGCATTTCCTTGAAGTTCATCCCCATCTCCTCCAGATTGATGTTGCCGGCGATCTCGAATGTCGGGGCGCGATCTTTCACTTCCAGTTCCACCATGCGCTCGTCCAGCTTGCCTTCGCGCAGGCGTTCCCGAAGCTTGTCCCGTGTCTTGCTGTTATCTTCGGTGTTCTCCGGAGCCGGTGGCACCAGAATTTCCAGCAGCCGCGTCTCCGCAGCGGTTTCTGCGCGGTCGCCGATCTCGTCCAGCTTCTCTTCCCGCACCATGTCGATCGCGATATCCACCAGATCACGGATCATGGATTCCACATCGCGCCCCACATAACCCACTTCGGTGAACTTGCTCGCTTCCACCTTCATGAACGGGGAATTCGCCAGCTTGGCCAAACGGCGTGCCAGTTCGGTCTTACCCACCCCGGTCGGCCCGATCATCAGGATGTTTTTCGGCATCACATCTTCCGCCATTTCAGGCGGCAGCTTTTGACGTCGCAGACGGTTGCGCAGTGCAATGGCGACGGCGCGCTTCGCGTCCGGCTGGCCGATCACGTACTTATCGAGCTCGCGAACAATCTCCCGGGGAGTCAACTCATCCAGCACCGGAGTATCTTCCACGGACTGCGTCGGCAGATAAATAACCATGTCAGCCCAGTTCCTCAAACATGAAGTTGTCGTTCGTGTAGATGCAGGTCTGGCCCGCGATCAGCATCGCCTCTTCCACAATCTCGCGCGCCGAAAGCTTCGTATGCCGCAGCAGCGCTGTCGAAGCCGACAGGGCATAAGGCGAGCCCGACCCGATCGCCGCAATGTCCTCATCCGGCTCAATTACGTCGCCATTGCCGCTCAGGATGTAAGTGTTCTTCGCATCCGCCACCAGCAGCAGTGCTTCCAGATGCCGCAGGATTTTATCCGTCCGCCATTCCTTGGCCAGTTCCACCACCGAACGCGGCAGGTTGCCGTTAAACTGCTCCAGCTTGGCTTCAAAGCGGGCGAACAGAGAAAACGCATCCGCAGTGGCACCGGCAAACCCAGCCAGGATCTTATCGTTGTACAAACGACGCAATTTTTTCGCCTTGGATTTCAAGACTTCCGAGCCCAGAGTCACCTGTCCGTCCCCGGCCATGACAACCTTACCATCACGGCGCACACAGAGCACCGTTGTCGAACGAATTCGTTGCTTCATTATTTCCTGAATTTTCAGTGTAACGCAGCGATTCTTTGTGGCATCCTGATTGCACGTCCCCCTGGTGCAGGCGACCGTGTAAACTGCAAACGAAGGACGTAAAAAAGAC
>JBBQDH010000125.1:0-17297 GCA_038319515.1 Bryobacterales bacterium
GGCGCTGGTCGAGTCCCAGGAATTGCGGGGTAACCGGCCAGGCGCTGAAGCAGCATTGGCAAAGGCCCGCCTGCAAAAACTGGAACCGCTGGATGCGGCTTATCTGGATTTCCAGGCTTCCACGTTGCAGGGCAATCCGGACGCAATCCTGGTTGCATTGAGACGCGTCTCCGATCTGAGCCCGGGAGACACCGTGCTGATCCGCTCTCTCGCCGAACTGCAAACCAACAAAGGCCAGTTCGCCGAAGCCGCGGCAAGCTGGAAGAAGCTTCGCCAGGTGATCCCGAACGATCAGGACGCGCTCAATCAAATGGGATACTCACTGGCCTGGAGTGGCGACTACGCGGGTGCCGTGGCCGCGATGCAGGATTACGCGCGAATCCGTCCGGGCGAGCCCAATCCATTCGATTCCCTGGCCGATGTTCACTACATGTACCGCAAATACGCCGAAGCGGCCCGCATCTACCAGGAAAATCACGCGAAGTTTCCCGACTTCCTGGAGGGCGGTGAACTCTACAAAGCAGCCTGGGCGAAATTCATGGCCGGAGACCGGAAGGGCGCCGACACTGTCTTTGCTCAATACCGCAAGCTGCGTGAAAAAGCCCCGGGCACACCGCTCGTCTCTGCTGACTGGCTCTTCCGGACCGGGCGGCGAAAAGAAGGTTTGGCAGAATTGCGCAGCAGGGTGGAAGAAACGGGGGACAACGGTGAAAAGCTTTTCCTCCTGAACCAGCTCGCGGTATGGGACTTACTGGAAGGGGATCGGGTGGCGGCCGAACGCGATTCCAAAGCAGCGGGGAATCCGACCAGCGCTGCAGCATTCCTGATCCGCTTCTCCACCCTTCCGTCCGCGACCGCCACAGAATGGCAGGCCCGTGCAAACCAGATGCACCTCAACCCTGAGTTGAATGCCCTGCGGAAGCTGGCCCTTGCTTATGCGCTGGTGCTCGACGGCAAGAAGCCGGCCGCATTGCCGCTTTGGAAAGAACTTTCGGAAGAGTCGAAGCCTGTCGACTTCCCGATGCGTGCCGCCTGGACGCTTCTTAAGGGAGAGCAGCCGAAGCTCGCCCTGGTCCCCGACCCACGAATCATCAACGCATTCGCCGCCGTGATGCAGACGCAGCCGGCTCGTTAACCAGCGTATTCGAGCACGACGAGAGTGATATCGTCGGACTGTTCAGCGCCACCGGTGAAGTCCTTCAGAGCCTGCTGAATGTCGTCGTGCATGCCCTGGCAATCCTTCTCAGCGGCCAGGCTGATCGCTTTCCGCAGCAAATCGTTGCCGAAGAACTCCTGCGCCAGGTTCTGCGCCTCTGTGACACCATCACTGTAGAGCACAATACGGTCACCCGGCGACAGCACGCAGGCCTCTTCACAGAATGGCGCACCCGGAATCAGACCCACCGGCATGGAAGTCGCGATCAGGCTCTCAATTGTCCCCGGGATGCCGCTGCTGTGGCCGCGAACCAGCATCGGAGAACAATGTCCGCAATTGGCGTAGGATACCCGGCCATCCGAACGGATAGTGGCAAAGAACAGCGTGGCGTACTTGCCGTGCTCGGCCCGCTCGCTCATGAAGTCGTTGATGCGGGAGAGCACTGCGGGTATGGTTCCGCCGGTCGCCGCGCCCAGAAACGCCCCCTGCAGAAAGCTCGCAAGCAACGCAGAACTGACTCCCTTGCCCGACACATCCGCCACCACCACCGACCAGACTTCTTTGCTGACCGAGACCACATCGAAATAGTCGCCGCCCACTTCGTGCGTGGCCTGGCTCGATCCGCACACGCGGAACCACCCGGTTTCCGGCAGGCTGCGTGGCAGCAGGCTTTGCTGGATTCTGCGAGCCACCCCCAACTCCTCTTCGATCCGCTGCTTGGCGCGCTCTTCTTCCAGCAACCGCGCGTTTTCAAGAACCGTCGAAGCTTCAATTGCGAGGGTCTGCAGTAGTTCGCGATTCCCGCCCGCCAGGTCGACTGCGGTGAAGCGCGAATCCATGTAAAGCACGCCCGCGTTTGACCGCGCGGCCGTGATCATCTGGGTATTCGATTCGTTGCTGAGATTGACGCGAACCAGCGGCACGCAGCACACGCTGCGCAGTTCCAGATCGGCGATGGTGTTGCCCGGCGAACGCTCATCAAGCGCCGTGGGGTCAAACGACATGCTGAAAAGATCGCGACGGCTTTCGAGGGCTTGCTGGATCAGGCGGCGGGGCACCCGCAGGTCTCCGGGGGGAAGGTCAAAGCCGCCTTTCGCACGTCCGCTGCGCACCTGCAATTCGTGATCTTCATCAAACAGCAGCAGGAAGCCGCGCTCCGCCCCGGTGACGGATGTAGCGGCATCCACCACGGTATTCAGCACGTCATCAACGGAAAAAGAACTCTGCAGCGAACGGGCCACTTCCAGAACTGCCCGCAGCTTTTCGAGATTGGTGGCCCCCCCCTTCGCCGCGCCTGGCTTTTGAAACGCGGATACGGGACCGCTGACAGGGCCGGAATCCAGCAACAGCGGCCGCGCCAAAAGTCGCTGCATATCCTCGCCCGACCGCGTGAAATGTACCTGATAGCCGTCCGGTACGCCGAACTCAATCTTTTCGGCACCATGCAGCACCAGAGAATTCGGAATACGTTCGCCATTCACCCAGACGCCGTGACGACTCCCCAGATCTTCCAGAACACATTTGCCATCCCTGTGCGAAATCTGGGCGTGATTGCGGGAAACCCGACTGTCTCGAAGGATGAGGTGATTGTCCGGCGCGCGCCCGATGCGAAACGGAAACGGGAACAGCGGAACCCGTGTGCGACGTCCGTTCGGATCAATCACAACAAGGCTGTCGCTGTTTTCGGAGCTGTGAATCGGAGTCACGGGGCCACCAGTCTCTTATTACCGACCGCAGGCGCTTTCCGGGCCGCAGGCGCTTTCTTCAGCGCAACCACCGGCACCCGCGCCGCCGCCAGTTCCAGTTCCCGTGCACGCAATGCCTGGCAATGGGCACAATAGCCGCCGATTTCGGTGCGCGCAAGCACGATCTGAAAACCGAACTGCGTTTCCACCTGTCGGCGAAGCCGTTTCAGGGGTTCACCAAAGAACTCTTCCACCTTGCCGCAGCTCAGGCAAATCACATGCGCGTGTTCCTGCTTGCGACGCGTTTCGTAGAAATGCTGCTCACCCGCCTGATGCATCAGGTCTAGTTCATCCACCAGTCCGCCTTCTTTAAGCAGCTTCAGAGTGCGGTAGACAGTGACACGGTTTAGTTTTGGGTCTTTTTCCCGAGCCATGTGAAACAGGCTTTCGGCATCCAGATGCTCACCGGTTTTGTCGATCAGATCCAACAGAATCCGGCGCTGACGGGTCAGCCGCATCCCGCCCTGGGGAAGGGCATCTTTCGCAGCAGCGGCAGCTTTGACGGGACCGGGCATTCAGAACACCTTTAGTTTAGCGACTTGCCGTGTGCACTTGTACCCGAATGTCGTCGGAAGAGCAATTTGCGAGCTTCGGTGCGAAATTTATCCGCAAGGCACGGACAAACGGCAGTCGGGTTCCAATACGCTGATTTCCGTCTAACGCAGCGCTGCCTCAAGGCCGTCGCAGGCACAGGCAACACCATCTTCCCGGGCCAGTTCAACGGAAGCCAGACCGGCTTTCTCCCGATATCCGGGATCACTTAGCAGAGCGCCCAGATCGGCCTGGACCCTGAGCACCCGGTATTTATGCCGGGGGATTGTTCTCGCCACGCCAAGGCTCACCACGCGGCGGGCATTGTCTGGCTGATCGTGACTCCAGGGCACAACGATCATGGGCTTACCCGCCGCCAGCGCCTGCGCGGTGGTGCCGGAACCGCCCTGGTGAACAATTGCCGCAGCTTGTGAGAAGAGTTCCGAGTACGGCGCGTATTCGGTCACCAGGACGGAGTCAGGCAATGCGATCCGGGGGAGATTTCGCGGATCGCGACCGACCAGCAACACCGCTCTGTGGCCCAGCCGGATACTGGCTTCCGCGCTCTCGCGATAAAAGGCGCCGGCGTCAAACACCGCCGACGATCCCAGCGTGAAAACCACCGGGGGTGTCCCTGCATCAAGGAATCGTCGCAGTTCCGGGCTGAGCCCAAGTCCGGGTTCCAGCTTGTCGTAGAAAGGGTAGCCGGTCACATGCAGGTTCGCCGGCCAATCGGGCTGCGGAGATGCCATCTGCGTTGAGAACCAGGCCTGATTTCCCCACGGCGAAAACATGTCATCCAGCACCGGGTTTGCCACCTGCCGCAAACCGAGTTCACGGCGCAACTGGTTGATCGGCACGCCCCACCGGGCTGCGATAAGCCTGGCAATCCGGAAGAAATACTTCCAGAAGGTGGGGCCGAAAGAGCGGAAATGATCCAGAAAAGGGGCGCCGGAAACTGCCGGCGGGTCGAAAGCAGACAACAGCAACGAAGGCTGCAGTATGACCGAAACCCAACGCTTGTTCAGCACTTCCGCCACCAGGGGCGTTGCGAACGCGATGGGGTGGCTGATAAGAAGGTCGGCCTCCCGGGCGAGGGGGAGCAGGTCCTCATACGAATCTTTCAAATGCGGCAGAAACACTTTGCGAATGATGTATTCGCTGCCGGTGCGCGGGTGAAACGCTTTTCTGATTTCTGACGGGTCGCTGGTCAGCCCGGCCACATCAGGCCGGATGGGATAGAACCGCAGCCCTTCGCCCTCTACTTTTGAGCGATAAACTTCCGAAGTCGCAATGGTGACCTTGTGGCCTCGCTCGCGCAGCCCCAGGCCCACCGCGATGTAGGGGTGGATGTCGCCGAACGAGCCGAACGTGGTCAAAACGAAGTGCGCCAGGACTTTAGGGTATCTCTATCATGGAGAAATTCCAATGAACCCGGTATTCTTTGACGAACAGGCAGTTCGGGCCGCCCTGTGGATGGACCAGTTGATCCCCGCCATGGCGCGCTGACAGATTTCTCCGCAGGCAGATCCCAACAGCCAATGCGGAGCGTCCTGACAACCCCGGGCAAACCGCGTGGTTCGGATCCATGCCGGCCGTTTGCCGCGACGTGATGGGGGCCAAACTGGTGGCATTCCACCCCAGGCAACGCGGGCCGCAATCTGGAGACAAACGATCTGGTCCGCAGGCGCGTTCGCACCTTGAAGCACTGAGTCTGGTCCGCAGGTTCCCTGAAATCCGCGGTCGGAGCCGTCGGCTCCGCGCGCCGCGAGCTGGATACCGCAGCAATGAACGCCTTCATCGTCGTCGATTCCCGCGCAGCCGCCGTGGAGTCCGGTGATTTACTCCTTGCCAAAGCCCATGCGGATGCCGAACTCGGCGAATTGCCGGCGCTCGGCTCAGCGCCGAACGACCGCCGCATCGTGTTCAGGTCGTTGGGGATAGCCGTGGAAGACATCGCCGCCGCACGCCTGGTGCTGGTGGCGACGGGCCTCCCTGACGGCCTGATCCGGCAGGCCTTTGTTATCCTGAAGATTAGTCAGCCTGCATTACTTTTAAGGAGAATCACCCGAAACATGCCCGTAAAAGTTGGTATTAACGGCTTCGGCCGCATTGGTCGTAACGTCGTTCGCGCCGCCCTCAATAACCCGGAAATTGAATTTGTCGCCGTCAACGATCTGACCGACACAAAATCTCTGGCCCACCTCACCAAGTACGATTCCGTGATGGGTACACTGCCCCACGAAGTAAAGGTCGACGGCGATTCCATCTCCATCGGCGGTAAGAAGATCAAGGTTTTTGCCATGAAGGATCCGGCGGAAATCGACTGGACCTCGGTTGGTGCGGAAATCGTGGTGGAATCCACCGGTCGCTTCACGGAAGCGAAGGACGCGAAGAAGCACCTGCACGGCAGCGTGAAAAAAGTCATCATCTCCGCTCCTGCCAAAGACGAAGACGTCACCATCGTGATGGGCGTGAACGACAACGTGTATGACGCGTCGAAACACCACATCATTTCGAACGCTTCCTGCACCACCAACTGCCTGGGACCGGTCGTGAAGGTTCTGCACGGCAAGTTCGGCATTGTGAAGGGATCGATGACCACGATCCACAGCTACACGAACGACCAGAACGTACTCGACTTCCCGCACAAAGATCTGCGTCGCGCCCGCGCAGCCGCTCTGAACATGATTCCGACCACCACCGGCGCCGCCAAAGCGATCGCGCTCGTGATGCCGGAAATGAAGGGCCGCCTCGACGGTTTCTCCATGCGCGTGCCGACGCCGGACGTCTCGGTGGTCGACCTTGTTGTACTTCTTGAGAAGGACACCACGGCAGCCGAAGTGAATGCCGTGCTGCAGGAAGCGGCTGAAGGCCCCCTGAAGGGCATTCTTGCCTTCACCATGGACCCGGTTGTTTCCACTGACATGCTGAAGAACCCGAACAGCTCCATCGTGGACGGCCAGCTGACCAATGTGATTGGCGGTAACCTTCTGAAAGTCGTGGCCTGGTATGACAACGAATGGGGATATTCCAACCGCGTGAATGATCTGGCTATTTTCCTGGCGAAAAAAGGTCTGTAAAATCGCACCGCAGGTGTAACCGTCCGGGGCGCTCCGTCGTCCCGGGCGGTAAACCTTTGTAAAACACCCGCTCTCCTGCGCCGGCCGCAGTAACCTCCCGCCGGGTAGTAACACCAATCCCATCATGAAAAGAATGTTTCTGGCCTTCACGGCCCTTCTCTGCTTCACCTTCGTTGCTGCTGCGGCCGACGTCACTGGAAAGTGGACGGCGGAAATCCCGGGGCGCGGCGGAAACACTCAGACCACCACGTTCACCTTTAAGGCCGCCGGTGCCAAGCTCGAAGGCACCGTTGCCAACCAGCGCGGTGAAACTCCGATTTCCGACGGTAAGGTGGACGGCGACAAGATTTCGTTCAGCCAGACCATGAATATGCAGGGCACGGAAATGAAAATGATGTACACCGCCGTTGTGAAGGGTGACTCGATGGAAATCACCCGTGAAGGCGGTCGTGGCCCCGCAACATTCACCGCAAAGAAAGCGAACTAGTTTTTCCGCACGAAAGGCGGGGAACTTTCCCCGCCTGTTTCACAATCATAAACAGCTAAAGTTCGCGCACTAACGGGACAACACCGCCCAGGGTGCGTGTCGTTCCGGAAATGCTGTGCGAATAGCCAACTCAAGGATTCGCATGCCGCGCTCACCATTCCTGAACCTCTTCCCTGCCCGAATTGTGTGGGCCCAAATGCTGCTGGTGGCGGTAGCCACTGCAGAAGTACAGACGGGTGTCGTACGTTCCGGCGGTCGCCCCGTTCCAGGTGCCGCCGTCACAGCGGAATGCGGATCCGAAAAGATCTCCACAGTCACCGATGGCGACGGCCGGTTCGAAATGGGCGGCCTGCCTGCAACGCCCTGCAAGTTTTCCGCTGCGATGTTTGGATTTGAGTTAGTGCAGCGCGATGTCACTGCCTCTGCTTCGCTGGTCACGTTTGAACTGCTTCTTCAGAAGCGCGCTTCTGTCCCTGTCCTGCCCTCTGCAGCGCCCAAAGTAGTCGAAGCCCTCAAGCCAACCGCAGCGCCCGCCACGGCTGCCGCGCCTGCGGGGCCCGGTCGTGGCGGATTCCCCGGTGGACCAGGTGGCGGTCGTGGAGTCACCGGGCAAGGGGATACTGCCGGAGCTGGCAGGGGTGGACCCGGGGGACGGGGCGGCACTGCTCCAGGCGCGCCCGGTGGCAGAGGTCCTGGCTTTCAGAACCTGAGCCTGGTGCAAAATACCGATGCTCTGGCGCCTGACGCGGATATCCCACAAGCGGCACTTGCCAGCGCGGAAGCCAACGGTGGTGCCAATGAAGCGCTTTCCATCACCGGCAGTATCAGCCAGGCAGTGCAGGCCCAACAGGGTGACGGCCTTGGAATGGGTGGACCGGAAGGATTTGGATTCGGGTTTGGCGGGCAAGGTGGCCCGGGTGGATTCGGCGGACCCGGCGGTCCCGGTGGAATTGGCCCGGATGGACAGCCCCTCGGGGACGGTGGACCCGGCGGCGGGCGTGGTGGCCCAGGCGGCCCAGGCGGCGGTGGTTTTGGTGGTGGGGGGCGTGGCGATGGCGGCGGTGGACGCGGCGGCGGTGGAGATTTCGGCGGACGTGGTGGCGGTCGTGCCCCCCAGACCGCCAACGGGCGCGGCCAGTTCGGCAACCGCATCAATCGCGGACGTGGTCAGCAATGGCGCCTGAGCGCCAACTATTCTCTGGGCAATTCCGCGCTCAACGCACGCCCCTATTCATTCGCTTCCCAGCAGGTAAACGGGCAGACACCCGCACAGGCTGCTTATGCCAGCAATCGTTTCGGATTTTCAGTTGGTGGCCCGCTGGCGATTCCAAAATTGTTCCGCAGTGACAAAACTTTCTGGTTCGTCAACTATACCGGTCAGCGGACCCGCAATGGCATCAACCGTATCTCAACCGTGCCCGGAGCTTTCGTCCGCACCGGTGACTTCTCCAGCCTGGTCAACGCCGCCGGACAACCGCAAATTATCTACGACCCCACCATCAACCAACCGTTTGCGGGTAACATGATTCCGGCCAGCCGCATCAACCGCGCCGCAGTCGGGCTGCTGGGCCTGATCCCCCTGCCGAACGCGATCGGCATCCGTAACAACTATCAGCTGATCGCTTCGAATCCGTCGAACAACAACAACATCCAGGTGATGATCAACCAGACCATCACCACCAAAGACCGGCTCGCGCTGAACTTCAACCACCAGGGCCGCGATGCCGAGAACATTCAGGCTTTCGGCTTCCGCGATCACAGTAACGGCTCCGGCGTCAGCTCCAATCTAAGCTACACGCGAACCTTCAGCCGCACTCTCATCAACAATCTCGCCTTCGCCTTCAGCCGTAACGTGGCGAACAACTATTCCTTCTTCTCGAACGGACAAAACATTGCCGGGCAACTGGGCATCAACGGTGTCACCAGCGACCCCATAGCCTACGGCCCACCCACAGTGTCGTTCACAAACTTCAACGCATTGAATGACGGACTGCCCTCTCTGAACCGCTCCCAAACCGCGGGCATCACGGATTCGATGACCTATATCAAAGGTAAGAACACTCTGACTTACGGCGTGAATTTCCAGCGTCGCCAGAACAACCTGCTGACCAACCAGGGAGCGCGCGGTTCATTTAGCTTTACAGGCATCGGCACGCAACAGGTTGGCGCGAATGGTCTGCCGGTTACGGGTACCGGCTACGATCTGGCCGATTTGCTTCTCGACCGACCCTTCTCTACCTCCGTCACCCAGTATCAGAACGGTAACAACAG
Source organism: Bryobacterales bacterium (assembly GCA_038319515.1). GTDB lineage: Bacteria > Acidobacteriota > Terriglobia > Bryobacterales > Bryobacteraceae > BOG-234. The sequence continues at coordinate 9,274 of JBBQDH010000125.1, forward strand.
CTACTACTACCGGCAGACTGCAATCAACGCCTACGTATCCAGCGACTACAGAGCGCGCAGCGGACTTTCCTTCACGTCGGGCCTGCGCTGGGAGTACTTCGGACCGTACACGGAGAAGAATAACCGTCTGGCGAACCTCGACGTGGCACCTGATTTTTCAGGGGTCGCAGTGGTGACGCCGAACTCACCGGCAAAGTATTCCGGAGGCAACTTCCCGCAGGGTCTGATCGAACCTCGTTACTTACTGTTCTCCCCTCGCGAAGCGGTTGCATGGAAGCCCTGGAAGAATAAACAACTGGTGATTCGCGCGGGCTACGGTATCTACTACACGGGCGGCGTGTACGGCGGCTTCACGAACCGTCTGGGCCTGCAGGCCCCGTTTGTGCGAGCTCTCAACACGACCACCAGCCCGGCCAATGTCCTGACGCTGGAGAACGGGTTCACCGGATTGCCGGCGCAGACCATCACCAACACTTTCGCGGTGGCGCGGGATTACAAGCCCGCCTATGCGCAGAGCTGGAATTATTCCATGCAGTACACGGTGAAGCGGAACTACGTTGTCCAGCTGAGCTATCAGGGCACCAAGGGTACACATCTCGATGTGTTGCAGAGCCCGAACCGCGCGCCTCCGGGCGGCTCATCGCTCACCACGCAGCAGCGGTTGCAGATCACCAACGCGTCCACGTTTAACTACGATCAGTCGGTGGGCAATTCCATCTACAATGCTGCGCAATTTTCGTTCAGCAGGCGCATGGCGCGGAGCCGCAGCTTCAACCTGACGTACGTTCTCTCGAAGGCAATTGACGATACTTCCACGCTGGGCGGCGGCGTGGTCCAGATCGTCAATAACATCCGCGCGGAACGCGCCCTTTCGAACTCTGACCAGCGGCATCGGTTTACCGCCAACTACTCCATTCAGTCGCCGGTCGGCTCTGACCGCACTTCGTGGAGATGGCACGCCATCCGCGGCTGGACCCTCAACGGCCAGTTCACCGCGACGTCCGGCAGCACCTTCACCGCGACGGTGGCGGGCGACCCCTCCGGCACCGGCATCACCGGGGGAGCGAGAGCACAGGCAACGGGCCTGCCAGTTGAGGGCGGGACCGGATACTTCAACCTGGCGGCATACTCCATCCCGCTCGCGGGAACTTACGGAAACGCGGGCCGGAACACGATCCCCGGCATTGCGAACTTCAATATGAACGCCTCCGTCTTCCGCTCCTTTCGGATCAAGGATCGCCACACGCTCACGTTCACCGTCAATTCCACCAACCCGATCAACCATGTGAATATCACCGGCTTCGGGACGGTGATCGGCTCCATCAACGCGGGCATTCCCGCCACCGCAGGCCAGATGCGCAATATCAACGCCCAATTGAGGTTCAATTTTTAAAATGCGACTGAAAACACATTGGGCCGTCTTGCCGGTCCTGCTGCTATTGCCGGCAGGCGGCCTCTATTACAGCCAGGCCCAGGACACGGTCACCTTCACCTCCCAGGCCAATCTGGTTGTGATCGATGTGGGCGTCAGGGACAAGTCCGGCAAAGTGATGCCGGGCCTGACGAAAGCAGACTTCACCATCATGGAAGATGGCAAGCCGCAGCAGCTCTCCGTTTTCGAATTTCAGAAGCTGGATTCCGATGAGCCTCTGCCTGCTGTTCCGGCAGGCAAGGATGTGAAGGTTGCGGGCACCACGGTTGCAGCCGCTCCAAAACAGGCTGGGATCCCTCTCGGAAAACCGAAGCCGGTTATCCGCTTTCAGGATCGTCGCCTGGTGGCACTGCTGTTCGACTTCAGCACCATGGGAATTCCTGAACAGTCACGTGCCCAGAAGTCCGCGCTGGAGTTCATTCATGATCAGATGAAGCCGGCCGATTTAGTTGAAATCATGACCGCCGGCACGGGCCCGTTGAAGATTGAGCAGGATTTCACTGACGACAAAGACCGACTGGAAGAAGTGATCAAAGCCTTTCATATCGGCACCGCAAGCGAACTGGCGGGCCTGGGTGGTGATGGCGACGACACACAGGGTGAAGACACCGGCGCGGCTTTCAGCGCTGATGAGACCGAGTTCAATATTTTCAACAACGACCGTAAACTGGCGACGCTGGAATCGGCGGCGAAACTGCTCGCGCCTTTCCCTGAGAAGAAGGCATTGCTTTATTTCACGTCTGGTATTGAGCAATCCGGGAATGATAACCGGGCGCAGCTCGAAAGCGCCGTCAATGCCGCCAAACGCGCCAACGTGGCGTTCTATCCCATCGATGCGCGGGGACTGGTGGCTTCAGCCCCGGCCGGCGATGCGAGCTCAGGCGGCGGACGCGGTTCCAGCTCCTTCAACGGCGCGAATGTATCGCGGCGCGGGGCCAGCCGCGACAACTCACAGGAGACTCTGTCCACGCTCGCCTCCGACACCGGCGGGCGTTTGTTTGTCGACGAGAACGACCTCTCGCTGGGCATGCAGAAGGCCCGTGATGATATCAGCAGCTACTACATCCTGGGCTATTACAGCACCAACGGCAAGACGGATGGCAAGTACCGCCGCGTGACCGTGAAGCTGAATAACAACCTCCAGGCGAAACTCGACTACAAGAGCGGCTACTTCGGCGAGAAGGAATTCAAGAAGTTCAATTCTTCCGACAAAGAGAGCCAGCTGGAGCAGGCTCTCATGCTGGGCGACCCCCTCACCGACCTTTCCGTCAGCGGCGAACTAAACTACTTTCGGCTCGCTCGTGATCGGTACTTCGTGCCCTTCTCGGTCAAGATCCCGGGCGCGGAAATCGCCCTCGCAAAGAGCAAGGGCCATGCGCAGACCGAGTTCGAATTCATCGGACAGATGCGCGATTCGCACACCAAGCTGGTGGGCATTGTGCGCGATGGAATCAAGATCAAACTGGCGGAACAAACAGCGGCTCAACTGTCGTCACGCCCCATCGCCTATGGCACTGGCTTTACCGTTGCGCCGGGCACCTACACACTGAAATTCCTGGCCCGTGAGAACGAAACCGGCAAGATGGGGACCTACGAAACGAAGTTCACCATCCCGGATCTGGCACCGGATCAACCCGCCACGCTCAAGACCAGTTCCGTCATCTGGAGCAGTCAGCGGCAGCCACTCACCGAGTCGATTGCGACCGTCGAAAAGAAGAAGATCGTGGAAGCCGACCCGCTGGTGCAGGATGGGCAAAAGCTGATTCCGAGCATCACGCATGTGTTCCGGAAAGACCAGAACCTCTATGTGTACATGGAGGTCTACGATCCCGGTCTGGACGCCAACCAGAAGCCCAGCGTAGCCGCCACGCTGTCGTTCTTCCGGGGTAAGACGAAGACTTTCGAATCGGAGCCGGTACGCCTCGAAACGTTCCTGCCAACGCGCGGTCAGACGCTCCCCGTGCAGTTCCAGGCGCCGCTGGCGCAGCTGGCCGCGGGGCGGTATACCTGTCAGATCAATCTGATCGATGAGAATGGCCGCAAGTTCGCGTTTCAACGAACAGAGATCATGATCCTGCCAACTCCTAAACCGGCGGCTCCGGCTGTTCCTAAGCCTGCCGCTGAATAGTCCGATTGGGTAGCAGTCCTAAGTTAGTACGAATAGTCTACCTCCGTTGACTTGCGGCGAAACAGGAATAGATCCAAGATCGAATCTTGGGGAGTGTTCAAATTAAAGCGGGCTTCGGTGCAGCGTTTGCCTTATTGCTGGGCGTGGGTATCGCCGCAGTCATTGAGACATACCGGTGGGAAGCAAGCGTCGCGTGGGTGAGCCACACGTTTGAGCTTCTTGGACATCTGGAAGCTTTGTCGAACGAGCTCCGGGAACGCGATGCGTCCGGAGACATGGAATACAGAGCGCGCGAGATCCACCGCCTGTCGACAGACAACCCCGTTGAGGAGGAGAGAAGCCGCACGATCCGGCAATTGACGCTGAGTCTGATGGATTCGGAGACAGCCGGAGCCATCGCTGCGCCGCTCACAGCGATGCAACTGGAGGAGCGCCGCCTGCTGGACCAGAGAATGATCGCCCAGCGCATAATCGCGTGGCGCGCTCGTCGGCTCTTCGAATTTGGCCTGGGCCTGTCCTTCCTGTTGACACTGCTCGCGGCCATTCGGTCCACTTCAGAAGGTCGTAAACGAAACATCGCCGAGAAGGCCCTGGTGGCGCGCGAGGAACAGTATCGGCAACTGGTGGAGACCGCGGGCGACATGATCTTCCGCGCGGACAAGACCGGGCGCTTCACCTTTTGGAACGAAACCGGGATGAACATCCTGCACTACACGGAGAGCGAAGTCAGCGCGCGCTCTTACATCAAGCTGGTCCGCCATGATAAGCGGGCCGGGGCGGAACGCTTCTACCTCAGACAGTTCGCGCGCAAACGCAGGAACAGTTACTGCGAACTGCCGCTGGTGGATGGATATGGCAAGGAAGTCTGGGTGGGCGTCAATGTCCAGTTGTTACTGGTGGACGGTCACATTTCGGGCTTTCAGGGCATTGCACGCGAAATCACCGAACGCCGCAGGGCGGAATCGGAAATGCGAAAGAGCCGGAGCTTTGTGGAGCGCATCGCCGCGACCACGCCGGGCATTCTCTACGTCTACGACATTGAGGAGCGTCGCAACATCTACAGCAATCGTGAAGTCTCAGCCGTGCTTGGCTACAAGCCGGAAGAGCTGGAAAAATATCTCAGTGAACCGACGCGGCATTTTCACCCGGATGACTTGCCCGCGCTTCGGGCGCACTATGATTCGCTGCGTCATGCGCTCGATGGTGAGGTCCGCCGGCTTGAATATCGGGCCCGGCACGTCGATGGGCACTGGGTGTGGCTGGCGGCCAGCGATACCCCGTTTGAACGGAATGAACGAGGTCTGGTCCGTCGGATTGTAGGAATCGCCCAGGACGTGACGGCGCGAAAGGCGACGCAGGAAAAGCTGACCTGGCAGGCAAACTATGACGCGTTGACAGGGCTTGCCAACCGCCATCACTTCTCAGCCCGGCTGGAGACAGCACTGTTGCGTGCCGGCATTGAGCAGTCCGTCACCTCGGTCTGCGTTCTGGACATTGACAGCTTCAAAGAGACCAACGACCGGTTCGGTCATGGTGCCGGGGATGAAGTGCTGGAAGCGGTCGGCACTATCATGCGAAGCGAGCTGCGCACCTCCGACTTTGCCGGCCGCCTGGGCGGTGACAATTTCAGCTTCGTGTTGCCTGGAATGGAACTCGACCAGGCCGCCCGCGTGGCGGAGCGAATCCGGGACCACCTGAACGCCCTGGTTTTCGGGATGTCGACAGCAGGGGTTCCGTTTTCTGTGACGGCGACGTTTGGCGTGGCCGCATGGCATCCTGGAATGAAAGCACGAGAACTGCTGGACTCGGCGGACAAAGCGCTGTACCGGGCGAAATTCGCGGGCCGGAACCGCGCGTTCGCAAAAGTTTAGGCTACTGCCGCCACTTTCGCAGGGCGGGTGAAACCGCAGCGCAGATTCCCACCACCACCAAAGTCGCCAGTCCCCCACCCCAGACGCTGGGAACAGCGCCAATCCACGCGGCAGTCCAGCCGGATTCGACCGCGCCCAGCTGATTGGAGCAACTGATGAACACGTTGTTGACGGCGAGCACGCGCCCGCGCAGGTAGTCCGGCGTGCGGGTCTGCAACAGCGAGTGACGCAACACAACGCTTACGTTGTCAAACGCCCCGGTGAGCAGAAGCATGGCGAGAGACAGCCAAAGGTTCCTCGAAAATCCGAACCCAATTGTTGCCAGGCCGAAGCCGGCCACGGTTGCGATCAGTGCGGGTCCGGCGCGATGGATCCTGGGCAAATGCGCCATGCTGACAGCCATCAGCACTGCGCCGATGGAGGGTGCCGCACGGAGCCATCCCAATTCCCGGGGCCCGGCATGCAGGATATCGACGGCAAAGATCGGCAACAACGCCACGGCCCCTCCGAACAGCACTCCGAACAGATCGAGCGTGATGGAGGAGAGGATTAACGGGTTGTCCCGAACAAACCGCAATCCGTCCAGGAACGACCCGGCATCGCGAAGCTCGGCAGCGGTCCTGGGCGGGGTCCGGCTACGCAGGGAGGCAAAGCAAACCAGGGTGAGAATCGCGCAGCCACACTGCACCGCATAGACGGTTCGGCTGCCTGCCAGGGCAAGTAACAGCCCGGCCAGAGCAGGTCCGCTGACGCTGGAAATTTCCTGTGTACTGCTGCTCCACGTCACGGCATTGCCGACCAGCTCCGCAGGCACAATCTGCCGGATCATGGCGCCGCGCGCGGGGCCCTGAAAGGTCCTGGCAACCGCGATCAGAAACAGGCAGCTATAGATCGCCGGGACAGAGTGAAAGCCAAAGACCAGAGGAACGGAAACGATCAGGCTGAGCGCCTGTGCCAGCAGCATGATGAAGCGGCGATCATAGCGGTCCGCGGCATGCCCGGCGAAGAGTGAAAGGACAACAAACGGTACGACCTGCACCAGCCCGACGTTGCCCAGAACCAGCGCGGAACGGGTCCTTTCGTAAAGATCCCAGCTGACGGCAACGGACAGCATTTGCAGCCCTAAGCCGGAGAGGAAAGAACCACCAAGCAACAGCCGGTAGTCACGCAGCCGTAACGATGAATAGGCGTCCAACTTAGAGCTTCGCGCACTCACCCCGCTGCGTGCCGGAATGCCGTGTCAGGGCACGGTATTCCGGCCTGATCGAAACCCATTACAACTTACCGTTCGACCCTTCCACCGGTCCGACGATCAGCGGCGCGGAGGTATCAAACTTTTCCGGACGGAGCGACACGCGGTCCTTGCCGATGAACCGGAAACCAACCGTAACCGGGCGACGCCTGCCCTTCACCATCTGATAGACCACAGGCTTATAGTTCCAGGTGGAGCCGTTCGATTTCGTGATGCGGAGCATGCCAATACCGGCAAATTCCACGCGGTGCGCGTCTGCGAAATGCAGTTCCAGCACGCCGGGGTCAGCGCCCGCCTCTACAACGGCATCCTTCACGACTCCCTTCGCGTCACGATCCACAAAGCTGACAGCCGGGCTTTTGAAACCAGTGTTGACAGTGCTGATATCGGCCGCGAAGGCGCTTGTGCCGGTCATCAGGGTCAGCGCGGCGGAAGCTGCTGCAACTGCGAAAATCTTCCTGTTCATTGTCTTGTCTCCTGTTTTCGCCACCCTCAGGGCGGCTCTGTCCATACACGCGCAGGTTCCCGAAAAAGGAGCTCAAAATAGTTTTGAGCTTGCGATAATGGGGCCGAATGGGCGAAGCGGAATCAGCACAGCAGGTCACGCAGCTGCTGGTGAACTGGAGCAACGGGGACCAGCATGCGCTCGAAGAACTGATGCCGCTGGTGTATGGCGAACTGCGCCGTCTGGCGGCTTCACACCTGCGCCGCGAACGCTCTGACCACACGCTGCAAAGCACGGCTCTGGTGAACGAAGCATTCCTGCGATTGGTCAACCAGCGCGAGGTGCACTGGCGCAGCCGCGCGCATTTCTACGGCATCGCCGCCCGGATGATCCGCCGCATCCTGGTGGACCACGCGCGTTCTCAGCAGGCGGGTAAACGCGGGGCCGGCGCTATCAAACTCGAACTGGATGAGGCGATGGCCATCTCGCCGGCTGCGGAACTCGATCTGGTGGGCCTGGATGCCGCGCTGGAACGTCTGGCCGTGCTGGATGAGCGCCAGGGCCGCATTGTGGAGCTGCGATTCTTCGCCGGTCTCTCTGTGGAAGAGACGGCGGAGGTGATGCACATCTCGCCCGCCACTGTGAAGCGTGAGTGGAGTTCCGCCCGCGCCTGGCTCTATCGCGAGATACTGAAGGCTTGAGCATGAACGATCCGGAAGATCCCATTCCTTACGAACTGACCCCTGCAGGGCAACAGATACTGGAAGCAGCCCGCACACTGCGGCAGACCCTGGCCCGCTATGCGGAAGCTGAGCAGGAGGGCGTGATCCCGATCAACGCTTTCAAGCCCGGCATTGCCGATATGGTGACCGTGATGCGGAAATCCGGCTTCGACA
>JBBQDH010000126.1:0-17183 GCA_038319515.1 Bryobacterales bacterium
TATTCCAGCATCGCGACCCCGGGATACAAAAGCGCCTCCGTCAAATTCCGAATGTTTGGCGATGGATTCACCCACGGCAACCCCGTCACATCAAACCAGTCCGCTCGTTTCCAACCGGTCATCTGGATCACCCGCAAATCCGCCTGCAGCTTGCGTTCCCCGTTTTCCAGCTTTGCCAACTCTCCGATCGTCAGTCCGTGCCGCAAAGGCAGGGGATACGCCCCCACAAAAGACAACTTATCCGCGTCCAGCATCGGCCCTTCCACCGTAACTCCCGTCAGTGGATTCGGCCTGTCCAGCACATAAAATGGAATCCCCGCCTTTGCCGCCTCCTCCAGGCCGTACAGCATTGTCGACTCAAACGTATAAAACCGCACGCCCAGGTCCTGAATATCAAAAACCAGGGCCTCCACGCCCTTCAGCATTTCCGGCGTTGGCCGCAACACCTTGCCATACAAACTAAAGATGCGAATCCCGGTCGCGGCATCCAGCGAATTGCCGATATTCTCCTTATCCTCCACCCCGGCGAACCCGTGCTCCGGCGAAAACAGGGCCACCACGTTCACGCCCGCCTGCTTCATCAGATCCACATTGCGCCGCCGCTGCCGGTCAATCCCGCTCTGGTTCGTGATCAGCCCGATCCGCTTGCCCTGCAAAGGCGCAAACCTGTTCTCCACCAGCACATCCAGCCCCGTCATCACCCCACGCCGGGCATAGCCTGTAGATGCCGCCACAATGGTCGCCACCTCCCTCCGAAGCGGCGTGATCGGCTTGCGCAGGTGCGGATGCCCGGAATTGGACAGCAGCACAACGTACGTCCTGGAAGCCGGATCAATCCAGATGGAGGTTCCCGTAAATCCCGTATGCCCAAACGACCCAACAGGAAACAGGTCCCCGCGGTTGCCGGAATACTGCGAATCAATATCCCAGCCCAAACCGCGCTGTATCGCCTGACCCGCCGGAGAGTGCCGCGACGTAAACTGCCGGATCGTTTCCGCCGCAAAAAGCCGCTGCCCGTCCGGAGCCGTGCCTCCGTCCAGCAGCATCTGGCAGAACTTCGCCAGATCGTCCGCCGTCGAAAACACCCCGGCATGCCCCGCCACCCCACCCATATATCGCGCTGTCGGGTCATGAACAACCCCGCGCAGAATCCTGCCGTCCTTCATCATTTCCGTGGGCGCAATAAGCTTCTGTGCCGACGCCGCCGGCAAATAGCCGCTCGTCTTCATCCCCAGCGGATCGAGAAGAATCTGCTTCACAAATTCGTTTTCCGGCTCCCCGCTCACCCGCCGGATAATCTCCCCCAGCAGAATGAAATTGATATCGCTGTAAACAAACTTCGCATCCGGCGGATTCACCGGCTTTTCCGCCAACGCCTTCTTCACGCCCGTCTGATAGCCGCTCCACACAGGCTCCAGATCCAGATCCGGCCGGAATCCTGAAAAATGCGTCATCAGTTGCCGCACCGTAATCGCGCTGCGCCCCCCCTGAAACTCCGGCAGATAAGCCGTCACGCGCTCGTCCACCAAGACCTTTCCCTGCTCCACCAGTTTCATCATGCAGGTAGTGGTCGCCACCACCTTCGTCAGCGAGGCGATATCGAAAATTGTGTCAGCCGTCATCGCTTCCTTCGCAGGTTGCAGCACACGGTTCCCGTAGGCCTTCCGATAAACCACCTTGCCCTCATGGCCCACCAACACCACGGCGCCGGGAATCTTGTCTTCACGCACCGCCTGGTTGATCGCCGCGTCCAGCTCAGCCGCCCCGCTAAAGGTCTGCGCGAAAGCCGGAAGGGTCAAAAGGGTTGCTAAAAGCAGCTGTTTCATGGGATTTACTCTGAGCCTATCAGCTTCACGGCAGCGGGCAGCCTGGTGATGCCGGTTGCAGTCGGCGATGCGGTTTGTTATAACTCCACGTTATCGACTCTCCATGACAACCAGGAAGAAGACACCACCGACCTCCCCAAAAACCACCGGGTCCACGGCGACCGCCGCGGCCCCCACGCCCGAAGCCGCCCTGCCTCCCGCTGCCCCGCGACCGGTCGATCAGCAACTGAAAACGTGGGATACCGCCGTTCGTCTGTTCGCAGACAAACGCTACCCCGAAGCCCTCGAACTTTTCCGCCAAACCGCCGCTGGTCCCGCCGTGCACGTTGCCGATAAGGCCCGCTCCTACGCGCAGATCTGCGAACGAAAGCTCCCGATCACCCAAACCGAACTCCGCACCGCCGAAGATCACTTCTACTGTGGCGTCGAACGCCTCAACGCCCGCGACCTGGCCCGCGCACGGGAGCACCTCTCCAAAGCACTCCGTATGCAGCCGGACGGCGATCATATCCTCTACACGCTCTCCCTCTGCTGCGGCTACGCCGGTGACGCCAACGGCGCATATGAGAACCTGAAGCGTGCCATTGATCTGGAGCCGAAGAACCGTGTCCTCGCCCGCCAGGACTCTGATTTCAAAGCTCTTGCCACCCGGTTCCCCGCCCTCCTCGCCCTGCTGGGAACCGATGCCGCCCACGGAGCCTGATCGCCTGGCGGACCCGCAGTGACAGACCGACGCAGCGGCACAGACCGGCGCAACCTCACCGCAAGCCATGGCGCTTCCGAACCCCTGCGCGTCGTCGCCATCGGCGGCGGCACTGGCCTCTCCTCCCTGCTCACCGGCCTGAAAAAACACGTCCGGCCCCACGGCGACCACCCCGGCGTGGACATTACCGCCATCGTTGCCGTCTCTGACGACGGGGGCAGTTCCGGTCGCCTCCGCCGCGACTTCTCCGTCCTGCCCCCCGGCGATATCCGCAACTGCATGGTCGCCCTCTCTGAAGACGGAGCCCTGCTCTCCCGCCTCTTCCAGTACCGCTTCTCCTCCGGCCACGGCCTCAAAGGCCACAGCTTCGGCAACCTCTTTCTCACCGCCCTCACCAACATCACCGGCGATTTCCCCGAAGCCGTCCTCCACTCCTGCGAAGTCCTCAACATCGCCGGTCGCATTTTCCCCGCCACCGCCGCCAATGTCTCGCTGGAAGCCGTCCTTGAGGACGGTCGCGTCGTCCGGGGCGAAAGCCGCATCAGCCGCAGCAAAAAGCGCATCCGCCTCATCCGCATGAATCCTTCGGGCGCACTCCCGCTCAAAGAAACTCTGGCTGCCATCGAACGCGCCGACCTGATCACCCTCGGCCCCGGCTCGCTCTTCACCAGCGTCATCCCGAACCTTTTGGTCAAAGGAATACCCAAAGCCATTCGCAAATCGTCCGCACTCAAAGCCTACTTCGTCAATCTCATGTCGCAGCCGGGCGAAACCATCGACTTCCGCGCGTCCGACCACGTCCAGGCCATCCTCTCGCATGCCGGTGTACCGCTGCTCGATTGCGCCATCGTCAGCACCACCCGCATCTCCCCTGCGCGCCGCCGCGAATACGCCGAGCAGCAGGCTACGCCGGTCGAAACCGACACGGCCCGCCTCCTCGAAATGGGCCTCGAAATCGTCGAGGCCGACCTGTTGCAGAAAGGCATCAAGGTCCGCCACAACCCCGCCGCCATCGGCGAAGTCACCCTGCGCCTGGCATTACAGGGCCGCGAACGCCGCTGTTTGCGGTAAAAGACGCTTGCGACAATAAAGAGGAATGATTCCCGACGCAGCAGTAGTGATTCTGGCCGGCGGCCAGGGCACCCGCATGAAATCCCGCATGGCAAAAGTTCTGCACCATGCCGGTGGCAAAACCCTCGTCGAACATGCCATCGACGCCGCCCGGTCCGTGGTTCCCGCTGATCGGGTCTTCGTCGTGGTGGGCCATCAGGCCGACGCGGTCCGCGCCGTGGCAGAAGCCGCAGGCGTCGGTGCCATCCACCAAAAGGATCAGCTCGGCACCGGCCACGCCGTCATGTGCGGCGAACCCCAACTCGCACACCTCGGCGGCCTCCTCATCGTCCTGAATGGCGATTGCCCCATGATCCGCCCCGAATCGGTCGAACAACTCGTCGAACTCTACCGCGCCACCGGCTCCGGCGCCGCCATGATCACCACCGACCTCGAAGACGCCACCGGCTACGGTCGCATTATCCGTGAAACGAACGGTGACGTCCGCGCCATTGTCGAACACAAAGCCGCCACGCCAGACCAACTCGCCGTCCGCGAAATCAACGCCGGCTTCTACTGCTTCAATGCTGACGCCTTCTGGCGGCACGTCCACGAAATCAAAACTGACAACCCCGCCGGAGAGTACTATCTCACCGACATCGTGGCGATTCTCCTCCACGCCGGCCACCGCGTGACAGCACTGAAAATCGCCGATTCCAGCGAACTCCTCGGCATCAATAACCGCGTTGAGCTCGCCCAGGTCGATACAGTTATGCGCAACCGCAAGGCGCGCGAGCTCATGATCTCCGGCGTGACCATCGAGCGCCCCGAAACCGTCACCATCGACCAGGACGTGCAAATCGGCATGGACACCGTCGTCGGTCCCTTCGCTCAGATCACCGGCAAAACCGTCATCGGCGAAAACTGCCGCATCGGCGCCTCAACCATACTCGACAACGCCACCCTTGCCGACGGAGTGGAAGTCTTCCCGTTCTCCATGATTTCGGCCTCCGCCGTCGACGCCAACGGACACATCGGGCCCTTTGCCCGCATGCGCATGGGCGCGCACGTCGCCGAAGGCGCGCACGTCGGCAACTTCGTCGAGCTCAAGAAAACCGAACTCGGCGCAGGCTCCAAATCCATGCACTTCGCTTACCTTGGCGATTCCGTCATCGGCTCCAAAGTCAACATCGGAGCCGGCACCATCACCTGCAACTATGACGGCAAAAAGAAGCACCAGACCCGCATTGGCGACGGAGCCTTCGTCGGCAGCAATTCCACCCTGGTGGCCCCCCTCGAAATCGGCCCCGGAGCCTACGTAGCCGCCGGCAGCGTGATCACCGATAGCGTCCCGGAAAAATCCCTCGCCCTGGGCCGCGCCCGCCAGGTCATCAAACCAGAGTGGAGCCGGCGGTCTTAGCCGCCGTCCTTGCAACGAAACCGGAAGTACGTGACGACCGGCGGGATGCCGCCAAATTGTCGCGCATCCATTTCGCGCACCCATGAGGCACTGCACGCCGTTATCCCGCCGGCGTAGGACGAACTGAAGAAGCCGGCCAGGTCGCATCTGCGGCGGAAGAGCGGCCCGGCCTACCAGAACCGCGCGCATTTCTACGGAATCACCTCCCGGCTGATGGGCCAGATTCTGGTGGACACCGCGCGAGCCCGGGCAGAAGCCTGCTTGCGCTTCACGACACACTGGAGCGGCTGGAGCAGGAAGAGGCGACCAAAGGACGGTTGATCGAGATGCGGCAGCTCTCCGGTATGACGAGGCGCATGCGGGCTCCGCAAGGAAATGGCGGGCACGAGTTCAGGCGAGGAACCAGCGGAGCCCTGAGACGAAGAAGAGACAGACTGCGGTGCCGAGGGTTAAAGCGACCAGGCCCGGCAGACGCTTATCTTTGAGCTGCCACCACATGTAAAAACTGCCCAGCACCATCACAATGATGCCCAGTGCAATCCCATCCATGGACAGGGCCCAGATGGTCGTGAGAATCCAGTCACGATGATTTCGGGAGTCTGTCGGGCTGACGCCGACGAAGGTGTGGAGCGTGCGGACAATCCCCCAGCCGTTGTATTGGGTATGGGTGATGTTGGCACGAACAAGCGCCAGGTCCGCCTGGATTTGATCGATGGAACCTGGACGGTTGACGTTGAAATCCAGATGTAGGGGATCCTTGCGGGGCGCACCCCACTGGACCTCACCCTGGATGCCCAGTTGCTGCATGATTCCCTGGGCCTGCTCAAGGTCTGAGCCGCTCGCCGGGGCCTGAATCGCGCGTTCTGATTTCGAGATCGTACGGTTCGGGAAAAACTGCTGAAATTGCCAGGTGGAGTGGTTCAAAAGCAGGCCGGTGAACGCAAAGAGCCACAGAAACAGCAGGAGGTAGAGACCCAGGTAGTAGTGGACCTTCCGGTTCCAGATGGTGAACGTCTTAGCGAATGAGCGCATATACCAGTCCTGAGAATGAGGCGGCTCCGGCCGCGAGCAGTACAAGGCCGATTCGCCGCTCCGCTTTCAGCACGGCCCACATGTAGATGCCGCTGATGGTGAGGAAAAGTGTCAGCCAGACCGTGCCGTCAGCGAACCATCTCCAGGCCTGCAGCCACGCTGAGTTCCCGCGCAGAGCAGCGTTGTGCTGACCCGGCATTTTGTGCAGCAGGACCATGGCAGAGAGCGGACCCGTAACGGTTTCCGTGATCGCGGCCGAGCGGTTCGAAAGGTTTAGATCGACAGTGAGTTCGCGGCCCGGGGTCATGACCGGAATCACCAGTCGATTCTCCTTCGCGATGGTGCGAACGAAGTTGATCTCACCGTGCACGCCGAGGCGATCCAGCACGGGCCGCAGCGCATCTGCCTGCGGACGCCCCTTCAGTTGCAACAGGTCCGCAGGGATGGTAACGCCATCGACGATGCGCAGAGACCGCGACGCGGCATCAGGATTCCACGCATGCACCAGCAGAAAAACGCTGACAGAAAACGCCAGCAGCAAAGGACTGATAAAGAGCCCCAAATATAGATGGAGGCTCCGGGCAAGCAGGTAGAATTTCTTCACGACCAGCTAAGTTTACAGGGCGAACGTCTTCCGGATCTTTTCGAGGAAGCCGGCCACTTTCACTTTGGGATCTCCCGCACCAAGAGCCTCAAATGGCAGGTAGCCGCGGTAGCCCGAGCGATCAATGACAGCCTTGATTTTGGCGAGATCGACAGGCTCTTCCTTTTCATTGCGCCAGACGCTTTCCTTGATCTGCCAGGACACGGCATATGGCACGAGCTTTTCGATTTCCGCATAGGGATCGCCTTGGCGCAGACTGCCAATATCGAGAATGCAGCCGAACCAGTCCGAGCCCACGGTATCGATCATCCGGATCGTTTCGTCGGCTGTTTTAAGAAAGTCGTTGTGCGGCTGGAGCGCGACCACAACTCCTTGCTTCTGACCGAAGGCGGCGCATTCCCTGAAGTCAGCCGCCATCCATGTAAAGGCTTCCTCAAAACTGTGATCTGCCGGACGGACCTTGCCGGAGAACACCCGAATCACCGGCGCGCCCAGCTTGCTCGCGACAACGATCCAGTCCTTCACCAATTGAATGTCTTTGCGGCGCGCCTCAGCGGCGGCCACTGCGAAATCGTTGCGAACACCGGTCCCGCTGATGGCCACGCCGTTCACGAAGGCGGTACGCTTCAGGGCGAAGATTGTTTCATCTGACGGGGCCTTCGGATAGCCGGGGAAATAGTAGCCTGTGGCATCGAGCGCGTCCACGTTATGCTGCGCGCAGAAATGAACCGCGTCGCCCAGGGTCATCGCGCCGCTCATCAGAGGCTTGTCGAATGAGTAGGCGTTGAGACCCAGCTTCAGTTTGACGCCGTTCTCGCGACCGATCTTTGCCTCCGCGGGCAGAGCAGTAGCGGCGGCAAGAGTAATTGAACTGCTGAGGAAATGGCGACGATCAAATTGTGTGTGTCTCATGGCGACTCCGGCAACCAGGATCGTATCAGAATTCAGGGCGTGGCGCCAAAGTCTATCGTCGCTTTGGCTATCGGCGCCTGTGAGCTAACGGGATGCCTGCGCAGGCGGGACGCAAAAGGAAGATCGTGCCGGGGTCCCGCGTGGCCT
Source organism: Bryobacterales bacterium (assembly GCA_038319515.1). Lineage (GTDB taxonomy): Bacteria > Acidobacteriota > Terriglobia > Bryobacterales > Bryobacteraceae > BOG-234. The sequence goes on from JBBQDH010000126.1 coordinate 7,695, forward strand.
GGGCGTTCAGGTCAGACGAAAACAGGAAATCGTTCGTGTGGTAGCGCAAGCGCGCCGGCAGACTGGCATCGCCAAACCTGACCTCGTCCGGGGTTTCCGCCATGAGGAAGGCAGGAAAGGTGTCGAAGATGATCAGCAGAGCCGCGATCAGCAAGGCGCGTTTCTGGTAGCCGGTCCACTCACCGTGGTCCAGTCCGGCCGCCACGTCGATCGTGTTGACTTCAGGCAACTACTTCTTCAGCGCAGCGCCGGCAAGTTGCGCCACGCCGCCCAGCGTCGTTTGCGCAGCGTTCAGGCCCAACCGGAAATCAGCGTCGGTGAACGTCGCAAATACGTCGGTGGGCTGATGCCAGTGCGGATCCCAGCCATTGCCGATCTGCGGACCACGCTCGTTCTCCCGCAGACTGATTGACGCCACCAGATCCTGAAACCGACCGGAGTCTGTATTGGTCATGTGGGCGCCCACGCCGGCCGGATAATCCGTGGCGTACTTCTCATTCGCCGCCTCCACCACCCATGCCAGCGCTGCCGATTCCTTCGCGAACTTCGACGCCGACTGAAACTCGATGTTGACATCTGCTTCGGGGCGCTGCGTCTTGCCCGGCGTGCCGTCCTGATGCGGCATGCCATGGTCGAACAGCATCATGTCGTGCTGGATCACGCCCAACCATTTCGGCTCCGGGTACTTGCCGGACCCGGCCGGCTCTTCCCTCCCCTGCAAATCCTTCCGCTGATTTACATAGGCGAGGGCGCCGTTGGTGCCGGACTCTTCGTTGTTCCACAGAATGAACCGGACCGAGCGGTCGGTCTCCACATCCGGGCTGTTGAGCAAGCGGGCAACTTCCATCACAAGCGCCGTGCCGGAACCGTCGTCGTTCGCCGCTTCACCCCAGCCAATGCCATCCATGTGGGCGCTGACAATGTACATCTCTTCGGGGTGAGTCGTCCCGATTTTTGTGCAGTACACCTCCTGCCGTTCGCCGGGCGTGGTGGGCTGGGAATTCAGGGCTCGCAGCGCTTCATCCGGCTGCAGCTTCGCATCGTTGTTCACCCCGGTGCGGGCGCGAATGCCGCGAGGCTTGCCACCGCCCTGGCGGCCTGCACCGCCCCGGCCAGGCCCACGACCACCTGCGGCTCCCGATGCACCCGGAACCGGATTCCCGCCATCCGCATTGGGGGCGCCGCCACGACCCGGGGGCGGCTGGTAGTCATAGGTGATGCGGGCCGTGTTGGTGCACCCGTAGCTCTTCAGCTGAGCCTCAATCCAGTCGATGGCAGCGCGGTTGCGGTCTGTACCCTGTCTCCGGTCTCCAAACTGCGTCAGGCCTTTAATGGAAGCTTTGTACTTTTCAAGATCCAGCCGGTCCACCAACGTCTTGATCGGATCGGGCTCAGCGGGGGGAGAGAGCGCCGGGGCCACCGGAGTCTGCGCGAAAGCGACGGCGGAAAGAGCGATCATCCCAAAGCAGTATTTCATTTTCGGGTAGTGTAGCGCACCGATTCACACTATTGAAATCAGTGCCTTCGCGGACGCCAGACCGGAAAGCCAGGCGCCCTCCACTCGTGGACTGCCAAACGCGTCGCCCGCGAAGACCAGGGGTGACGGAGCGTTTGTCATGAAGCACGGATCGGGATACGGATTCACTGGATGGCTGAACTTCCAGCGGTGCAACTGCGTGGAGGTAACCCGACTGCCCAGCCAGGGTATCGCAGCGTCAAGAAGCACCCTTGTAATCTCTTCGCGATTGCCGTCAAACCAATGGCGCGAGAACTCTGCACTGGCGTGGACCGTCAAGGCTCCGGACCCTTCGGAGATACCCTTCAGAACATTGTCAGCCAGAAATGAGAGGGGGCCTGATTCGGGACGCACGTAACCCGGAGCAGGGACAAGGCTCGGACCGTCCAGCACGGCCATCAAGGCGAAGCACGGGTCATAGGCGAGGTTAGTCAGCTCCTTCGGAGCAGCATCACCCACGAGTGCCAGCGACTGCGGTACCGGGCACGTAACTATAACGGTGTTGGCAAGGAATTCCTGACCGGTATGGGCGAGGATGCGCCACCCTTCGGGATCGGGCAGAATCGTCGCAACAGTTGTTTCAGTGTGGATGTCCAGGCCGATGGCAAGTTCCTTCGCAAGCCCGTTCATCCCGTGGATACCCCGATAGCGTGTGTGACCTTCGTCTGTAAACCAGGGCACCACCCAGCCGGAAGACTTCCAGTTCTCAATCGCAGCATGAAAACTCTCATCACGAACTGTAAAAAACTGCGCCCCATGGTCGAACCGGCTGCCCCCGATTCCACGCGTGGCCATCCTTCCACCGACCCCGCGCCCCTTATCGAGCAACTGAACATGCCACCCCGCATCGCGCAAAACTGCCGCCGCGGAAAGCCCCGCCATACCCGCACCCACGATCAAACAGGAATTCTGCATGCCCATGTCCCAGCTTAGATGCTGACAAGCCGCAGAGGCTGTGAGCTTCAACGTTAGTTGGCGGGACTTCTTCCGCAATGAGTGGCCTCGCGTGCCACAGCGAGCCCACAAAGGTTTCTACAACCGTAAATCAGCGAAGATCGGGCGTGCGCTCCGCGCGGGAACAAAATCCAGCCATACGCCGTCTATTCGCCCATGGGAAAGTACAGTGCCGTGCTGTCCGCGCTGCTGGCGACCGCCGGAATACTATGTCCGGCGCAGGATCATGCCGGCACACCTGGATTCGAGGTAGTATCCGTCAAGCCCAGTTCGTCCGCTGCTCAGGGAAGCAGTGTTCGGCTCACACCGGGCGGACGATTAATTGCGCAAAACGCAACTCTCCAACTGCTTGTCACAACGGCGTATCAAATTCGGGACTTCCAGCTTGTTGGCGGCCCTTCATGGATCAGGTCGGACCGGTTTGACATTGAAGCAAAATCCTCTGGCAATCCGAACGCCGATCAGGTATCCGGAATGCTGCAGGTACTTCTCGCTGATCGCTTCCACCTTGCGGTGCACCACGACACGAAAGAGCTGCCGGTGTATCGACTCCTGAAGGCAAAAGGTGGACCTAAGCTCTCATCCTCCCGTGAAGGCAGCTGTACGCCGATGGTTCCCCCTCCTTTGCACCCGGACCCCGCCACTCTGCGTCCGTGTGGCGGCTTCAATCTGGCGAGGAATTTCCTGATGGGGGGCGGAGCTTCGGTAGAGAAACTGGCCGCTTCGCTCTCCCGTGTTTTGGGCCAGACGGTACTCGATCAGACAGGCATTGAGGGCGCTTACGATGTTACATTGCGGTGGACTCCCGATGACACGCAGGCCTTTCTCTCCCCTGCCAATCCATCTGAGACGAAGTCCGATGACTCGGGCCCGTCGCTTTTCACGGCGATTCGGGAACAGTTGGGCTTGCGTCTCGAGGCCGGGCGAGGTCCGGTCAAAGTCCTGGTTGTGGACCGAGCGGAATCTCCCTCGGCGAACTGATAGCTTTGTCTTCCCCGTCCGCTTATCGGGTATTTCGTCTCCTTTAGAGTAAAGAGCACGCCAGAGGGTGCGGCGGCTGACTCTTAGTTCATTCGCACCCCGAACGTTGCTGTAGTCTCCGAAGCACAACGGCGCACGCGCCGACTCTGCCCCGATGGCGCAGACTATCTCGTGCAAACCCGGCGAAAGCGGCCAAAGATGTGAACAGCCATCTCACCTCCGGGCGTCGTCGTGCTGATGTTCTCCGGCAGGGAATGAAACCCGATGCTGCGCTGGTTCAGCATCGTTCAGCATAGCTGCGGGGCTCCGTTAATCAATTCCTCATCGATTGTTAACTTTGGCCCGCTAGACTAACGGTTCCCCCATTACTAAAACACATGAAACAAGCCCTCTTATTCCTTTTCCTGTTGCCCGCGCTCCTGCTCGCGCAAACCGATTCCGGCACCATTCGCGTGCTGGTGAGCGATGCCAGCGCTTCACCGGTCGCCGAAGCGAAAGTCACCGTGACGAACGTCTCCACCGGCGTCGTCACCGTGCGCGAAACCGGCGGCGAAGGGTATGCAATCTTCTCCCCGATTGTTCGCGGCACTTATGTCGCCGACATCAAAAAGGCGGGCTTCCAGGCCACCCGTGTCACCGCGCTGCAACTGGAAGTCGACGAGCGCAAACTGGTGCGCGTCAACCTGCAGGTAGCCAGCCTGAGTGAAACCGTGGAAGTCTCCGCGGCCAACGATATCGTGCAGTCTGAGCAGGCCGCCCTCGGCCAGGTAATCCGTGGCAGCATTGCCGTGGAACTGCCGCTCGCCGCCCGCCGCTATACCGATCTGGCCCTGCTGGTTCCCGGCGCAACCGAAAGCACAGTGCTCACCACCACCCGCGGGCCGGGCTGGTTCGTGGTGAACGGCAACTATCAGGCCCAGAACAACTTCATCATTGACGGCGTGGATAACAACCAGGGCACTACGAATGCCCAGGCGCTTTCCGCGCAGGTAGTGCAGCCTTCGCCGGATGCGATCAGCGAATTCAAGGTGCAAACCAACAGCTATTCCGCCGAGTTCGGTCGTTCCGCGGGAGCGGCCATCAACCTCGTGATCAAGAGCGGCACGAACCAGAATCACGGTTCCGCGTGGTACTACAACCGCGACACATCGCTGGCCGCTACACCGTGGTCAAACAATGTGATCGGCGCGGGCAAGCCGGAACTGAAATGGCACCAGTACGGGGGCACATTCGGTGGGCGCGTGATCAAAAACAAGCTGTTCTACTTCGGCGATTATGAAGGCTTCAAGCAAAGCTTTGAAAATGCGTTCCTGGTCACCGTGCCCACCGAGGCGGAAAAGGCCGGTGTTTTCTACCGCGCCATCACCGACCCCTCCACGAAAGCTCCCCTGCCGAACAACACGGTCCCGCCCTCGCTGATCGACCCGCTGGGGCAGAAGCTCATCAACCTCTATCCCAAAGCAAACCAGACCGGCAACGTGGTCGCCAGCGGCCTGACGCAGAACAACTTCGGCGTGACGCGCGCCGGTACAGAAAATACCCACAAAGGCGACGCGAAGGGCGACTACAACCTGTCTGAGAAAGACATCTTTTCCTTCCGCTGGAGCTTCTTCCGCCAGGACATCTACCGCAATGCATTGTTCGAAGGCCCGGCTGACGGAGCGAACAATCAGGGCGGCCAGTTCAACACCAACCACAGCTTCGGCAGCACCTGGACCCGCACCATTACCCCTTCCCTGATCAACGTGTTCCGCTTCGGTTACAACCGCACCTACGCGACGTTCACCAACCCTGGCATCACGGGCCCGGGCGCGGCCGCATTCGGCTTTAAGAACATCCCGGCGGAAGCGATTGCAAAAGGCAATGGCGGCATTCCGCAAATCAGTGTCAGCAACTACAATTCGCTCGGCACCAGGAATTTTCGTCCGCAGTTCCAGTCTCCGGAACTCTTCCAATTCCTCGACTCGGTTTCAATCATCCGCGGCACACACACCATGCGCATTGGTTTCGAGACGCGCCAGAAGAACAATCTCTTCCAGGATCTGGCCCGCACCGTTCCGAACTACAGCTTCGGCGGGCGCTTTACCGGCGAAGCACTGGCCGACGTGCTGGTGGGTTACCTGCAGCAGTTTGACGCCAACACCCAGACCAACGTGGAGCAGTTGCAAAAAGCCTATGCCGGTTACTTCCAGGATGACTGGAAGGTGACCCCGTCACTGACGCTGAACCTTGGCCTGCGCTATGAATACACCACGCCGTACTACGGCAGGAAGCCGATTCAGAACATCAACTTCGACCCCGCATCGGGCAAGCTGGTTTATGCCGGTGGTGACAGTGATTATCTGGTCAATGCAGACCGCGGCAACATCGGGCCGCGCATCGGCGCCGCCTGGCAGATCAAGCCGCAGAAACTGGTGTTGCGCGCGGGCTACGGCCTCTTCTTCTCCGGCGAAGATATCTTCGGTTCGGACATTAACCTGCCCCTGAATCCTCCCCAGTTGATCCCCGTCACGCTCGCGCAGGTGGGCACCACCGGTCCGCCGCCATTCAGACTCTCTGACCCGGTTCCGAGCGGTATCTTCACCAACTACAACACCAATATCATTTCGCTGCGTGCCCGCGAGAAAGACTTCAAGGCTGCGAAAATTCAGCAGTTCAACGTGGCTTTGCAATACCTGCTGCCGGCGAACTCCACCTTCGAAGTGGCCTACGTCGGTAACCGCGGCAGCAACCTGCAATTCACCTACGCACTGAACCAGACGGCGTTCGGCGTGGATGGCAGCGTGCCCGCCAATCGTCCGTTCCCGCAATGGTCGCAGATCACCATGGGCGCGACACGCGGCCACTCCTGGTACAACTCGCTGCAGATGAAATATGAGAAGCAGATCTCGCACGGCCTCTACACCCTGGCGTCTTACACCTATGCGAGCGCGATTGATGAAGTGGGAGCCTATGACGCCGGCACGCAACCGCAACTCAGGGATGACCTGACCACCGAACGCGGCCCGCAGAGCCAGACCGCGCGTCAGAGGTTCACATGGACCAATGTGTATTCGCTGCCGATCGGTCGCGGACACACAATCGGCAACGGCTGGAATCGCCTGACCGACGCAGTGTTTGGCGGCTGGCAGATTTCAAATATTCTCAGCACCCGTACCGGCCTGCCGATTAACGTTACGCTGGCCTCAACCGGCATCGATCCGGTGACTAACAGGAACTATACGTTCTTCGGTCGCAACGGTGGCGGTTTGCGCCCGAACCGCGACGGTCCCGCCAACAGCGGAATAGACCCGAAGACTGATCGCCTGCACTTCCTGAATGCCTCCGCCTTCCAGGTGCAGGCGCTCAACACACCAGGCAACGCGCCACGCAACGTGGCCCTGGGGCCGAAGCTGTTCAACGTGAATCTGAGCCTGGTGAAACGCTTTGCAGTCACCGAAGGCTCGGCCATTGATCTTCGGCTGGAAGCGTTCAACCTGTTCAACACGGTGAACTTCTCGAACCCCAATACGTCGTTCGGTACTGCGGCCTTCGGCCAGATCACCAGCGCCGGCGATGCGCGGCAGGTGCAGATCGCGATACGCTATCGGTTCTAAATGAAAATAATTCGGTTGTTCGTTCTCGCGGCGCTGGCTTCCACCAGCGCCGCGCAGTCCGTTTCAGAGCCTGTGCGGATTCTTGCGCTGCAAGGCAGGACGGCCCATGTGCAGGGTATCGACACGGATGGCGTGCATTTGTGGGTCACATCCGTTGATCGCGCCACCCGCAAAGGCTGGCTGCAGGAGTTCGCGGTGGTGGATGGCCGTCTGGAGCGCAGCGTTGAAGTGCAGGACGGCGATCATTACCACCCCGGCGGTATCGAGGCCGACGCGGATTCCCTTTGGATCCCTGTCGCGGAGTACAAAGCAAAGAGCAGCGCCGTGATTCAGAAGCGCAACAAACGAACCCTGGACCTGGAATTTCAGTTCGACGTTCCTGACCACATCGGCTGCCTTGCGGTAACGCCGGAATTCCTGATCGGCGGCAACTGGGACAGCCACGATTTCTACCTCTGGGACCACAAAGGGAAGCTCATCCGCAAAGTAGAGAGCACCACCGGAAATGGGTATCAGGACTTCAAATTTCGCGGCGGACAACTGGTGGCGTCGGGATTGCTGCCGGGCAACAGAGCCGCCGTGGACTGGCTGGAGTTTCCCGCGATGAAACTGCTGCGCAGGCTTCCGTTGGGCAATACGGATCGGTCCCAGCCGCTCACCCGCGAGGGCATGACGATCTTCAACAATCGTCTCTGGCTGCTTCCGGAAGACGGCGACAGCAGACTTTTTGTGTTTGAATTGCCACGAGTCTCAGTCGCTCGTTGAGCCAGAAGTGCTTTGGTCGTAGCGGCGAGATTCAAACCCCAAAATACTCAAGAGGTCCAGCTGAGTCCTGAGCTGAGTAAGGAGGCGCGGCTCGTCAAAGTTGTAGGGCTCGACGCCGGAGAAGACCACACTGAGAGAGCGGGATAGTCTGGTGCGAAGAAAATCTCCGCAGGCCGGCGGATGCAAAGTATAGTACGAAGCAGACAGTTCAACCATGCACGGAGCTTGAGTCGGTAATCGCCGGATGAGAAATTCAGCCACATCCATAAGGGCAGAAAACACCTCGCGACTCCGTGGGTGGTCCGGTGGCAGATATTCGGAAAGTTCTGCATGCAGCGCGACTTCGAACCAGTCGCAGGATGAGCCCGGAGCCTTCCAGGTGAGATCCGGGAAGATCTCATAAACAATGCGCTGATATCGGGCTTCCTTCCGGAATCGTTGGCGATCATTTCGTATTGGGTTGTCCGTCATATGCGCGTAATAATCTGAATACTTCTGTTTGGCAGGTGGCTATTGAGCTTCCGCGCTTACGCGCCAATCTGAGCGGCCCCGGTATTCGCAGACGGCTTGGCCCTCGATTGACAGCAGGCAGATCCAGCCATTCTCAACGAGGCTTCGGACTCCTGGATTGGCGTTCAGGACTTTTTCGATTCGGTCGCACGGAGCCTCAATGAGCACTTGCAAACGGAGTGGCTCGTGCATCCATTTCATGCCGTTATGGAGCGATTGTAGTGGGAGTCCTGTTCTGAGATCGCCTCCATTTCCCTCCCAGACTCCGAACGTACCGACGACATTGTGGAGCACCTTGTTGCCGCTTCCAAACAGTCGGTTGTTCACAGTAGAACCGTAATACTGAAGGTTGATCCAACTGGCGACGATGACGGGCGCAGTCAGTATTAGCTGCAGGACCGAAGCGTCCGGATCTGAGGCCGCGTCATAGTCGTGCAGAAACACGCGGCCTTGCAGGTTGAGGCCCCGGGTTCTCGACCGGCGTGCCGCGATGAAAGCCGCGTTTCCCGCCAGTCCCCATTCGGGGCGGACCTCTGACCAGTCCACGCTGCGCCTCCGAATTTCAAGATCGAGCTTCCCGGATGAACGCGGTGCAGCATCTGCCATCAGAGAGCTGCTGCGTTCGCAGCGGGCCTGCCTGGACGCGGGCTCAAGCCAGTCGCCGATATCCTGGCGTTGCTTCTCAGAGAGCAGATGCTGGTCGTAGAGAGTTACGTCGTCGGTAGTTGTATTGTGAAGTCCAGCGACGAAAATGGTGTCGTCCGGGATCACAATTCCCCGCTCCTTCAAGGCCTGGCGGACGGCGGAATCGTTCATCAGGGCCGCCGCGAATCGCGCGTTTACATCTCCTTTGTGGCCGCCGCAGGCTCCACAATCCAGGCTCGATCCATAGGGATTGTTCTCGGTCCTGCTGCCGTGCCCGCAAATCAGAACAATCGGCGCCAGGTGGCCGACATCAACGCTCATGTTCTTTAGCGCACCTGCTGCCAGGTCTACCTGTGCAGAGAGTGGAATTGACCATGCCAGCTTCTGAACCTTCTCGCCCGCCGCGGACTTCCGAATCGATTGCCTGAGCAAGTCCACTCCAGACCAGGCCCCGCCAACTTCGACAGCTGAAAAGCAGGCTGCTGCCGAATTCCGCAGGCTCTTCCAGGCGGTCTTGATGCC
>JBBQDH010000127.1:0-17031 GCA_038319515.1 Bryobacterales bacterium
CTCAACGGCGAAGTCATTCGTCGCGAAGCATTCGAAAATCGTCTGCGCGAGCATATCGACACCGGCGGTCGTCAGCACCAGACCCGACGAAAACAGCGGGTCGACGAAAAATGCCGCGTGGGAAAGCAGGCTGTAGCGATGACCACTGAGTTTCGTTGCGCCGTACTGCAGGCGGGTTGTCGAAGTCCAGTTCCGAACTGCCTTCGCCTTGACGAACTGCTTCAGCATACCGGGATGTTTGTTCACGATGCTGAAAAATTCCGTTTCCGGATCCATGCCGGTTTCGGGATATAAATCGCGGTTCAGCACCAGGCCGACGCTGCAAAGCGGGTTCGTCGCATCCACGTGGTTATTGAACGGAATCACCCACATCCAGCCACCTTCGAACATGTGGTGCAGCGTGCTCTGGCTCAACGGGTACTTCAGGTCGTATTCCTGACGGGTATGGCCGACGTTGTCGTAATGCTCTACGTTCACCATGTGGGTAAAAATGGCCCGCGAATTTGTCAGAAACGTCGAGGAATCTTCGCGCAGGTCAAACTTCTGGGCCAGCACGGACTTCATACCGGTCGCGTCCACCAGGTAGGAACCGGTGAAGGTCTCACCCTTGTTCGAAACCAGGCGAACCGTGTCGCCTTCAATCTCAAAATCAGCGATGCGGGTCTGCTGGCGAATCTCCGCGCCGTAGCTCACTGCGGAAGCCATCATGTAAGCGTCCGTATCCTGCCGGAAAAAGTGACAGTCCGGCCCCATGGGCGGCGCCAGCGTGGGGTACTGGTGCGATTCCTTCGGGTTCTGCTCCTCACCTTCACGGTGGTACAGGAAGCTGAACGCGCGCTTCACCCCGCTCGACGGCCCCACCGTATCACGCATTTCATGGAACGTGCTGAGGTTGGTGATTTCCGGAACGTTGTACTTCAATCCGAGCAGTTTGATCCGGAAGTTCGTGTCAGGCGTGGTGGCTTCACCGATGGTGAAACGGGGATGCGATTCCGCTTCCAGCATCAGGACCTTCAGGCCACCCTTTGCCAGGATCGCCGCCAACATCGACCCGCCGAGGCCGCTTCCCAAAATCATGACGTCGTAGTGTGTATTAGACATTCGATCCGACCCTCTCAATTGTTTTGCATTGCGTTAACAGGTGGCGTCTCACCAGGTCATATGCGTTTGTCGTGCCCCGGCCGTGCACCTGACTTCTGACTGCGTCGGCGGCCAATTCGGCCATATCCGCTGTCATATCGGTGCTCTTGCCAAGCAAAACGCTGCAGGCCAGTTCCGTTGTGTCGGAATAGTTGCCAGCCTTCTGCCGCAACCGGGCGGCAAACGGTAACCCGGACAGAAAGTCCGCTTCGTACTGCCCCGCCAAATCGCGGAGCCTGATTAGTTCGGCCACGCCGACGCCCCCCGCATAGCAGGCCGCGATGCCGATCCCCGCCCACAGTTCAGCCCGGCGCGGCTCAGGGAAGCCATCAATGGCCGCCCGGATTCTGCCCGGATCTCCGCACTTGACCCACCACATGGAACGGCCCAGTCCGGAATCGAATAACTGTTTACCCAGTGGCGAAAGAGCACTGGGTGCTTCTTTTGCTGCGTCGATAAACTGCTTGTGCCTGAAAAAACCTTCGTGAAAGCCGTACCCGCAGGGTACGCACCAGGCGATGAACGGATCGAGTGTCCGGAGGTATTTTTCCATCATAAAAACTCCGCCCGGAATCCGCCCGAAAACGAACCCCGCTCCCACGGCCACAATGAAGTCGTGCTTCTCGCCGTTACCCCGTAAATAACGGTCCAGACGACCACCGCCGAAGGGCAGCACGACGTCCAGAGCGGCAAGATAAAGTCCAATACCTTCAAACGCAAAGCCGACGTGATGTTCATCAAACCCGGCGTGTAAATTTTCGCCCAGTATTTTGGTGTCGGCCGTCGTCACCGCCGTGTTGTAACCGGCGATAAAGCTTTCCAGCATGCGTTCCAGTTTCCGGGCACGCCCTGCTTCGGACACGTCAAAACCACGGGCGGCGAAACTCGCCTCCGCAGATTTGATCATCAGAATTCTCTGTATTGGACCCGGCACAGATTTCTCTCCGACGCTTACTTTACACCGTTAATCAACTGTACACTGGAAAGTGCGCTTAGGCCAGAACCAAGTTATTAGCATTTTGTGCTGCCGTGTTCGTTGTTTCAGTCGCGGTCCGGGGCACGGGTCCGCTGGACCCGCCCCATCTCACGGAAATGCCGCCGTCCATCACCAGAACGCTTCCGGTGAAGAGTTTTACCTCGTCCTGCAGCAGGTATCCAATGAAGTGGGAGATGTCCCGGTCCTCACACAAACGATCACAAACGGTCGCCTGTTCCCACTCGGCGATCAGGCGTTTGCTCTCCGGCCACTTGTTCAGCAGGTCGCCATAGATCGGGCCAGGTGAAACGCAGTTCACCAGCACGTTGTCCTTCGCAAACTCGATGGCCATGCTCTTCGTGAGGGATTCCACGGCGGCCTTGACGGTCCCCATGCAGGCGAAGTAGTCCACATAGCCGTGCGACGCGGGGGAAGACAGCGTGATGATCTTGCCCCCGCCACGCTTCTTCATCAGGTGCAAGGCACGCATCGCGCACTGGTGCAGGCCAATCACGTTGGTGCGGTAAGCCTTCTCGAAGTGGTCCGGCGTCAGGTCTTCCAGTTTCGCCAGCATGCCATTCGAGGCGTTGCTGACGAAGAAATCCAGACCGCCGTAAGTCTTTTCGATGGTTTCGAAGATCGCTTCCACATGCTGCGGATTGGCCACCGAACCCCAGGCGTGAATGGCCTTGCCGCCTGCGGCCTTGATCTCTTCGACTGTCTTCACCCCCTGCTCTCGGGAGTGGAAGGAGTTCACGATTACCGTAGCACCCAGGCTGGCCAGATAGACGGCAACATCTTTACCAAGAGCACGACCGGAACCGGTGACCAGCGCGATCTTCCCTTCAAACGGGCGGTTTCTGTCGACGACCCGAACCTCCGGCGCGCGTTGCGGCGTCGGCGTGTGTGAGACTCCGTTGGTGAGGGGGGCCTGCGCGGCAAAGGGTCGAGCCTCAGCAACGGGCGCGACATACTTCTTCAGAGCTTCTGCAATGGCACCGATTGATTTCATGCTCTCGCGCGGGACGTCCAGCGTCTCCGGCAGGTTGAATCGCTCGCGCAGTACAGCAAAGACTTCCCCAAGCTTCACGGAATCGATGCCCAGGTCTTCCTCAAGGCTGGCAGCGGGATCCAGAATGTCGAGCGGGTACCGCGTAACTTCAGCAAAGATTCCACGGACGCCGTCTTCAAAGTCGACGACTGCGACCGCAACGGGCACCACCGGGTGCGACGGGCGGTTCCGCCTGTCGTCCGTTCCCTGAAGATCGTCAGGGTCGAAAGCCCCGCGCTGATCGGGCAGCCCGGCAGCATCGGTGGTCTTGCCACCGGTTTCTTCGCCGGCATCAGCATTCGTGGCCCGCAGGGCCATTTGGGCAGGCGGAACCGCCTGTCGCACCATCACATACTGTTCCAGACTCTCCGCGATTCCCGCAATCGTCGTCATCCGCTCGCGAGGCAGATCAAGCACCGCAGGCAAAGCGTATTTTTCACGAAGCACTGCGAAAACTTCCCCAAGCTTCACGGAATCAATCCCGAGATCTTCTTCGAGGTTCGCGTGCGGCTCCAGAATATCCAGCGGGTAACGCGTCACGTCACCGAACACATTCCGCACTTCCGCGTGGAAATCGGCGGTCGAGAAAGCCGCAACAGCCAGCACTGCCGGAACAGCCGCCACCACTTCATGCGCGTGGTGTCCGTTGCCATTGCCGTTCTTATGCGCGACCGGCGGATGCAGCACCAGAAACTCCCGCAGACTCTCGGCAATCGTCTCAATGCTGCGCAGATTCTCGCGCGGCACCACCAGCTTGTCCGTCAGTGCATATTTTTCGCGCAGAACGGCAAAGATCTCACCCAGCTTCACTGAATCGATCCCGAGGTCTTCCTCCAGACTGGCGGAAGGGTCCAGAATATCGAGCGGGTAGCGAGTCACCTGTGCGAAGACGTCGCGAACAGACTCCGTCATGCTTCCTGTCTTCGTCGTGTCGATCTTTGTGATGTCGATGGCTGTCATATGCGGTCTCAATCCAGATTTGTAATAGCGGTCAGAACAAGGTCCGTTGTGGCGGCAACGGCCAGTTGAATGTGTTTGGCAGACGGAGCAATGTCCGCACGCAGGAACTCGAAATCACCCGCAATGCTGGTGGCATCGTGCAGTCGTTTCAGGCGCTCACTGCCGCCCAGAACATTGATTTCGAGCGACGGCATGTTCCACAGGCTCATCGTCGAAAACACAGGGGTCTTCAGCAAACACTCCTTGGCGCTCCAAAGCAGTGTGTATAGCCAGTCCAAATCTACGTCGAACGAACGGGCCGTGGAACTCGCCCAGCTTTGTTCGCGGGGCGTGAAATTGTGTTGGTAGAACTCGGGAACACGATGTGTGCAGGCTTCCAGGTCCACCGAGTAGATGCCGGTGGTGTCGCCGATAAAGGCGCAGGCCAGACCGTGAACATGGGAAATGGCAACCTGTACGCTCTCCCTGCCAGACTCCCATCTGGCACGGGCTGGCCCGCCTCCGGGGCTCTTGTCACGGGTCACCACCACAGAGGTGTAGATCGCCTGATCGAATTCTGCCAGTTCAGTCGCACCAACCTTCGCTGCCTGCAGTCCGGCGCCTGGCTCCACGGGTCCAAACACTTCCCGACGAAGGAAAGCATACTTCGCCGCGACGCGACCTGCCAGCCACTCGGCTCTCCGGCCAGGGCTCGCGATCACTTCGGATTGCACCAGCTCAGCGGGTGACAGGTACGCCGCGAATCCGGTCGACGACATGTTTGCCGAATCCACCATGGCTACCTGCCCGCGGCGAAGATCAGACTTCATCCCGTACCTCGCCGAGCCTGCGGCAAATCCCGCCCTCGACAGTCAGCAACACTGAACCCGCATGGTCCCGAACCTCAACAGGGCCAATCACCAGCTTGTCGTGGTCGGCAGTCGGGTTGGAACCCATCATCGAAAGATCGCGGGAGAGCGCCGAACCATGGCCCGGGTCACTCAGGTCGTAATAAACGTTCATCACCTTACAGGCTTCCGGCACGTAGACTGGCAGCGTATTCTGGCTATCCCGGTCGATCGCACCGAAGCGCCACAGCGAATCCATCACCATCAGGCTGGAAAGGAACGCCGCATTACCGTGGGACGGGCGATAATCCGCAGACCGAATCGTGTCGCCCACGATGATGTTGTTGAGCGTCTTGAACGGCCCGTCCAGCTGCACGGGCGAACCGGACATCACATAAGGATCTGACAGGGACCGGCCCAGTTTGTGGCCGTTGCCACTTACCCGGCGTCCCGCGCTGGCCACGGCGGGGCCCATCCGAACCGAAAGCTCAGTCTGCACCACGTCTTTCTGCAGGATCTTACCGCTCTTGTGCGTGAAGTCGCTGACAACCTGAACACGAATTACGGTGCCGGTTTCGTCTTCACTCACCACGGAAACATTTAGCCGCAGCTTCGTTGGTCCGTCACTGCGCAGCCTCACGAACCGGCGGAACGCCGCGTCTTCGAAGGCCGTGATCTTCAGATTTGGACGAAGCTCCAGCGCCGCCTCCCCAATCATCATGATCAGGAATGCGCCGGGCAGTGTCGGAATACCGTCCACCAGATGGTTCAGGATGTAGGGCGCGCCATCTGCGGTCACGGTGCGTTCAATCGCAATACTGTTGCGCTTCGCCGTCCGCGCCTGTGCCGGTTTAAGCACCACCGGCTTCGGCTTATAAACGCCAGGCCTCGTCGCGACGCTGTAGAACTTCAGCTCACCGTCCGCCATCAGAATATTGATTGGCGAAGTCGCCTCGCCAGTCAGGAAGTGCGAGAAGATCTCCTGCCCTTCGCTCTTGGTAATGCCACGCAGGCCACGGTTGGCAGCCAGTGCCGCGAATTCCGAGCCGCGCGTCATGCCAATGCCCGCCCAGCCGAGCCACGCAACGGAAGCCCAGCGGGGCCTTGCGCTTTCGGGAGCGTAGGCTTTTTGAGGCACCGCATCCATCACATCCGCCAGCCGATTCAGCGATTCATTCACTGCGCCGTAATCCGGCTGACCATCGTTACCCATATAGCTGAAGGCTGAGGTCAGCAGGTGATAGTGAACCGGGTGATCACCGCGCAACCGTTCGCACGCTTGATAGATCGTCTGCAAACTGAGGATCTTGGCGCCGACAACGCTGTGGAAATCCGCAACCGTCTTTTTCGTCATCAGCTTTGAGATCTGAATACCAGCGCCGTGCAACACCATGTCGATGCGACCGTATTTCCGGTAGACATCTTCAACGATCGCCGTGGTCGCGGCGGCATTGGTGATGTCCGAACTGATGTATTCAAACCGCCCCGGCATGGCAGACAGGCTTTTCACAATCTCGTTGACTTCGTGGCCCGCCTGGTAAGCGCGGAACTGATCCCGAAGCTGCGTAATCTTCTTGCCGCCTTTCGCCATTTCGGTCTTGTAGAACGCCTGTTCCTGGTCCGATAGAGTCGCGTAGTCCATCGCCAGGTATTCCGCCGGAACCTTCGCCGGGTTCGTGCGACCAATCGCCACGACGGTGCAGCCAAAGCGCCGCAGGATCTCTTCCGCCAGAACTGCCGTTACGCCGCGGCCCGCGCCGGTTGCCAGCACGACCGAGTGGGAGTCGAGCAACGGAGCGTCGCCGGTAGAGATATGTTCAATCTTCGAAAGTTCAATCACCGCCCGGTTTGCGCCGCGATAGCAGACTTCAACCGCCGGATCACGATGCGAGAGTTCGGCTTCCAGCAGTGCAAGCCCCTTCTGGAAATCGCTCTCTTCCACGTTCAGACTGCGGCAGATGGCAGCGGGCAACTCGCGGGCAAGCGATTTTACGAAGCCCGCCAGTAATCCTGTAAACGGATTCAGCCGACCACCGATGAAAGCGCCCAGACAAAGCGAGCCCACTGAGAGGGAGCCGCTCTGAATGCCTTCGTAGTTGCTGCGGCAGACGGCGAAAACCAGATCCGTCAGCCCCAGTGCAGGGCCGGGTTCGCTGGTCAGCAGAGTGTCCGGCAAACTGCCGCCCAGGAACTTCACCGGGATGATGGTTTGGAACCGGAAGGGCAGGGAACCCAGGACTTTCTTCACGTCCTCTTCACTCGTGATATCCACCAGTGTTGAGTTGTCCAGCTGCGCCGCCTGGGCACTCAACACGTGATAATTCAGGCCGCGCAGCGAACCGTTCTTTTCCAGTTGCCGCCAGTGGCCCGGCTGGTCGATCACGAACAGAATGTTGCGGTCCGATTTCGCGACAGTGGCCGGGGGAAGGGCCGCAGGCGTCTCCACCGGAGTGAAATCATAAATCGGCGTATTCCTGACGAAAGCGTAGGAAGCCCCGGCCGGTGCCTCGTGTTGCCTGATCTCCGGTTTCGCGATGGGCACTGCCGCAACTGCTGCAACTGCCGCAACCGGTTTCGTGGGGCGCAGGATCAACTCGCGAGCCATCACGGTATTGCCGTGGGACTCCATCACGGAGATTTCCGCGTGCCCTTCCCGAACCTTCGCAATCGCCTCAGAGAGGGCAATTGTTCCCTCGGCTCCGCGATAAGCCATTCCTTGCCGCGCTGTCCTGGCTGCCTGTGGGCGGGAGTTTCCAACCGTCAACAGGCACGCCACTGGCAGGTTCAGCGCTTTCGCTGTCTCTTCCGTGGTCAGCACCATCAGGAACGCGGCTTCCGCCTCGTTTGGCGCTGTGCGCACCGCATTCAGGCCACCGGCCAGCACCGCTTTGCACTCCCCGTGAGTCAGGAAGTCGCGTGCTACGGCAATCGACTGGAAAAGCGAATTCTCGCCCATGTCGATCACCACGTTCGGTCCGTTCAGTTCAAACATGTTGGCCACGCGCCCTGAGATTACATTGGGCATCAAACCGGGCAGCGTGTACGGGCCCGAAGGAATAATATCTTTGCGGACCTGTTCCGAAACCTTTTCAAGAATCGCCGCGCGAACTTCCGGCGATAGCGCATCCGGCTGCCTGTCTTCCGCGAACAACCGCTTCAGCCGATCAAGGAAGATCCGCTGGTTCGCCGTAATGCCGCGCTCCAGCTTCGATTCCACACCGATCACCACGCCAATCTCGCCGCGCAGGTCCTTCAGGCTGTCACCCAGAGCAGGCAGCACTCGTTCCGCCGCCAGCATCGCGAGCGACTGCCCCGGATCCATGTGTTCGGTCACATCGGGCAGTAATCTTTTACCTTTCGGCAGCCGCAGCGAGGTGCGCGGGAACGCCGTAAACGCCGTGGGAGCCGCACCTTCAAAACCATTCTCTGTCGGGAACAACGCCGCCGCGTCAATCACGGCCAGCGTCGTCGGCTGAGGTGATTTCGCCTTCACGCCTTTGCACAACCGCGCATGATACGCCGGGTGGTACTCCTCCAGGATCAGG
Source organism: Bryobacterales bacterium (assembly GCA_038319515.1). GTDB lineage: Bacteria > Acidobacteriota > Terriglobia > Bryobacterales > Bryobacteraceae > BOG-234. The sequence goes on from JBBQDH010000127.1 coordinate 8,500, forward strand.
TGGGCGTTCGTGCCGCCAAAACCGAAACCGTTGATCGCGGCACGGCGCGGATAGTGGCCGATATTCGCGGGCCAGGGATATGCCGTGGTCGAAATTTTGAACGGCGAATCTTCCAGGTTGATCTGCGGATTTGGCGACTTGTAGTGGAACTGTGGCGGAACCGTCTGCTTCTCAAAAGCCAGGCAGAGCTTGATCACCGAAGCAGCCCCTGCAGCCCAGCCCGTGTGACCGATCAGGGCTTTTACGCTCGCCAGTTCAATGCGCGGCAGGGAAGGGTCGCGGGTAATCGCGCTGCGCAGTGCGCCGAACTCCACCGCGTCACCCACCGGGGTCGCTGTGGCATGCGCTTCCACGTATTGAATCGTGTTGAGATCGATGTTCGATTGTTCGTAAGCACGCCGAATCGCGATGCTCTGGCCTTTGGACTGCGGCACATTGATCGCCGGGCTCTTGCCGTCGCTCGATACGCCAACGCCGCGAACAACACCCAGCACCTTATCACCCGCGGCGATCGCGTCGGAAAGGCGCTTTAGAACCAGCAAGCCAGACCCTTCGCCGAAGATCACGCCATCGGCGGTCGCGTCCAGTGGACGGCTGCCCGTTGGGCTCAACCCGCGGAACTGTGCAAACAGAGCGCTGTTCGCCATGGCCGGGGCAAACACACCACCCACCAGCATTACGTCTTTTGTGTGATCCTGCAGCGCCGTCACGCCAAGCCCGATCGCGTACAGCGAAGACGAGCAGGCCGCATCAATCATGTAAGTCCGGATCGGTCGCCCTGCCGACTGCTGAATCACCGCACGGCAGCTGTCACTTTGAGCGCGGCGCGGATTGTCATCCCAGGGTTCGCCCCAGATTCTGCGCAGCGAAGTCGAGAACGCCGCACACACTTCCTGCTCGGGCTCCACCTTTGCCAGCGTTTCCCGCATACTGGCCTCGAAGACCGCGTAATCGTATTCCTGGAAGCCGTCGGCGGTCGCACCCAGCACGCATTCAATACGGTCATCGGGAATGCCCGCGAGCGCCGCCCGTAAGCCGCCCCTGAAAGCCTGCGCCGACGCCATCGCGAGAAGCTTTTCCGCGCGTGTCAGCCTGTAGAATTCGGTTTCAGTATAAGCAGCCTGCAGCAAGTCCGCGTCGTACACAATCGTGCCGGCGTGGCCACTCAGCAGGGTGTAAGTCTTATCGGGAACGATCTTCAGATCGTGGCCCGCGCTGCCGGAGTAGAAATCGGTGATCGCTGTCGGGTCGTTCACTCCCAGGTCAGCAATGCCGCTGACACCGGTCATGATGTTGTTCCAATACTGCTCCGGACTTTGCGCGCCGGGAAGTACACAGCCGAGTGACACGATTGCGATCGGGTCGTTGTCGCAGACTTCTGGCGGCGGCAGTTGTTCCGGCACCAGGGCCGTTACGGCCGCGGGCACCGCATCCGTCGGAATATTCCCGACCCCCACATCAAGGACTCGCGAAGCACGTTCCAGAAGCGAACGCATATCCTTTGCAAGCAGAGTCAGTTCCGTCGCCCGGGGCGCGGCAGGCACGCCTGCGAGACCGAATTCTTTAAGAATTGCGGCAGAGCCCTTCGCCACGCCGACCGCCAGAGGAGCCGCTGCGCGGGCATCAATTCCATCCGGCCCGGATTCGACCGTAACCTTCGTCACCATATTTCCCGCGCCGCACTCCACAAACCGGCGATGGCCGGCCCGGTGCAGATCGCTGACCAGGCCCGCGAAGTTCAACTGCCTGCAGAACTGTTCTGAAAGGACCACCGACAGATCGCCACCCGTGTAAATGGTGCGTTCCGTGCAGAGATAAACCGGAATCAGGGGCGCGGCAAAATCATATGCGCTCAGAATCAGCCGGAAAGGTTCCACTGCCGGGCGCAGCATTGCAGAGTGGAACGGGTATCGCGACTTCAGAACTGTCACGCCAATCCCCTGCGCGGCCATTGCAACGCCAAGCTTCTCAAGATCGGCAGGCAACCCTGCAATTACCGTCTGCCTGCGGTGGTTGATCACCGCGACTTGCAGCGACGGAAGTGCCAACGTCTGCAGAACCTCTCCCGCACGCTCCGCATCGCATGACGCCGCAGCCATGCGACCACCACCCGTGATCATCCGAAGCGTCGCGCTTCGCTGACAAACAATCCGAAGACCGGTCTCAAACGAGTAAACGCCGGCAATCGCCAGTGCCGCCAGTTCCCCAAAACTGTGGCCCAGCAGCATGCCAGGCTTCAGACCCGCGTCAATCAGCCCTGCGGCGATCAGGTAGTCGGTAACGTAAATTCCCACCTGATCCAGCTCCGGACACTTCTGCAGAATCGCCTCGCGTTCTTCTGCCGAAGAGCTTCCGGCCAGCGGAAGAAACTCGTGCCCCAAAATCCGTTTCGTGGTCTCGTTCGCGCTCGCGAATTCCGCCTGGTGTCTCGGGTTGCCGAACAGTTCTCGCAACGTCTCACCGCTGAACGAGCCTTGCCCTGGAAAGGTAAATACCGGTTTTCCCGCCGACTGGATATTTGCCATAACGCTAGTCCTGAAACTCGTACTCTCTTAAACTTTCATCGATAATCTGCGGGTATGCCGACCTTCTCGGCGCATTCGCTACAGCCTTACCCAACTGCCGGATGCTCTCCGGGAAAATGCGCTTTACCGCTGTGCTCCCGGCCTTCAGCGATTCCGCAAAGCCGGGGCTCGTCAGCGGTTCGATCAGGTTTCTCTCGGACTCAACCTTCAGGAAATCCACCAGAAACGGCGGCGCCGGAACCAGTTCATGGGTGTCCTTGTGCACCATGATCATGGTCTGGTAGCCGCAGCAAACCGGCGTGCCGGCCTGATCTACCACCCGGAAGCAAAGTCTCACCGTGCTTCGCGAAGGCTCCTCGTAGGAAAGCAGAATCCCCACTTTCCGGCCCAGCCAGACAGGCGCCAGATTCAGGCTGTAAGCCTCTCTGGTTAACATCACAATATCTTTCGCCTGTTCGTCGAAACAACGTACTCCATTTACTGACGTTTCGAACAGGATCGTTTCACGAGCGACGTTTTGAAATTTAAAATTTGTCATATGGTGGTGTGACCCATAAGCCATCGTGTCGTGAAACAGAATCTGGTACTGCATCGCAAAATAGGGCATGTTTTTGAACACTGCACAGCCGGGCGGGCATTCGCCTTCGTTTTTTCAAATCTCGTTTATTTTTGGGAGCGGCTATCCTGGACGTTCCCGAACAGGGGGCCAGAATAAATGTGTTTCCGGCTGCTGGGCCGAAACTCAGATCCGCTCGATCAGGAAGTCAATGGGCAGGAGCCACAGCAGCGCTCCGGCGTTCTTCCTGTCAGGAGATCCTCACACACACTCGCGGGTGCTGACTTCTCCGATACTGCTGCTGCCGTGACCGTCTTCAGGCGGTCTTGGGCTGATCAACGTGAGGAGTCTGTTCCGGTTTGGACCTTTTGCCGGACCAGCCTCAGGGATCCCGCTACTCCGGGACCCACCTTCCCTCAAAAACGACACATCTCAGTTAATAAACGGAATCTTGCCGAAAGTTCGCGCAACTTTTCTGACTTGTTTTCTCACCGGAGCCGAATTGACCAGCTCTGCGGCATCGTGGATCAGCGGACTGGCCGTCGAAACCGCTTTAGACATGCCGTAGGCGACGTTCTCCACGAAATCTGTCACCACACCGTCTTTGCGGGCCACCTTTGACTTATCGCGACGCTCAGCGTACTCGTTGACTCCGCTATCCAGCGCCTTTGTTACGCGCCGAACTGCTTTGGTCACCCTGCGATCAATCTCCATCAGGCGCCTTGTGCCTTTCGAAGACGTTCCGGCCTTCTTGTGATGAGGAGCGTCGGTCGGAGCTTCCGCCGCCGGTGCTGCCGTACTATCGTGCTTCGCAGAATGTTCCATCAGTGTCTTCCCTAAGAAAATTGCTTACCAAGTAACAGTAAGAGATTTAGGACCAATTGCGCAAGCGATAAATGTAGAGTGGCAACGTGATGTTTTTTAACGCTGTTAAGCGCTTCGGAGACGTCTGAAATCGAACCCTTTGCGCGACTTGCCTGTGTCATTTAGCACGTCTCTATCCGTTGACACATCGTTGCAATACTCCACAGGAACCTTTAAACTCAGAATACGCATGTCGAGCGACCGGACCCAGCCCGGAGGGCCCTCCCAAACCTCGTCCGCCGCAGCGGATCCGCCAGAGATTTCACCCCTCGACGCCAGGCACTTTCGCCGGGCCTGCAGTCGGTTTGCCAGCGGCATCACAATTGTCACAGTAGTCGGCAGCGACGGTGTTCCTCATGGGATGACGGCCAGTTCGTTCAGCTCAGTTTCGCTGAATCCACCCCTGATCCTGGTCTGTGTCGGCTCCGGCACGAAGCTGATCGACATCTTCCGTGAGGCCTCGCATTTTGGCGTCAACATTCTCAGTGAGGCCCAGCGCAGTCTGTCCCAACAGTTTGCCGGTTCCGGTTATGACCGCTTCGCCGGTGTCACATGGCGGGCAGGGCTGGGGGGCGCGCCCCTATTCCCGGATGTGCTCGGGACAATCGAGTGTGAACGATATGAGATTGTCAGCGCCGGCGACCACGATATCCTCATCGGAAAAGCGATGCAGGCCGACTACCGGGAAGGGGAGCCGCTCGTCCATTTTGGCAGTCAATACCGCGGCCTGGAGCCTTCTCCCGGCTGGTGGAGCAATCTGTAACTCGTCCCGCGAATCCGGGCACACAATAAAAAAGTATACACGCGGTCTGTGAGTTATGCATAGGCAGCGCTGGCGGTCTGGCCGCCGGCGGGTTTTTACAGCAGCAATCGGACCCGTCGCGGGGACAGCCGGCTCTAACTTGTCCCGCGTACAGGCACCCTCGGATTCTGTCGTTTTGGGGAGCTCTCCCGAGGCCTCCATATTTCATGGCGCGCACCCGCGCGATCCCTCCGGCTTGACTGGAAAGGGCTAAGCGTGTTACTTTTCCTCACTTGGGTATTTCTGAGCGCAAAGAACGACAGCGTCGGGATCTCCGCCAGGAAATCCTGAGTGCGGCCCTGCAGGTTTTTGCCAATGAGGGCTATCAACAGCTTTCCATGCGGCGCCTTGCGGAGAAAATCGAATATTCTCCCACCACTATTTACCTGCATTTCAAGGACAAGGCCGCTCTCTTTGAATGCGTTTGCGAAGAGACTTTCTCCCAGCTTTCGGGCATTTTTCTCGACATCGTTTGCGCCGCCGCCGACCCGCTGGAAGCGCTGCTGAAGTGCTGCCGTGCCTACGTGGATTTCGGTCTCCGGCATCCCGACCAGTACACCGTTGCATTCCTCCTCGATTCCGGACAGCGTCTCGCCCCGGATGAAGTTCTGGAGAAGTTCCCCAAGGCGATGGAAGCCTTCTACCAGCTTCGCTGCGGCGTCGCTCTGTGCATGGAAGCCGGCGAACTTGTCGACGGCTCCCCGGATCTGGTCAGTCAGGTGATCTGGGCCGGGCTGCACGGTCTTACCGCCCTCTTCATCGTCAAGCCCAGCTTCCCCTGGGGCGACAAAGACACGTTGATCGACATGACAATCCAGACCATGCTCCGAAGTCTCTGCCCGGTCGGTGCCGATTTGCCCGTTCTCACAGCTCATGCCTGAGCTCCGGTCTTCCTCAACCACCGCCATAGACCACCGTTTGCTGCGGATTCTCGATGCGATTGCTCAAGACTCCACTCAGGATGTCCGTGCGCTGGCGGAACTGGTGAATCTCAGTCCTTCGCGCCTTCAGCATCTGTTCCGCGGGCAACTGGGAAGGGCAATTCGCGACGCAATCAGTGAGCAAAAGCTGGCGAGAGCCGCCCGGCTCCTGATATCGACCGACCAGCGAATCAAGGAAATTACCTTTGAAGTCGGCTACGAACACGCTTCCAGTTTCGTCCGGGCATTTCGAAAACAGTACGGGACAACACCGGAAAATTATCGCCGGTGCCGAGGTCAAATTTCCCCGGCCACAACTGCTTCCGCAGGTGCTAACATTGACTGCGCACAGGCCGCGACGCATGGTGCAGGAGTCACTGGACTGTAACCGGAGACCATCACCGGCCCGCGCTCAAACTTATGCAATCCGTCATCGATCAGGCAGTAGTTCCCGCGTCCGGAGCCCGTGAATCTTTCGATTTCACTGCCGTCCGGTGGGCCTGGGCATGCCGCCGACTTCTTGGCGACGCGCCGGAACTGCGGTATGGCATGCTGCCGGATAAATCCGCCCCGCAGCCTGCCGACGTCGGCGTATTTCGGGTCGAAAGAATCGGGCACCACCGCCGGCTGGAGACGGAGTCGGAACAACGCACCCGCCTCTATGAAGGCGACCTCATCGTCGGCGTGTTCGGAAATCGCTATGCCACCGATGTCTTCGAAGGCCGGGTCCAGGATCTTCAGAGATTGCATCTGCTCACCGCGAGCGGTCTTGTCGGAACCGTCACGAATCGCAATCGGGAAGTCGCTCGTCCCACATCCGTGAGCTTCCTGGGCTACCTTGGCGACCAGGCGGGCACACGGGCGAATACCAAACAACTGGGTTTTCCCCTGAGTTCACCGCCTCCTGGCACAGAATTGAAAATCGCGCCGGAAGTGGTGCTGGTTGTCGGCACGGGCATGAATTCCGGAAAAACCACCGTCACCCGAAAAGCTTTGCGCGCTCTGGTGGCCGGCGGAGTTCCCGTCGCTGGCTGCAAACTTACCGGCAGCGCATCTCCCCGCGACCTGTACGAGATGCGTGCGACCGGTGCCCTCCTTGCCACCGATTTCAGCGACTACGGCTTTCCCTCCACCTACGGCGAGTCGCTGCCCGACCTCATCCGCCTGATGGATCTCATGACCGCAGCCTGCGGTCGCGCCGGAGCCCGAATCGTCATCATGGAAATTGCCGACGGCATCCTGCAGCCCGAAACGCAGGCCCTGCTCGAATCTCCGGAAGTCCGCAGCCGCGTTCGCGGCGTGCTGGTCGCCGGCCTCTGTTCCGCCTCGCTGCTTTATGCGACGGACTTCGTGCGGCGCTGCAAGCTGGATGTCTGGGCCGTTTCCGGCCTCATTACCAACGCGCCCCTTTTCAAGCGCGAATTCTCCGATAGAAGCCCCATCCCGGTGGCCTCCTCACGCGGCAGCGGGAACCGGCTCGCCCGCATCGTCATCGGGAACACAGCAAAGGCTATCGCGGAGGCTTCGCGTACGGAGTGACCGAAACCATCGGGCATTCGGTTCAGTCAAGAGCGCTGACCGTCCAATTCTGCGGAGATCCGCACGCACCACTGCGCATCTTCATCCTCGCCGGGCAGCACGGTGACGAGCCCGACGCCCGCGAAGCCGCGCGCGATTTCGTGGGTCAGTTCCGCGACGGCACCTGCCATGCCGAAGTCCATATTGCCGTAGTTGCTGACGGCAACCCTGACGGATCCGCCGCCAACACCCGGCGAAACGCCCGCGATCTCGATCTCAATCGCGACCACCTCCTTTTGGCCGCCCCCGAAACCGCCGCCATCCACGCCTTCGCCCGCCAGTGGAAGCCCGATCTGGTGCTGGACGTTCACACCTACCGGCCCTGGCGCAAGGAACTCCTCCCCTGGGATTTCGTATTCCCGCAGGACATCATGTTCGATTTCCCCACCAACCCGGCCGTCCGCACTGTTCTTGGCCGCGCCGCGCAGGCGCAGGCAAACGACTTCCTGAATCGCCGCATGGCCGAGGCCCATATCCGCTGCGACCGTTACACTCTCATCCGCCCCGGCGTCGTGCGTCACAGTACCGCCGAGATCTTCGACGCCCGCAACGGACTGGCCATGCGCCTCGACGTGCCCGCCGTGTTGCTGGAAGGTCGCCGCGCGTCGCCGGATGACGCCCTGAAGTTCATTCCACCCCGGGAGGCGCTGCTACGATCAGTTGAAGCGGTGGTTGACTGGGCCGCTGCAAATTCCGCTCTGCTGCAAAACAGGCCGAGGCGCGCTGCGGACCAGGTTCCTCTGCGTTACCGCTATACAGGATCGAAAACAGGGCGCTTCATGGAAATGCAGTCAGCCAGCAGAGGCGAGATATCCACCGTGCAACTCCCCGGCAGCTATCTCCCGGTAGTCAAAGCGACGCGCAGCGTCGGGATGCCTGATGCCTACGCCGTGCCCCGAAATCATACGACTGTCATGGAAGTCCTGGAAAAACACGGTTTCACCACCACCTCGCAGGCCGAACTGGGGACCTCCACCTGGGAGTCCTACCGCATCGACGAGATTTCAGCCGTATGTGAAGAAGACTCCACTCCCATTCCTTCCTGTAGTCTGCAGCAGGCTTTTGCGGATCCTGACCGCTTCGTTCTGTTCCCCTCCCGCCAGACCGGCGGCAGCCTGCTGGCATTGCTCCTGGAACCGGAATCGCAGTTCGGTCCATGGCGTCTGCCGGAACTCACGGCAGCTCTGCAGCCAGGCAGCATGTTCCCGGTGCTTCGGGTAACCGCGATATGAAGAAATCCCGTTCACTGCAGCTTCTGCTCCCACTGGCCGTACTCCTCGCCTTTCT